>JAEZEJ010000137.1 GCA_023417775.1 Actinomycetes bacterium | reverse complement strand
GGCGGAGGCCGCCCGCGACGCTACTCCGCGGGGCCATCACTTGGGCAGCGCGGACTTTCCGGTCTCGCGCATCGTCAGGACGGTGACGATGCCGACGGCGGCGACGGCCATCACCCAGTACGCCGGCGCCATCGAGCTGCCGGTCGTCTCGACCAGCTGAGCCGCGATATACGGGGCACTGCCACCGGCGATGATGGTGCCGATATTGAAGCCCAGGGCGACACCGGTGTACCGGACCTGTCGTGGGAACAGCTCCGTGAACTGGGGGAACGCCGGAACCTGAGCCAGGCCGTTGAACATCATGTAGACGATGTAGACCAGGGCCACCACGACGAGGCTTCCGGTCGCGCCCATGATCGCGAAGGCCGGCCAGGCGATCACGAGATAGGCCGCATAGGCCCCGAGCAGCACCGGCCGGCGTCCGAAGCGATCCGTCAACATGCCCGCGATCGGGAAGGAGGCGCAGGCCAGCGCGATCGCGATGGCGGACGTCCAGTACACCGACTGCTGGGCGAAGCCCACGTCCACCAGATAGATGTTGAAGTAGGTCAGTCCGATGTACCCGGTCCCGTTCATGGCGATCGCGATGCCGATGACGCGCAGGACGGAGACGGGGTGCTCGCGCACCACCTGCAGGAGCGGGCTGCGGACCACCTCGGCCTGATCGGCCATCTCCTCGAACTCGGGAGTGTCCTCCAGCTTGACCCGCGCCCAGAGGCAGAGCGCGGCGAGGGGGATCGACACGAGGAACGGGATCCGCCATCCCCAGGACGACATCTGCTCGGAGGTCGTCAGCTGGGACACCAGGCCGACCACGGTCGCGGCGACCGCGAAGCCGAGCGTGGAGCCGATCGGCGTGAGCGAGCCATAGATGCCGCGACGCCCCGCCGGGGACGACTCGGCGATATAGGTCGCCGCGCCGCCGATCTCGCCACCGGCCGAGAAGCCCTGGGCGAGCCGGATGAGCACCAGCAGGATGGGGGCGAGGATGCCGACCTGAGCGTAGGTCGGCAGCAGGCCGAGCAGCGCACAGCACACCCCCATGGCGACCACGGTCACCACGAGCGCCTTGCGCCGTCCCGTCCGGTCGCCGAGCCGCCCGAAGAACCACCCGCCCAGCGGGCGCATGACATAGGCCGAACCGAAGACCGCGAGGGTCAGCAGCAGCGAGACCGCGGGACGGTCGCTGGGGAAGAAGAGCGGCCCGATCGTCAGCGCGAGGAACGCGTAGACGCTGAAGTCGTAGTACTCGATGAGCGTTCCCACACCTCCGGCGATCGCGGCCCGGCGGGCGGTGGACGCCGATACCGCGGGAGCCGCGGTCGAGGTGGACGAGGTCGTTTCGGTCATGATCCTTCTCCGTGTCGGTGCTCGGCCAGCATGAGATTGAGCGACCCGCCGGCGCTGATCACGCGGCGGACGCGATCGCTGGGGGGCGGCCCGGTGAGCGTCTGTGTGCCATCGGCGCGGAGGATCCGCACGGTGGCGGTGCGCCATTCGACGGCGACGGGATCCCCGGTCCGCACCGAGGTGCTGATCCGGGGGACCGTCAGCAGCGGCATCCCGTTGTAGGTCTCACCGCGCCAGAAGCCCGGCGAGAAGGACTCGGCCAGCACGGCGGCGATCCCCAGATTGCGCAGGGCGACCATCGGCGGATAGTGCGGGTGCCCGTAGCCGAAGTTGCGGCCGCCCACGATCACGTCGCCCGGGCGGACGCGGTCGACGAAGGTGGGATCGTAGGCCGTCATCGTCACGGCCCTCAGCTCATCGGCGTCGTAGGTCTTGATGTTCTCGACCCCGATGACGAGGTCGATGTCGAAGTCGTCGCCGAAGACCCAGGCGACCCGGCCCTCGATGATGTCCGGAGGCGGTGGGTATCCCGTCATCGAGGGGCCACCTCCGCCGCGCTGATGCGGCCGTTGACGGCGCTCGCGGCGACCGTGAACGCCGAGCCCATGTAGATGCCCGCGTCGGTGCTGCCCATCCGTCCGGAGATGTTCAGCACTCCGGTGGAGATGCAGACATCCTCGGGTTCCAGGGGTCGCTCGTATCCGAAGCAGAAATCGCAGCTGGACCGCGCGATCCGTGCGCCGGCATCGCGCAGCACGTCGAGCAGTCCCTCGCGTTCGGCCTGATCGTGCACGGCCTGCGAGGTCGGGACGACATTGAGCGTGACACCCGGGGCGACAGTCCGGCCGTCGAGGACCGATGCGGCCGCGCGGATGTCCTCGATCCGCCCGCTCGCGCAGGACCCGATGAACGCCTTCGTGACCCGCGTGTCCGCGAGATCCTCGGCGTGCATCGTATTGGCCGAGCGGGCGGAGCCGGGAGTCACGACCCGCGGCCGCAACTGCGTCAGGTCGATGGTGTGGACAGCGGCATAGGTCGCGTCCGCATCGGGCCGGACCGGCTCGACGGGGCCGTCGGTGAGACGGCCCACGTGCTCGAGCATCAGCTCATCGGGCTCGAAGATCGCCGACACGGCTCCGGTGAACATGGCCATGCCGCACAGCGACTGGCGATGGTCGATCTTCATGGTCCGAGCTCCGGGTCCGCCGAACTCCATCACCTGGTGCGCACAGCCGTCGGCGCCGAGACGCGCGATGATCTCGTGGACCAGGTCGCGGCTGTCCACGCCCGGCTGGAACTCGCCGACCAGCTCGAAGCGGGTGGTCGCGGGGATGTCGAGGAAGAGCTCGCCCTTCACCCATCCCTCGAGGAGATCGCGGCGCACGCCCCAGCCGAGGGCGTTGAAGGCGCCCGCGCCGGAGATATGACCGTCGAAGTGGATGAGGAACCGGCCGGGTGCTGCGTAGCTGCGCTCGGCCATGACCTGATGGCCGATGCCGTCGGCCTCGTGCAGCGTGATGCCGTAGTAGTCGCACCACTCGCGGGTGACGCGGTGGACGTCCTCCTCGCGCCGATCGCCTCGGGTGAGCATGTGGTCGATGAAGACCAGGTAGCGCTCGGGTTCGGCGAGCTCGGTGATGCCGAAGTCGTCGTGCATCTGACGGAACATCACATCGGTGTAGCCGGGGAAGTCGTAGGCGATCATGTGATCGGGTCGGCAGGGGAGGTTCTCCCCGGCGTGCACCTCGTCGCGCCGGGCGGTGCGGGCGAGGATCTTCTCGACGATGGTCTGCGGCACGGCTCCTCCTCAGGCGCTCTCGGGGAGATAGGTGTGCTGGAGCCGTTCGACATCGGCTGTCCCGATGAGATCGACGAAGCGATGGTGCGCCATCGCGCGTTCGTCCTCGCCGACCTTCGTCGGTGCCTCGTCGCGGGCCAGGCGTCCCAGTGTGCGTTCGGCGACGCCCGCGACCGCCATGAGGAGTTGTGTCGGGAGGATGGCCAGTCCGACCCCGATCTCACGCATGACCTCCGGCGTGAACGCCTTCTCGGTCCATGCCGAGGCGGTCAGGGTCGCCATCAGGGGCACGCCGACCTCGGCGTGGCACGCGGCCCACTCCTCGACGGTGTCGAAGGTCTTGGTGACCGGCATGATCAGGTCGGCGCCGGCCTCGACATAGGCGACGGCCCGGCGGAGTGCGTCGTCGCCGCGGGCATCGGTCCGGGCGATGACGAGCATGTCCGTGCCGACGGTGTCCTTCACCGCGCGGATCTTGCCGGCGGCGGCGGTGACGTCCAGCAGCGGAAGCGTGGCGCCGGTGGTCAGCGGACAGCGCTTGGGGGATTCCTGGTCCTCCATGAACACGGCCTCGACTCCGGCATCGAGGAAACGCTGTGCGGTACGCACGGCGTTGACGGCGTTGCCGTAGCCGGTGTCGATATCGGCGACGAGCGGGAGGGGGCTCGCCTCGCGGATCGTTCGGACGGCGTGGAGGTTCTCGGTCATGGTGTAGAGCTCGGCATCCGGGTAGCCGAGGCTCGCGGAGATGGCGAAGCCGGAGGCGCACAGCGCGGAGAAGCCGGCTTGTTCGGCGATGACGGCGGTCAGGCCGTCCCAGACGCCGGGGGCCAGGACGAGGTCCTCGTCCAACTGATCGCGTAAGCGGTTCGACATCGACTGCCTCGTTTCGTTATACGGAATAGGTTGCGCAATACGGGTCGATCCTAAAGGAGAGGCAGGTCACACTGTCAAGGGGTCCGATGAAGCCGGTGCCGCCGCGCGCCGTGACGCCGAAGGGGAAGATGGGTCCATGCATCCGCTGCGAGAACTGACGGAAACCGAGCTCCGGGGACGCACGAGCGTGAAGTGGTCCCAGTACCCGGAGGATGTCCTGCCGCTGTGGATCGCCGAGATGGACGCGCGACCCGCGGCCGTCGTAACCGACGCGCTGCAGGATCTCGTCACCCGCGGTGATGCCGGCTACGGCGTGGTGGGCCATTGTCTCGACGCCTTCGCGGGCTTCGCCCGGCGTCGCTGGGGGTGGGCGGTCGCGGAGGATGCCGGGGTCGAGCTCGCCGACGTGCTGACCGGGCTCGCGACCGCCATCCGGCTGGCCACCGCTCCCGGTGCCCCCGTCGTGCTCAACCCGCCGGTCTATCCGCCCTTCTACGAGGTCGTCGAATGGGCGGAACGACGCGTCGCCCTCGCGCCCCTGGGTGCCGATGGCCGCCTGGATCTGGACCGCCTCGACAGCGTGCTCGCCGAGCTCGGGCCGGGTGCGTGCTATCTGCTGTGCAGCCCGCACAATCCGACCGGCACGGTCCACACCCGCGTCGAGCTCGAGGCCGTCGCGCAGGTCGCCGCCGAGCGGGAGGCGCGGTTGATCGTCGACGAGATCCACGCCCCGCTCGCGCCACGCGGCTTCGTCCCCTTCCTGACGGTGGAGGGCGGCGGTCGCGGCTTCGTCGCCACCTCGGCCTCCAAGGCCTTCAACCTCGCCGGCCTCAAGGCGGGCATGCTGCTCGCCGGCCCCGATGCGGTCCACGAGCTGGCCGCCATCCCTCCTGTGGTCACCTTCGGCGCGAGCCAGTTCGGCCTGATCGCCCAGACCGCGCCTTCGCCGGTGCGGATGCGTGGCTCGACGCGGTGGTGGGCGACCTGGAGGACAACCGGCGGCTGCTGCGCGATCTGCTGGACGAGCACCTTCCCGCCGTCGGCTGGTCGGGCGGCGAGGGGTGTTATCTGGACTGGCTCGACTTCGGGGATCTCCTCGGTGAGGACCCTGCCGAGCCGATCCTGGAGCGTGGACGGGTCGCGCTGAGTTCCGGCCTGCCCTTCGGGCCCGGGGGCGAGCGCCATGCCCGCCTCAACTACGCCACGACCCCTGAGCTGCTCGAACGCGCCGTCCTCCAGATGGCCCGCGTCCTGGGGTGACGTCCGGCAGCACCCGTCCATCTCCCGCGTCGGCTCCGGTTGCCCCGCGAGGCCACCGATGATTGGTTTGGTCGTATGGAATCGATGAGAGTCCGCCGTCCGCTGACCTTGGTCATCGCCGCTCTCGTCGCGGCCGGAACGCTCGTTCTGGGCTCGGCGAATGCAGCGAATGCGGGGACGATACGGACGCACTACTACGGGAAGAACTACTTCTCCTGCCTGTATCAGAGCAACGTCCAGCACACCAAGTACGCCCGCCAGTATCACGACGCGTACATCTCGGTGAACTGCAAGAGGCTGGCGTACGGCGGCGACTGGCAGTACGGGAGCCAATTCCGCTTCGGCGAACGGAAATGACGGACTGGCGGTCGCGGCCGGGGAATGATCCGCAGGCCTGGACGTTGACCTCACAGTGAAGAAGATCGGATTCCTCTCTTTCGGGCACTGGCAGCCGGCCCCCGGATCGCAGGTGCGGACCGCAGCCGACGCGCTCACTCAGACGATCGAGCTCGCCGTGGCGGCCGAGGACCTGGGCGTCGACGGCGCCTACGTCCGCGTCCACCACTTCGCGCGCCAACTCGGATCGCCCTTCCCGCTGCTCGCCGCGATCGGCGCCCGCACCTCGCGGATCGAGATCGGCACCGGGGTCATCGACATGCGCTATGAGAATCCTCTCTACTTCGCCGAGGAGGCCGGTGCTGCCGATCTCATCGCGGGCGGCCGGCTCCAGCTCGGCATCTCCCGCGGGTCACCGGAGCAGGTGATCGACGGCTGGCGCTATTTCGGGTACGAGCCCTCGGAAGGCGATACCGACGCGGACATGGCTCGCCGGCACACCGAGGTCGCGCTCCAGGTGCTGGGCGGGCAAGGATTCGCCGAGCCCAATCCGCGTCCGATGTTCGCCAATCCTCCAGGCCTGTTGCGGGTCGAGCCGCACTCGGAGGGTCTGCGCGAGCGCATCTGGTGGGGTTCGGGCTCCACCGGCACGGCGCGCTGGGCCGCCGCGCTCGGCATGAACTTGCAGTCCTCGACACTCAAGGACGACGAGAACGGCAAGCCCTTCCATGTCCAGCAGCGCGAGCAGATCGATGTCTATCGCGAGGCGTGGAAGGAGGCTGGGCACGAGCGTGAGCCGCGCGTCTCGGTCAGCCGCTCCATCTTCGCGCTCGTCGACGACCGCGACCGCGCCTATTTCGGCCTCAACCGCGATGCTTCGGATCAGATCGGCATGATCGACGAGAACACGCGTGCCATCTTCGGACGCTCTTACGCCGACGAGCCCGATGCGCTCGTGGAGCAGCTGCGCGAGGACGAGGCCATCGCCGCGGCCGACACGCTCCTGCTGACCGTGCCGAACACGCTCGGTGTGGACTACAACGCCCATGTCCTGGAGTCGATCCTCACCCACGTGGCACCCGCGCTCGGCTGGCGCTGACCGACGACCGGACGTCAGTCCGGCCGGACGCTCACCATCGGGTGTCAGCGAGGAGGGCACGCGACGGCGGCCGATTTCGCGCGACAATGGGCGGTGATGAACACCGACGACGAGACACCGCGGCACTGGGCGCGCAACCACCGTTTCGGCGGGAAGGTGCCCTTCGGCGAGATCGAGCACCGGCTCGGCATGACCACGGAGTCGTACGGCTCCTGGTTCCAGCGCCAGCAGCGGATCCAGATGGGCGCTGTGACCTGCGGGGTCGCGGTCTTCGGTGCCATGGCGACCGTGGGGCCTGGGGGGTGGATCCCCGGTATCGCGAGTTCGACCGCCGTCGATCCGATGGGCAGCGGGAGTCGCGACATCCTGCTGCCGCTCAGCCTGTTGCTGGGCATCGTCGGCCTGGCGATGTTCGCGGCGCAGTGGTGGCGGGCGGGCCGGCGTCGCAACGACCTCGCCTATGTCATCGCCGTGCTGTCGCTGGTCGTCTGCGGTGCGTTGGCTGTTCGCTACACGCGCGGTGACCTCGGTGATGGCGTCTTCGTCCTCATGGGTGTGGTGTCGGTCTGCGCGCTGCTCCTGGTCCTCGTCGAGACCTTCTTCTCCCGCCCCGGCGGCATCTGGGTCCATCGCTACAGCCGGCTCGCGGAGCGGCTCACTGCGCTGCCCGAGCGGACGCGCGAGGAACTGCTCGAGGAACGCGGGCGGATCCTCACCGAGCTCGTCCGTCGCAAGGAGTTGCACCCTGATGATGCCCAGGCCCTGCGCGGACTGCCCCTGGGTGCGTTCTGGGCGATGGAGCCACGATTCGAGAAGGCGGTCACTTGATGACGATCACGCTGCCGGCACTGCCCTCCGGTATCACCTGGTCGGTCTGTCTGCGCGAGGCCCGGTCCGGCCGGGTGCTCGCCGGACAGGGCGCGGGCCAGGTGGTGCCGATCGCGAGCATCGGCAAGCTGTTCGCGCTCATCGAGGCGGCTCGGCGCATCGAGGCAGGCGAGCTCGACCCCGCCGAGGACCTCGGCTGGGACCTGGACGAGCGGGTCGGGGACTCGGGTCTCTGGCAGTTCCTGCGTCAGCCGGTGCTGTGCATTGAGGATCTGTGCGTCCTCATCGGCGCGGTGAGCGACAACCTGGCCGCCAATGTCCTCATCCGTCGTCTCGGGCTGGAGCCGATCGGTGCGACGACGCGAGCACTTGGCCTCGCCGACTCCGCACTGCTCGACCGGGTCCGCGACGAGCGCCGCTCCGCCGATCCGGTGGCCCTGTCACGAGGGCGCGCCGATGAGCTGAGCGAGCTGATGGCGCGACTCCACCGCGGGGAGGTGATCGACGCCGCCGTGAGCGCCCGGGTGCGGGGATGGATCGGCGCGACCACCGATCTGTCGATGATCGGCGGCGCCTTCGGACTCGACCCGCTCGCCCATCAGGCGGCCGACCGCGGGGTGCGGTTGTGGTCCAAGACCGGCACCGATCCCGGCGTACGGGCCGATACCGGGATCATCGAGACCCCGGCGGGGGGCATCGCCTACGCCGCCCTCGCGCACTGGGACGCCAACGGCCCCGATCGCCGTGACGCCGCCCTCGCCGCTCTGCGCTCGATCGGCGCGGCCATCGCCGGC
The DNA here is from genome assembly GCA_023417775.1 of Actinomycetes bacterium. Lineage (GTDB taxonomy): Bacteria > Actinomycetota > Actinomycetes > Propionibacteriales > Nocardioidaceae > Aeromicrobium. The sequence continues at coordinate 24,101 of JAEZEJ010000137.1, read as the reverse complement.
TGACCTTCAGCAGGCCTCGAAGACGTGCCCCTCGTCGTCGACGGTCACCAGGTCCCGGTCGCGCAGGGTGATCGGGTGGTCATCGCTGCGGTCCCGGCAGGCCTGCGCGAAGGCCTCGCGCCCGTTGTCGGTGTACTCGATCTCGATGACCTCCTCGTCGTAGAGCTCGGCGTACCGGGCGCACTCGTCGAAGACGGCACATTCCTCGGTGACGGCGAAGTCGAAGCCGAGGGAGGGTCCGTCGAGCTCGGCGGCATTCTTCTGGCCGATCGCGAGCCCGTGCTCGTGGGCCGATGCGGTGAGGTCCTGGGCGAAGGCCTCGGCATCCTCGCGCGTGTATCCGCCCTGGGCGCGGGTCCAGGCGTCCAGGTTGTCGGCCTCGATCGCGTCGAAGCCGTCCTCGGCGCACCCGGCGATCCAGGGTTCGACGAGCTCCAGCACCTGATCACGGAGCTCGGGTGTGGAGAGGTCGAATAGCTGCTCGTCGGGCCAGTCCGGGTCGGTCACCGGTCCGCCGGACCCGGTCAACAGCAGTTCGGGATGGTCCCGCTCGATCGCCGCGCGTTCGTCCGGCTGGGTCTGGAAGGCGTTGACGTAGCAGATCGAGTAGCGCGCCGGATCGGGCTCGTCGGTGCGATCGCGGACCACGACCGTCACCCGCTCCTCGGGATCATAGGATCCGCCGAGCTGATAGTCGACCACGCCGCCCGGCAAGGGACCCGCGGCCGACTCCTCCCCGCCGCAGGCCGCCAGGGCGAGCGCGGCGACCACCAGCGCGCATCGGCGCAGCGGAACCATCAGCCTGCGTAGGAGTCGATCTCGCGCAGGAGCTGTGATCGGACCCCGTCGGGGGCGAAGCTCGCCCGCACGGCGGCACCGGCGAGGTCCACGATGCCCTCGCGCTCCACTCCGAGCAGCTCGGCGGCGACCGCATACTCGTCGTTCAGAGTGGTCCCGAACATCGGCGGGTCATCGGAGTTGATCGTGACGGGGACGCCCGCGGCGACCAGCGCCGGCAGCGGATGCTCGCGCAGGGACGGGGTCGACCGGGTCCTGACATTCGAGGTGGGGCAGACCTCCAGCACGATCCCATGCTCGGCGAGGTGGGTGAGCAGCTCCGGATCGTCGGCCGCGGCGATGCCGTGACCGATGCGCTCGGCGCGCAGGTGCCGGACCGCGTCCCAGATCGTCTCCGGCCCGGTGGACTCGCCCGCATGCGGGACCGAGTGGAGTCCGGCGGCCACCGCCTGCTCGAAGTGCGGGGCGAACTGGGGTCGCGGCACGCCGATCTCGGGACCGCCCAGGCCGAACGAGACGAGCCCCTCGGGTCGGAGTCGCAGAGCGGTGTCGAGGGTGACATCGGCGGCCTCGAGGCCCGACTCACCGGGGATGTCGAAGCACCAGCGCAGGGTCAGATCCAGATCTCGTTCGGCGGCCCGGCGGGCGTCCTCGATCGCCTCGACATAGGCCTCGGCGGCGATGCCGCGCACGATCGAGGTGTACGGCGTCATCGTCAGTTCGGCGTAGCGCACGTTCTGGGCGACGAGATCGCGGGCGACCTCATAGGTGAGGGTCCAGATGTCCTCGGGCGTGCGCAGCAGATCGACGACCGAGAGGTAGACCTCGATGAAGTGTGCGAAGTCGGTGAAGGTGAAGTACTCGGCGAGGAGAGCGGGATCGGCCGGCACCGGGGTGTCTCCGGCGTGCCGTGCCGCCAGCTCGGCGACCGTCCGGGGCGAGGCGGAACCGACGTGGTGCACGTGCAGCTCGGCCTTCGGCAGACCGGCGATGAAGGACTCGAGGCTCACCGCCCCATCATCGCACCGGACCCCGAGGGCGGTGGGTCATCCCGCACGTCACGACCGAACGTGCGTGACAGTCCCCCAGGCGCGGTGCGGGATACCTCACCCGCGGACGATGTCGAGCAGGGCGTAGCCGATCGACCAGAACATCGGCAGCGAGAGCACCACGAGGATGATGCCGTTGACCCAGCGGTGATCGCGCAGCAGGGCGAGATACTCCCGGACCGTCGCACTCGGCCAGAAGTAACGCGCGGTGGGGGACCCGACGCCGTAGCCGGGGAGGCCCGCCCCGCGCATCAGGGTGGCGGCGCGGAAGGCGTGATAGTTGTTCGTCACGACCGCGACCCGCCGCGGCGCGCGATCCGCGAGGATCCGAGCGGAGAAGGCGAGGTTCTCCTCGGTCGTGGTCGACTCGTCCTCACGGAGCAGGTCGTCCTCGGGCACGCCCTGTATCGAGAGATACCGCGCCATCGCCTCGGCCTCGCTGATCCGCTCATCGGGGCCCTGCCCTCCCGACACCACGATGACCGGATCGCGTCCGGCCGAGCGCGACCGCTCGGCGACGGCGCGCGCCCGGTCCAGCCGTGAGGCGAGCAAGGGTGTGACCTCCTCGCCGCGGCGGAGGCCGGCGCCGAGGGCGATGACCGCATCGACGGGTCCTCCCCAGCGGCGGTTCCACCAGAGGTAGACCGAGGAGTAGAGGAGGAAGGCCGTGAAGACCCATCCGAGATAGAGCAGCGGCAGACCGAGGAAGAAGGCCCACGCGATGGCCCGCGGGGCGGTGCCGGTCACGGCGGTCACGGCGAGGACGACATAGCCGACGATGGCGAGGCCGAGTGCGAGCGAGACGAGGGTCGCCGCACCGCGCCCCTCCCGCCGCAGCATCGTCACCCCGTTCACCACCAGGAAGACACCGAGCACGCTGACGGTCACGACGCCGACGAGCAGCAGTCCGAGCAGGATCCAGGCGGCGGTGAGGTCGTCCCCCCAGCGTGAGGCGAGGTCGAGGACATCGCCGAGGACGGACAGGACGCCCAACTGGACGGCGATCAGCAGGTACAGGGCGGGGCGCAGGCGACGCGGCTCTCGCACGACACTGACCGCGAACAGCGCGATGACCAGGGCGAGGGGAGTCCAGACACCGAGCCAGGGCACGGCTTCAGTCTGCCAGGGAGGTGAGGAACTCCTCGATCTGCCCGGCGAGGGCGTCCGGCCGTTGCTCGGGTACCCAGTGCCCGGCCCCGTCGATCGTGCGGACCTCGACGGAGGGGCCGGCGGCACGGCGCACCAGCCGTGGGGTGAGCACGCCGTCATCGCGCCCCGGCAGCATCAGCACGGGCAGATCGGACGGCGGTCGCGTGGTGTACCGGCCGCGCCGCAGATCGGCCAGCTCGTGGAGGAGGAACTGGCGGTACATCGCCACGCCCGCCCGGGCGCGCGCGGGATCGCGGTAGCGCGTCAGATAGACCTTCTTCTCATCGGTGGTCAGGCGCCGTCCGCCACCGGCACCCAGCTTGAAGACGAGCCGCAGGAAACGCTGTTTGAAGCGCCGGTGCGCCAGCTGGCCCCAGGGACCGCCGGCGACCAGCTGATAGCCGAAGCGCCACAGATCGCGCCAGGGGATCGGCTCCCAGGGCGCGAGGATCGCGGTGGCGACCACGCCGCGCACCCGCTGCGGGGCGAGGGAGGCGGCGAGCAGCGAGACCCAGCCGCCCCAGTCGTGCCCGACGAGCACGGGACGGTCCAGCTCGAGCACCTCGCACAGGTCGAGTAACTCCTGGGCGATGACGCGCTTGTCATAGGCGCCGCCGTCGGGGGCCGGGGTCTCGCTCCACCCGTGGCCGCGCAGGTCGACGGCGATGACGTGATGATGCTCGGCGAGCCGGGGCAGCACATCGCGCCAGATCCACCAGTGCTGCGGCCATCCGTGTACGAGGAGGAGCGGCGGGCCGTCCTTCGAGGCCCCGGCCTCGGCGATGTGAAGGCGTACATCGCCGACGAGGACATCGCGGTGGGTGACATCGCGGAGGGCAGGCGGCTGAACCATGACATCGATGATGTCACATTCCCCGCGGGTGCGGAATCGTTCAGGCGGCCACCACGACGACCGCGACCATCGCGGTGACTGCCAGGAGGCCGGTCGCGATGCAGGTCAGCACGATCCTCGTCACCGCGAGATCGGCGGCGGTGTCGCCGAGGGGGATCGGCCCGCCCCGACGGGTGGCGGTGATCGCGAGGGCGAAGAGGCCGCTGATCGCCACCGGAAGGGCGGCGATCCACCCGGCCGAGGGCAGCCAGCGCAGGAACAGCGCACTCACGACCAGGAGGGCGAGGGCAGTGCGCGACCAGGCGAGGGTGGTGCGCTCGGGCTGGGTCTCGGCGACGACCCCGGTGGCTCCCTCGCTTCGCTCGGTCATGTCGGCGCCCGCCACAGCAAGACCAGACGATAGGCGGCCGCCGCCATGACGACCCCCGTGGCTCCCTCGCTTCGCTCGGTCATGTCAGGACCAGGCCGATGACGACCCCGGCGGCGAGGGCGGTGCCGAGGGCGAGCAGCGGCAGGAGGGCAGGCCACGGGAGCGGCGTGTGGTGCCGCAAGCTCGCCTCGACGCGGCGCCAGCGGAACAACGACGTGAGGGCGATGACCAGTCCGATCGCCACCGCCATCAGCGAGGCGACCAGCCGGACGCCATCGTGGAAGAGCTCGCCGCCGAAGGCCTCGAGGGCGACACCGGCGGCGATGAAGGCGAGCGCGGTGCGGATCCAGGCGAGAAAGGTCCGCTCATTGGCGAGGGTGAACCGGGGGTCGGGCTCACTGCCTCCGGGGAGCATCCAGCGAGCGACCCGTCCGCGACCCTCGTCAGCACTCACTCGCTCAGTTTAGGCCGCTCGATGCGGTGCGCGGACCGGGGCGTGATCGCCGGGCGCTCAGGCAGGCGTCTCGGCCTCGATCGTCTCGAGGGCGATCCGCATGTGCCGTAGGACGCGCAGGGTGGTGTCCAGATCGTCCGCGGTGAGGCCACCCCCGACCTGCCCCGCCCGGAGCCTTCACCGACGCGATCGCCGAGCTGCTCGGCCGGTAGGCAGCGGTCACCCGAGGAGACGCTGCCAGCGCTCCGCGAGCGAGGCGGCGGTCTCATCGGGATGGCGTTGCCACCACGCGATGGTCGAGGTGACGGTGCCGTACCAGAGCTGGGTGAGCAGGCTGAGGTCCAGATCGTCGGTGGTGTCGCTGACTGCCCGCACCCCCTCGGCCCCCAGCCGGTTGAGTGCCGCGCGGTAGCCCTGGACGAGGTCGTGACCCGCGGCGTCCTGGGGAAGTGTCGGGTCGTAGATGACCTGCCAGTCGAAGCGGCGTTCCTCCAGGCGGGCCAGGATCGCGGCGATCGTGGACTGCGCGCGTTCATCGGGATCCGCGCTGGTCTGCGCCGCGGTGACGGCGGCGACCAGCGGTTCGCCGATCGCCCGGGCGCACGCGGCGTGGAGCCCATCGCGTGATCCGAAGTACTCGTAGATCAGGGCCCGGGAGATCCCGCAGCTCGCGGCGATCCGTGCGATGGACGCATGTCGGTAACCCTGCTCGCCGAACTCGCGGCAGGCCGCGTCGAGGATCTCGGCCTCCCGGTCGGCGCGGGGGACGCCCTTGGTGCCGACGGCGCGTGGAGGAGGGGGCTTGCGCATGGGCCCAGTCTACGATGGACTGACGCCTACGTAACTTACTCATGTGTCAGTTCAGGAGGTGGGCGATGAGCCGCTCGTGGTGGGGATGGGGCACGACCGAGGACGCGTTGACCGCGTCCGAGGCGGAGACCTTGGCGGCGAATGTCGGCCAGCTCCTGCCGGGTGCCGACCTGACGGCACATGGGCCCCCGGATCCGCGCGCCATCTCGGCACCGATTCCGCGGATCGAGGCTCCGCGGAGCCTCACGCATCTCTGTTCCGATGACCACGTCGATCGGTTGGCACACGCCCACGGACAGGCCTTCCGCGATGTGGTGCGCTGCCTGCTCGGCACCGTCGAGCATGTGCCGGATCTCGTCGCCAGGCCGCGGAGCGAGGACGACGTGGTCGCGCTGCTGGACTGGTGCTCCGATGCCGACATCGATGTGGTGCCCTTCGGCGGCGGAACCTCGGTGGTCGGTGGCGTGGAACCGCGTTTCGACCCCGGGGTCGGCGTGGTGAGCCTCGACCTCGGGGCGATGTCGCGAGTGCTCGAGGTCGACCACACGAGCCACGCCGCGCTGATCGAGGCCGGGGCGCTCGGTCCGGCCTTGGAGGAGCAGTTGCGTCCCCACGACTACACGCTGCGCTTCTATCCGCAGTCCTTCGAGTTCTCGACCCTCGGCGGATGGATCGCGACCCGTGCCGGCGGCCATTTCGCCACCGGGCCGACCCATATCGACGACCTCGTCGAGTCCATCCGCACCATCACACCGAGCGGCGTGATGGAGTCGCGCCGGCTGCCGGGCTCGGGGGCGGGGCCCTCGCCCGATCGGCTGATCCTCGGATCGGAGGGCGCGCTCGGCATCGTCACACGGGCCTGGATGCGGATCCGGCGGCGCCCGCGGTGGCGCGCGGCCGCGACGGTGTCCTTCGCCGATGAGAGTGCCGGGGTGCGGGCGGTGCGCGCGATCGCCCAGTCCGGCCTGGACCCCGCGAACTGCCGCTTCCTGGACCCGGTCGAGGCCGCCATCAATGCAGGCGCCTCGTCGGCGATCCTCGTGCTCGGCTTCGAGTCCGCCGATCATCCGCTGGGCCCGTGGATGGAGCGTGCGGTCGAGCTCTGCCGCGACCACGGAGGCAGCCTCGCCGAACCGCCCCGTTACACCGACAGCGCCGATGCGGTGGCGCGCAGCGGCGCATCCGATGCCTGGCGCTCGGCCTTCCTGCGCATGCCCTATCAGCGCGATGCACTGGCGGCGCGATCGATGATCGTCGAGACCTTCGAGACGGCCTGCACCTGGGATCGCTATGAGGGATTGCGCGCGGGAGTGACCGTCGCCGCGGAGGAGGCCATGCGCTCGCTGGGGCTGCCGGGCGTCGTCACCTGCCGGTTCACGCACGTCTATCCCGACGGACCGGCGCCCTACTTCGGCGTCTACGCCGCGGGCAGGTGGGGCAGCACGGTCGAGCAGTGGGACGAGATCAAGGCCGCGGTCAGCGAGGCCATCGGTGCGTCCGGCGGGACGATCACCCACCATCACGCGGTCGGTCGCGATCATCGGCCCTGGTACGACCGTCAGCGTCCCGATCTCTTCGCCGCGGCCCTCGCCGGGGCCAAGCGGGAGCTCGACCCGGCGGGCATTCTCAATCCCGGCATCCTGCTCGGCTGACACGTCGTCGGCCGAGCCTTCCGAGGCCTTGGCCGGTCGACCCGATGGTGAGCGTCAGCAGGGCAACGACCATCAGCGAGACCGCGTGGCCGATGATCCACAGGGGTCGGCCAGCACCGTGCGGCGGCCCGGACTGCTCTACGATCGAGACGAGGCGGGCGCGATGATCGTGGTGCCCGCAGGTCCGGTACGTCTCGCCGCCCGGCGGCAGAACGGAGTGCGGTCGTGAAACGACTCCTGCTGGTCAACGGTCCCAATCTCAATCTGCTGGGGACACGTGAGCCGGACATCTACGGCCGCGAGACCCTCGACGATGTCGTGGCGCTCGCCGAGCGGGTCGCCGCCGAGGAGGGCCTGGAGCTCCGTGCCGTCCAGAGCAATCACGAGGGCGTGCTGATCGACGCGATCCACGAGGCGCGCACGGACTGCGCCGGAATCGTCATCAATCCCGGCGGGCTCACCCACACCTCGGTGGTCCTGCGCGATGCGCTCACCGGCGTTGGGCTACCGGTCGCGGAGGTGCACCTGTCGAATGTGCATGCCCGCGAACCGTTCCGGCACCACTCCTTCGTCTCCGATATCGCGAGCTGCGTCATCGTGGGAGCGGGGATCCAGGGCTACGAGTTCGCGATCCGGGGTCTCGCCCGAGTCCTCGGCGAGACCCCGAGGCCGGCCTAGCGTCTCAGGTTTCTCTCGGAGGTCGCCATCGGTGGTGGCGTTTCCATTGTCGGGTACCGGGTTGTCGGAATTCTGGTGTGTCGTCGTCGGGGTTGAGGCGGCAGTGGAGGTGGCCGGTGTGGATCTGGCGGTGATGTTCGGCGCAGACCGAGATCGCGTCTTTGAGGTCGGTGGTTCCGCCATCAGCCCAGGTCTGGTCGCCGTGGTGTGCTTCGCACCATCCGGGCGGTCGATCACATCCAGGTGCGGCGCACCCGTGGTCTCGGTTGGTGATCGCGATCCGCTGATGCCGGCTGAAGAGTCGTTCCTCGCGACCCAGGTCTAACGGAACGGAGTCACCACCGAAAACCTGCGGCAACAGTTTGGCGTCGCAGGCGAGCCGTCTGGTCTGCCCGGGACTCATTCTGGTGCCGTCCGAAGCCATGGTCCCCGGTGCCGCCTCTTCGATTCGGTTCTGCAGGTCGGCCAGGTTCATGTTCACGGTGACCAGGACGTTGTTCCCGCCATGGTTCGGCAGCCGATCGGTCGGAACCCGTTCGATGAGCTCGCAGAACCCTTGACCGGCCCGGGTGGCGTACTCGTCGGTGCGTTCACGCCCCAGCAAGCTGGCTCGGCGTGGAGACGCGTACGCATCCAGCACGGTTTTGAGCATGGCGGCTTGGGCGTCGGGAATCGTGAACCGCCCCGACGTGGTGCCGTCCCCGTTCGCCCACATCGACAGTCGCGTGTGCTCCCACGCCCGCTGCTCACGCTGAGCGAGCAGGTCGGACTCGTGCCGGTCGACGGCGGTCTTGTCGGCCCACTGATCCGCGATCCGGTCCGCGCGGGACCTCAGGTCTTTGGGTGTGTACTGGTGGGCGTCCTCGATGAGGGTCTGTTCGGCGAGTGTGCGTTGCTCACTGGTGGTGCCGGTGGGGAGGTTCTTGAGTCCGTCGGTGATGATCCTGGCTTGATTCAGGGTCAGGTCACCGGCCGATAGCGCCTGGTCGGTGAGCGACTCTTCGGGCATCTCGCGGGCGACCCCGAGCAGACGATTCCCCGCCGCACGGTCATTCCCCAGGTCACGACCGAGCAGGTCACCCGTGGATGCGGCGCCCTGACGCCTGGCGAGACGACTGTCGTGGATCACCCGAGCGGCGTGCAGGGTGAGGGCATCGAGCCGGTTCTTGACCCGCCCCACCTCACCCGTGAGCTGTTGGGCCTCGCCAGGAGTGAGCCCGCCCCGGACGAGGGGGTCGAGACGATCGACCGCCTGATGCAACGCGGCCAACTCCTCCACCATCGGGGCTGGTTCGTTGAACGCTGCCACCATCGGTCTCACCCCCTCACAAGAAGAACCATCGTACCGAACGTGTGTTCGATATGGTTCCTACTCTAGGTGATCCCGACGACACTTTCTGCGTTCATCCACACCCCTTCGCGGTGGTCGTGTGCGTGGTAGAAAAGTGATGCCGAAACCGGTTGACCGCCTGCATTTGCCCAGGCCAACAAGGTGATCCCCGCAGGAGCGGGGATGATCCTCGATCATCGGTCCGATCGGGCCTGCCGGTCCCGCTGCTCCCCGCACAAGCGGGGGGATGATCCCCTCGCCACCGTCGCCACCGATCGCAGGATCGTCGGGAACGTGTGCTCCCCGCATCCACGGGTCATCCCGGTGAGCTGTCCCGTACCGCGGGCGGTCAGGTGCGGGACAGCTCACCGGACCCGGGGTCGGGTAAGCGGACATCGGCTCCAGAACCGCATCCGTCATCGAGCGAGCCGTGTCGCGGCTCTGTCGACAGGACCGTCGTCCGGGGGCGGTTCGAGTCGGTCTCTTGGCTCGGCTGCGCCGGGGTCTTAGCCCTCGGGATTCTCGAGGTCGATGGTCGGCACGCAGACGGTGGTGTCCTGGCCGGCCTGGATCTCGGTGGGCGCATCGGCCCGCAGATCCTGATAGCCGCTGCCGAGGATGACGGTGACGGCGTCCTCGGTGTCGATATCGGGTGTCGCGAACTCGACATCGCCGTTGAACTGGCTCGCCACCAGTTGAACGGTGGGGTCCTCCGGGTCGTCGGTGAGGATGGCGACATTGGCAGGCGAGACGTCGCTGCCGCTGTTGCCGATCCGTCCGCCGAGGAAGCCGCGGTCCTCGAGATTGATGCGGACGCGGTTGGCGAGTCCGGCGGTGTCGCCGGCGTTGAAGATATCGACGGTGATCATGCCGCTGCGGACGGCATCGCCCGCCGCGATCGACTGCGTCTCGCAGGTGGCGATGTCCTCGGACTCCGCCCCGGTCGGGGCGAACAGGAGTCGTGTGCCGAGGGCGGTGCCGCCGATGAAGACGACGGCGGTGCCGACGATGACCAGGGACTGCTGGAGCCGGTTCACGACTTCTTGCCTCCGGGAGTGTAGACGCGCGCGTGCAGCATGGTGCGCTGTTGCAGGGCGGCACGGAGGGCCCGGTGCAGGCCGTCCTCGAGGAATAGCTCGCCGCGCCAGCTCACGACATGGGCGAACAGGTCGCCGAAGTAGGTGGAGTCCTCATCCAGGAGGGTGGCGAGGTCGAGTTCCTTCTTGGTGGTGGTGAGATCGTCGAGGCGGACCTGGGTCGGCGAGATCTGCGCCCAGTCGCTCTGGGTCAGCTGGTGTTCCGGGTACGGCCGACCGTCCCCCACGCGTCGGAAGATCACGCGGCCAGTCTAGGTGGTCGGTCGCGCGCGGGAGCGACGCCGTGCGGCGTCGGTGCTGAGACGATGAACGCATGGACGATGGACTCGAGCTCGTCGCGCACCCGCCTCCGCTGGAGGACTACCTGCGGCTGCGCGCCGCATCCGGCCTGTCACCCAAGCGCCCCGACCAGGGGGCGCCGGTGCTGACCGCGAGCTGGTCCTTCTGCCATGTCCGCGATGCCGGGTCGGGAGACGTGGTCGCGATGGGGCGGACGATCGGCGACGGGGGCTGGTACTTCCATCTGGCCGACATCGCCACCGACCCGCGGTACCAGCGCCGCGGTCTGGGGCGTCGTGTCGTGCAATGGCTGCTGGACGATATCGCTGCCCGTGCTCCGCGCGAGGCCTATGTGACCCTGCTCGCCGATGCCCCGGGCCGACGGCTCTACGAGGCCCTCGGCTTCGTGCCCTCGGCGCCGCACAGTATCGGCATGGTGTGGCGCCCGGAGACGTGAAGACCCCTCGCGCACCCGGCAGGGACCACTGACCCTTGCTGCATTCCTGCCCTGGGGGAGTTGGGTGATGTGCCGCCACGCGAGGGGCTGAGCCCATCATACGTGCCGGGGTCCAGCGGTGTCCGCGGGGCCGATTCCGGGGCTCCTGGCCGGCACCGGTACGATCGTCGGCGGAGGATTCGCATAGTGGCCTAGTGCGCTCGCTTGGAAAGCGGGTTGAGTGAAAGCTCTCAGGGGTTCGAATCCCCTATCCTCCGCTGCGCAGCAAGGAGCCAGCGTATTTCCGGGTCTCGGAGGTGCGCTGGTTTCTTCGTTGTCCCGGTGATGAGGAGGCTTGCCTCCGCCATCGGAAGCCCTCTGGAGACCGGGGGTTTCCGCTTGTCGGCCCGGAGACCAGGGATTCTTCGTCGCCGATAGCAGGAGCCGCAGACGCATCAGCGGCTGCAGATGCCTGTGCGGCGCGATCCGCGCCTGTGAGAATGGAGCCATGCCGTCGGATGTGGCGCCCGCTCTCCTGCTGGGCATGCTCGTGGCGGCGGTGGGCGCGGCTCTGCTCCTGCTGGCGGCGTGGTTCCGCCGGGGGCGATCGGCGGCAGCACGCCGGCGTGCCGAGGCGGATCTCTTGCTGGCCCGGCGGGGGCGTTCCCGCTGAGTGCCCAGCGTCCCACCGGATCGATCCGGCCGCAGGTCATCCGGCGCAGCAGGCGAGGGGGAAGAAGTCTCCTCGTCGTCCACGCCGGTCGAGGAGCGGCCGGTCGCCGGGCAGGCGAGACTGGAGCGCAGACCTCCTGCCTCCCTCCCGAGGAGACCCCCATGACCCAGCGCATCCTGCACGTCGTGACCAATGTCGGTCGCTACGAGGACCCTTCACATCGGACCGGTCTCTGGCTGTCGGAGCTGACCCATGCCTGGGAAGTCTTCGAGGAGCACGGCTTCGAACAGTCCATCGTCAGCCCGGCCGGCGGCGTCTCGCCCCTGGAGCCCCGATCGCTGAAATTCCCCAATGACGACAAGACCGCGAAGGCGTGGCGGGCCGATCCGGCCAGGATGGCGCTACTGGAGAACACGCTGCGTCCCGAGGACATCGACTCCGCCGACTACGACGCCATCTACTTCACCGGCGGTCACGCCGTCATGTACGACTTCCCGAACAGCGAAGGCCTCCAGCGGATCACCCGGGAGCTCTTCGAGCGCGGTGCCGTGGTCTCCTCGGTCTGCCACGGCTACTGCGGACTGCTGAACACCCGGCTCTCCGACGGCTCCTATCTCATCGCCGGGCGGGCCATGACCGGATTCGCCTGGCGGGAGGAGATCCTGGCGCGGGTGGACAAGCTGGTGCCGTACAACGCCGAGGAGAAGGCCAAGGAGCGCGGCGCCCGCTACGAGAAGGGGCTCCTGCCCTTCGCCCCCTATACCGTGGTCGACGGCACTTTGGTGACCGGACAGAATCCGGGCTCCGCCAAGGCCACGGCGAAGAAGGTCACCGAGGTCCTGCGGGGGCGTTGAGGCTCGGCAGGCCGATGTGACCTGCGTAACCTTCGCCGGTGTGCGTCGTTGAGGCGGTCATCAGTCCGTTCTCGCACAAAGGCACACATATGAGGTATCTCGGATCCGGCCTGCTGGCCGCGAGCCTCGGCGCGGCGCTCGTCCTGGCGCCGCTCCCCGCGACGGCCGAGGAGTCCGTCGCCTATTCGTCCTACGCCGAGTCGCAGTTCGTGGCCGGCAAGAACGCCCTCGGCGAGCTGGTCAACATCGTCGGCGACGGCATCGAGGAGGAGGGCGCGTCCTCGCGCTTCCCCGATGGTGGAGAGCAGTTCACCGAGAGCCCGCTGCAGGCCCTCGACCGGCTGACCATCCCGGTCGGCGACACCCTCCTCGACAGCGAGATCGGCGCGGTCGGATCCTATGCGCAGACCGGTCAGTCCGGTCTCGCCTATGCCGCCAGCGGCGCGGTGACGAAGGACGGCATCATCCACGTCGGTGGCGAGTCGCAGCCGGCCACCAGCAATGCCACCCTCGCGCTCTCGGGCGGGGCCCTCGAACCGCTCACCGAGTACATCGCCGACCTGCGCCTCGAGCTCGGAGCGGTGACCTCGCAGGCTCGTTACGAGAACGCGTCGAGTGAGCTGTCACGGGGGTACTCGCTCGCGGGATCACGGCTCGTGCTGGAGGTGCCCGCCCTCGCCGCCGTGTCGAACGGTCTCGGCGCCGGTGAGGATCAGCTCCCCGAGACCCTCGAGATCAGCGGCACCGCCCTGTGCAGCACCCTCCTGGGCATCCTGCGGCTTCCGGACACGGCCTGTGCCGACCTCCCCGAGCTCGGCACGATCGAGGTGTCCGGACTGAATGCCATCAGCGAGGGCATCGAGAGCACGACGGACAGCGGCATCTCCTTCGACCTCGCCTCCGGGTCGATCGTCGTGGACCTGGAGACCCTGCTCAAGAGCCTCGGTATGGATCTCAACAACCTGCCCGAGAATACGGACCTGTTGAACACGATCCTCCCGGCGCTGGCCGAGAAGCTCCCCGAGCTGGTGGGCCACCTCGTCACCACCGTCGAGAACCTGCTCGAGCAGTTGGAGGTGACGGTGACGCCGCCGGGCGGGGGCGCTCCGGTGACCCTGCCTCTGGATCAGCTCACCGGCCCCCTCGGCGATGCGCTCGGCCTGCTCAACGAGAACCTGCAGAATGCCCTCGAGCAGCTCGCCGATCCGCTGGCGGGGGCCCTCGCTCAGCTCACCGAGGCGCTGGCGAGCATCGCGCAGATCCTGGTGAACGTCCCGAACGAGTACGCCGCGCGATACAACGGTGATGCCGAGCTCAGCGATCACGCGGCCTCGATCTCGGCCCTGCGGGTCAAGCTGCTCGCGGTCACCGGCGAGGAGGGCCAGCTCGCGGATCTGCTGCTCGGCAACAGCCTGGTCGACACCGCCGCGACGCAGGTCCCCGTCTGCACCACCGACTGCGGTGGTGACGACGGCGGTCCCGGCGGCGGCGACGACCGCGGACCCGGCGGTGCGCTCCCGCGGACCGGCGTCGAACTGCTCGCGCCGGTGTTCTTCGGGGGCCTGGTGCTCCTGGGCCTGGGCTATCTGCTCACCGGGCGACGGGGCGATGAAGACGAGGATCCGCTCGCGCTGAGCTGATCCCTCACCGGACGAAGGGCCGCACCTCGGGGGTGTGCGGCCCTTCGTCATGTCCGGGGCTAGGCACGGCTCCGATCCATCTGTGGTGTGAGGGAGCCTGGTGAATCGGCGGGTCAGGCGGGAGTGTCGTCCTCCCACACTCCGCGCTCGTCGAGCAAGGCGATGAGCTGCTCGCCGACCTTGCGGATGTGCGTCTCCATGAGCGACCGGGCCTTGCGTGCGTCACGGGTCCGCATGGCCCCGACCAACAACGAGTGATCGTTCCGGTTCTCATCGGCCCGGGCATCGACGGTTCCGTAGAGGCGGTGAGGCAGGTGACGGACGATCGATCCGAGTAGCAGGGCGAGGCGATGCGACTGGGCAGCCAGGTTGATCTCGCGATGAAAGAGATGGCCGATGTCGGCCATGCCCGCCTCGTCCCGGGCGCCAAGCGCCTCCTCATATTGCTCCGCGAGCTCCGCGAGACGCTCGACCGACTCCTGACTGATGCGCTCGGCGGCGCGAGCGGCGAGCTCACCACCGAGCTGCGCCTGCGCCCAGAAGAGGTCGCGGACGTCCTCCTCGCTGAAGGGCGCTACCACGAACCCGCGCCGCGGAGCGAGTTGCACGAAACCTTGACTGCGCAGTGACAGCAGCCCCTCTCGTACTGGCGTGTTACTGACGCCCACGGCCGCCGCGATCGGCTCGATCCGCAGAAACTCACCGGGCTTCACCTCACCGGAGATGATGAGCTCACGCACGTAGGTGGCTACCTCTTCGGGGAGCTGCTGCCTGCGTGGTGCCGTGCCGGTGCGGTCGGTGATGTGCGCCATTCGTGCTCCTCGTCATCGATGTATCACACATTTTATCAACGCGCGGTGCGGCCCGGTGCCGACCGGTCGGTGTCGATCACGCCCTCGCTCGTGCGCTTGCGCACCGCCCCGTACTCCCGGCACGGCCGTGCCCATTCCGGGTTAAGGTGATCGGGATCTGCTGTCTGAACGGCGACGATCGGGTCGCCTTCCCCTTGGGGGTCGGGTTGTGAGGAATATCCATCAGCTGGGCCGGAACCGGTGGTCTTCGGCCTGTGGCGCCCTGCTCCTGGCAATGGCGGTGGTGGCTGCGGGACTGGTCTCCGTCGCCATCGCCCCGGCCGCCTCGGCGGCGACCGCCTCCTCCCAGTCACACAATGTCGACACCGTGACGCTCACCGATGTCTCCATCGAGGAGCAGGAGTTCAACGGCCACGGGGAGCTTTCGGCGATCACCTGCCCGGATGAGTCGGCAGCGCTGGCCCCCGGCAGCTCGGTGGCCTGCATGGGGACCTTTTCAATCATGGCACGGGATCTGAGCGGCGATCCGCTGACCAATGTGGCGACCGGCACCGGCATTGTTCCGCCCGGGCCGTCGATCGAGTCCGACGAGTCGAAGGTCGACATCTCCACCCTGGACGAGAGCAGTGGTCTGCCGGACATCGGTACCACCGTGGGCCTGTTCGCCGTCCTGGGCGCCATCGCGCTCCTGGTCCTCGGCCTGGTCGTGCTGTTGCTCGCCCGTCGCAACCGAGGCTGACATCCGACCCGTTCGAGCCTTCCCGATCTGGGCGGTGAGTAGTCAACCACCGCCGCCCGTGCCCGGTGGTTGATAGCTCACCGGGATCGTGCGAGGCGCCGGGGCGGTGGGTGGTCAACCATCGCGGGGTCCACGATCGTTGACTGCTCACCGATGTGTTGCGCGGCGTGTAGGCGGTGAGTAGTCAACCTTGGCTGGGTGCCGGGATGGTTGGCTGCTCACCGCCTCAGGAGGGAGGTTGCCGCCGATGGCAAGCGATCGAGGAGCGTGGTTGACCATTCACCGCCCGAGGGTGGGGTGAGGGCGGTGCACCAGCATCGCCCACCTCAGCCGATCGGGTCGAGGACCTCGTGCTCGGTGACGTCTGCCGCGAGGCGTGCCCGATGATAGGTGCCGTCGCCGATCAGATGCTCGATGGCGGTCAGCCGGCTCGTGTAGTGACCGACGCTGTATTCCGCGGTGACACCGATGCCGCCGTGCAGCTGGATCGCCTCCTGCCCGACGTGGCGCCCGGCCCGGCCGATCTGCAGCGCTGCCTGCGAGGCCGCCGCCTCGACATCGACCTCGGCACCTTCGGCCGCGGCATCGAGCACCATGGTCGCCCAGGCGGCGGTGCTGCGCGCCAGCTCGACGGCCGTGTACATGTCCGCGGCGCGGAAGGTGAGCGCCTGGAAGGTGTTGAGCGGGACGCCGAACTGCTTGCGGGTCTTGAGATAGCCCACGGTGGTGTGCAATGCGGTCTCCATGGCGCCCACCGCCTCGTGGGCGTAGGCGATCCGGGCGGTGCCCAGGGCGCGTGAGAGGAGCGCGGACTGGTCGGCGCTCACATCGCCGAGCGGCGTGGCCGGCGTGCCGTCGAAGGTCACCCGGGCCGCGCGCAGGCCGTCATGCGTGGTGTAGCCGACGCGGTCGAGTCCGGAGGCGTCGCCGTCGACCACGAACAGCCCGGTACCGGCCTCGGTCGCCGCGCTCACCACGAGCACATCGGCCCGAGCGCCCCACGGGACCGGCTCCTTGACGCCTGAGAGCGTCCAGGTGTCACCGGAGCGTGCCGCGGTCACGGCGGTGGGGGAGGAGTTCCAGCGGCGTCCGGCCTCGAACCAGGCGAGGATCGGCAGGCTCGCACCCTCGGCGAGAGGGGTGAGCAGCTCGGCGGCCTGGGCCTCCTCGGCGGCAGCGGCGATGAGTCCGCCGGCGAGGACGACGGACTCGACGAAGGGCTCCGGGGCGAGGACCCGGCCGAGCTCCTCGGCGACCAGAGAGACCTCGACGGGACCGGCGCCCATGCCGCCGAGCTTCTCATCGAAGGGGAGACCGAGGATGCCCATCTCGGCGAGCTTGCGCCAGGTGTCCTCGCCATAGCCGGGATCGGCCTTGACGACCGCACGGCGCGTCTCGGAGGAGTCGTAGGCCTTGGCGATGAGCCCGCGGACGGCGCCCTGCAGGGCCTCTTGCTCGGAGTCGATGCTGAAGTCCATGTCAGATCACAGTCCTAGGATCGTGCCGGCGATGATGGTGCGCTGCACCTCATTGGACCCGCCGTAGATGGAGGTCTTGCGGTAGTTCAGGTAGGTCGGTGTGGCGAGTCGCGCCCACTCCGGCACGGTGCTGTCGTCGCCGGCTCCCGAGGAGATCGAGGCGGGTCCGGCCACGTCCACCGCGAGCTCGGTGACGGCCTGCTGCAGCACCGAACCCTGCAGCTTGAGGATCGAGGATGCCGGGTCGGGCTTGCCGTCGGCGGAGTTGCCCGCAACGCGCAGCGCGGTCAGTTCGAGTGCCAGCAGCTCGTTCTCCAGGTCGGCGATGCGTCCGGCGTAGGCGGGATCCTCCAAGAGGCCGAGCCCGATGGCGTGCTCCTTGACCGTCGCGAGGTTGCGCTTGGTGGCGCCCACCGAGGCGATGCCCGTGCGCTCATTGCCGAGGAGGAACTTGGCATATGTCCAGCCCTTGTTCTCCTCGCCCACCAGGTTCTCGGCGGGGACCCGCACGTTCTCGAAGAAGACCTCGTTGACCTCGTGCCCCCCGTCCAGCAGCTCGATCGGGCGCACCGTGAGACCGGGGGTGGTCATGTCGATGAGCAGGAAGCTGATGCCCTGCTGCTTCTTGGGCGCCTCGGGGTCGGTGCGCACGAGGGTGAAGATCCAGTCGCCGTACTGACCGAGGGTGGTCCACGTCTTCTGGCCGTTGACGATGTACTCGTCACCGTCGCGGACCGCGACCGTCCGCAGCGAGGCGAGGTCGGATCCGGCATCGGGCTCGGAGAAGCCCTGCGACCACCAGATGTCGAGGCTCGCGGTTGCGGGGAGGAAGCGCTCCTTCTGCTCCTGGGAGCCGAAGGCCGCGATCACGGGCCCCACCATATTGGTGTTGAAGGTCAGCGGCGCCGGGACGCAGGCGAGGGCCATCTCCTCGTGCCAGAGGTGGCGCTGGAGCTGGGTCCAGTCCTTGCCGCCCCACTCGGCGGGCCAGTGGGGGACGGCGAGTCCGGCGTCGTTGAGGATGCGCTGGCTCTCGACCATCTGCTCCTTGGTGAGCTCCCGCCGGGCCCGGACGGCCTCGCGGATCTCCTCGGGGATCTGGGTCGTGAAGAACTCCCGAAGCTCGGCGGCGAACTTCTGGTCCTCGGGCGACAACTGCAATCTCATGACGGTGCTCCCTCGTGGCTGAGCGCTTGCGAAGAGGTCCCGCCGGTGAGGGAAGCTACTGCGCCCCACCCCGGTTGCAGCCTCTCGGAAGGCATCCAAGCCTGCCATCGAGTCTGCGCCTCGCGGAGCATCCCACGGGTGTGGCGCTCGCAACGCCACCCCCACCGGCGGAACCTCTACTGAACGGTAGCCGATGGTCCGGACCGGCGAAAGGCACGGTCGTCCGCGAGGATCAGCGCGGTCGCCGCCGGGGTCGCGGACCGCCCCGGGACACGATCCGCTGAGGTCGCCGGCCCTTGTCGCGGAAGGGACCGACCAGGCGCGGCCCGGCGAGACGACGCTCCAGCCGCCGCGTCTCACGAGCCAGCGGCTGGGCCAGATACTCGCCGAAGATCACGCCCGCGGCCAGCGCGACGGCGATCGCCGTCGCGGTGATCCCTTGGAAGATGCCCGACAGATTGTTCTCGGCGAGCTGCGAGAGGGCCCGGTAGATCGTCAGACCGGGCAGCAGCGGCACGATCGCCGAGACCACCACGACCAGGGCGGGGACCCGGCACCAGCGGGCGATGGGATAGCTGACGATGCCGATGAGGATCGCCGCGACGGCGGCGATGAAGGCCCGATCGACATCGGCATTGACGCCTGCCACGAAGATCGACGCCGCGACCCCGGCGATCAGTCCGATCGGCAGCAGCGTGCGCCATGGCGCGTGGGTCGAATGCGCGAAGGTCATCGCGGCGACCGCACCGCCGAAGGTCACCGCGAGCAGCTGGGACAGCGGGGGCAGCGTGGTCTGGTTGGAGATGTCCACGCCCAGCCAGCCGCCCGCCATGATGCCGCCGCTGACCCCGACGATGATGCCCGCCGTCGACAGCATCACCTCGAAGATCCGGGCACCCGAGTACCCCGTCAGGGCGTCCTGGATCGCGCCGATGAAGCCGAGTCCCGCGAGCAGCACGACGATATTGGCCGAGATGACGAGGGAGGGATTGACGGGCACGTGCAGGGCGGCCGTCCCGACCGCGAGCAGGGAGGCGCAGAGGCCGCCCCCGATCTGGACGTAGAAGTCGGGGAGCCGGTAGCGGGCGAGCCGCCAGCGCATCAGCTCGATGAGCCACGCCGCGACGGTCGCGATGACGGCGACGATCCAGTCGCCGCCGATCATGAACGCGACTCCGGCGCTGAGCAGTCCGCCGCTGGCCAGTACGGACCAGCGCGGACGGGTATGACCGCGGGTCGAGATGGTGGCGATCTCGCGCCGGGCCTCATCGAGGTCCACCTCGTCGGCGAGCAGCCGGCGCACCAGGTGGTCGACATCGGTGAGGTCCTCGAAGTCGGTCTCGCGATGATTGACATTGCGACGCAGCGCGAGCGGAACATCGTCGATGTTCTCCTGGTGCATCACGGTGAGCATCACATAGGTGACATCGACATAGGTGCCGCGCAGACCGAAGTGATGACAGATCGACGACATCGTCGCCTGGACATCGGCCGTCCCCGCGCCATTCGCCAGGAGCGTCTCGCCGACGCGGAGCGCGAGGTCCATGATGCGCAGAGTCCGCCTCGGTGTGTCCACGGTCCCCATTGTGGCGTCGTCGGCTACGTTCGACAGGCGGGGCCGGGCTCGATCCCCGGTCTGCGCCGCGCGCCGGGTCAGGATCGAGCGTCGGCACACATCAGAAGGGATCATGGCGTGCTCGACTGGATCATGTTGACGCCCGCCGTCGTCGTAGCGGCGGCGCTGCTCGTGCTCCCCGGCTCCACCCTCGCGGCGGCCCTGGGAGTGCGCGGATTCGGCATCCTCGCGGCCGGGGTGCCGATCAGCGTCACGGTCGTCGCGGGTTCGGCTGTCGTGGCGCCCTGGGTCGGACTGCGATGGAATCTGCTGCCGGTGGCGATCACCTGGGCCGTCCTGCTGGTGCTCGCGCTGCTGCTGCGTCGTCTGGTGCGGCGGTTCCGGGCCTTCGAGCCGCCGCCGGCATGGCGCGACCGGCCGGCGCGCCTCTGGCCGAGCCTCGCCGCCTTCGTCCTGGGCTCGCTCTACCTGACCTATCTGGTCGCCCGCATCCCCGGCTCGACCACGGCCTTCTCGATCCGTTTCGACAACGCCTTCCATCTCGGCGCCACCCGCTACGCCCTCGAGACCGGCAATGCCTCGGCCTTCCACGTCTCGGGCTTCGCCAGCCTGGACGGCGTCGCCAGCCTGTATCCGGCCGCCTGGCACGGCTTCCTGTCTCTGGTCGTCCAGCTGACCGGGGTCAGCCTGCCCGAGGCGTCGAATGCCCTGATGATCGCCGTCGCCACGGTCGGCTGGGTGAGCGGCTGTGTCTTCCTCGGTCTCGTCGTCAGCCGCCACCGGGTGCTGGCGGCCTTCGGCGGCGCGGCCCTCGCCGGGTGCTTCCACACCTTCCCGTTCCTGCTGCTCAACTACGGCACCCTCTATCCGAACTTTCTCGGCGTCTCGCTGCTGCCGACGACGCTCGGTCTGGCCGCGATCCTCTTCGGCGTCCGGGGGGTGCAGCCCGAGGTGCCGCGGGGAACGGCCTTCCTCGTGCTGGGGGCTGCGCTGCCGGGCCTGCTGCTGGCGCATCCCAATACCGCTCTGGTGTGGGCGGTCATGGCGGTCATCCTGGCGATCGTGGCCGCCTTCGAGTGGGCGGTCCGCTCCCCTCAACGGGGTCGCGCCGCCATCACCGCGACCGTGGTCGCCGTCGTGCTGATCGCCATCGTGGCGGCGGCGTGGACGGTCATGCGGCCGCCGCGGGACGAGTCCCCGTGGTCCCCCTATCGCCGACTGCCGGGCGCCCTGTGGGAGCTGGTGACCACGTCCCAGGTCTTCAGTCCGATCCCCGTCTCGGTGTCCATCGCGGTTCTCGTCGGACTGGTGGTCCTCGTGGTCCAGCGGAGGTTCGCCTTCGTCGTGATCTGGCTTGTCGTGGGCGCGATGTTCGTGATCTCGGCCGGTGCTCCCAATGGCGACCTGCGCTGGTTCGTCTCGGGGGTCTTCTTCCAGGACAGCCTGCGGGTGGTGGCGCTGACCGCGGTGAGCGCCATGGGTCCGGCCATCGTGGGCTTCGTCGCGCTCGCACGGTGGTGGATGGCGGCCGTCGCCTGGGCGGTGGGCCGCCTCGGCGTGACCTCGGCGCGTGTCCGTGCGCGGTGGGCACGCGTCGCCCTGGCGCTGGTGGTGCTCCTCGGCGTGCTCACGGCCTTCGAACGGGCGGTCAATCCGGCCCTGCACTGGGCCCGCAATGCGTACACGATCACCGACGACTCGTATCTCGTCAATGCCGACGAGTGGGCGATGATCCAGCGACTCCCCGACCTCGTCCCCGAGGATGCGGTGCTGATCGGCGAGCCGCGGTCGGGCCTGCCCTTCGTCTACGCGATCACCGGGATCCGGGTCGCGCCGCCGTATATGTACGTGATCCCCAATGACGACGAGGAGACGATCCGCACCCAGCTCAACCGTGCCGACTCCCGTCCGGAGGTCCACGAGCGCGTGTGCGATGCGGTCGAGGGGCTCGGTGGGGACGTGTACGTCCTGAACTTCTACCAGGGCCGTTACCCCGCCCTGTACCGCGGACTGAACGATCTCGGGCCGCCGGTCGTGGAGGAGATCGCTCGCGAGGGCGATGTGACCTTGGAACACGTCACGGTCTGCGACTCCTGAGTGATCACCGCATGCCCTAGGCTCTTACCGATATGACAGTTCCAGCACCGCCTCGCACGCTGGTGATCGTCCCTGCGTGGAATGAGCAGGACAATATCGGCGGCACCGTGCGGGAGATCCTCGCGGCGACGCCGGAGTTCGATGTCGTCGTGGTCGACGACGGATCGGGTGACCACACCGCGCGTGAGGCGCGTGAGGCGGGCGCGGTGGTCCTGCAGCTTCCCTTCAACCTCGGTGTGGGCGGGGCGATGCGTACCGGCTTCCGTTACGCCGAACGTCACGACTACGACCGGGCGATCCAGGTCGATGCCGACGGCCAGCACGATCCGGCGGATATCGTGGCGGTGCTCGAGGGTCTGCGCGATGCCGATATCTCGATCGGGGCGCGCTTCGCGGACCGGGGCGAGTACACGGTGCGCGGCCCCCGGCGCTGGGCGATGGTGATGCTGGCGACCGTGCTGTCCCGGCTGGCCCGCACGAAGCTCACCGATGTCACCTCCGGATTCCGGGCCGCCAACCGCCGCGCCATCCGCCAGTACGTCACCTACTATCCGGCCGAGTACCTCGGTGACACCATCGACTCCCTGGTCGCGGCCCTGGGCACGGGCTTGACGGTCACCCAGGTGCCGGTCGAGATGCGTCAGCGACGGCACGGCACGCCCAGCCAGCGGCCTTTGGGGGCGATGGTCTACCTGTTCCGATCGCTCTTCGCCCTGGTCTTCGCGGTCCTGCGGCGTCCGATGGGTCCGCGGGAGGAGACGCTCTGATGTTGGTCGCCATCACCGCGCTGACGGTGCTCTTCATCGCGGCGGTCGTCACGATGCTGTTGCGACGTCAGCTGCAGGAGAAGTACGCCGTCCTGTGGATCGTCATCGGCTTGGCGATGCTGGTCTTGGAGCTCGTTCCGGGACTGCTCGGCTGGCTGGCCTCCTCCGCCGGGGTCCAGGTGCCCTCCAATCTGCTCTTCGCCATGGGCATCGCCATGCTGTTGGGCGTGTGCCTCCACCTTTCCTGGGAGCTGTCACGTGCCGAGGACGAGATCCGGCGGATCGCCGAGGAGGTCACCCTGCTGCGGGCCGAGCTCGAGCGGCGGACCGATGTCGTCGCCCCTACCGACGATCCGCGGGCGGAGAGCGATGATGAGTGACATCTGGGCGGTCGTCTCGGTCTTCGGCCCTGACCGGAGCCTGCTGACCAATCTCGACGCGATCGCGGCTCAGACGGCCCGGATCGTCGTGGTCGACGACGGAACCCCGCGGCCCGATGGTGAGGTCTTCGCGGCCCTCGAGGCCCGGTCCGATGTCGAGGTCCTGCGGCAGCCGACCAACCGGGGTATCGCGGCAGCCTTGAACCGGGGCCTCGCCGTGGCCTTCGAGTCCGGGGCGGACCGTGTGGTCACCTTCGACCAGGACTCCCTGCCGTCGGCCGGCTTCGTGGCCGGCCTGTCCGCCGAACTGGACCGCAGCACGGCCCGGGGGGTGATCGACCCCGCCTTCATCGTGCCGGAGTACTGGGCGACGATCCGCCAGGTGAGCGACACGGCCGCGGACGGGACGCTCATCGCCATCCGCACGATCCAATCGGGGATGCTGGTACCGCGGAGCACCTGGAACCGCATCGGACCGATGCGGGAGGATTTCTTCATCGACCTGGTCGACGAGGAGCTGGAGCTGCGGGCGCTGGCCGCCGGCCTCGTGCCGGTGGCGGCTCCGGGCGTCACCCTCCGGCATCACCTCGGTGTCGCCTATCGACGGCCGCTGGGCTCGGGCGGCTTCCGGGGATCGCCGCTGCCGCCGATCATCACCCTGAGCACGCCGTTCCGCTACTACTACCGAGTGCGCAATCGACGTGTCGTCAACCGGATGTACGCCCGGCGCTTTCCGCGCCGGCTCGCGGCTGAGACCCTCATGGAGTTCCTGCACCTCATCGAGGTGCTGCGCTATGCGCGGCCTCGTGGACCGGTGTGGGCGGCCGCGCGCCGCGGCTGGCGCGACGGACGGCGCCGGGGGCGCATGGGGCGGATCCCGGCCGAGCTCGAGCCCGGCCTGGCGTCGGTGCGCTGGGCCCACGAGCCGACACAGCGCCCCCACGGACCCAGGAGCCCGCGTGC
>JAEZEJ010000116.1 GCA_023417775.1 Actinomycetes bacterium | reverse complement strand
CCCCCCCCCCCCGCCCCGCCCCCCCCCCCCGCGCCCCCCCCCCGCCCGTCAGCGGTCCACCCTGGACCGTCCGGCCGCGATCGGGCTGGGCATCGGCGTCACCTGGTTCAGCATCCTCGTGCTGATCCCGCTTGCCCTCATCGCCTTCCAGGCCGCCGGCGGCGGATGGGGCGTGTTCGCCGAGACCCTCGGCAACTCCCAGACGGCCGCCGCGATCGGGCTGACCGTACGCCAGGCGCTGGTGGTGACGGCCGTGAACGTCGTCATGGGCACGCTCATCGCCTGGGTTCTCGTACGCGACGACTTCCCCGGCAAGCGGGTGCTCGAGATCATCATCGACATCCCCTTCGCGCTGCCGACGATCGTCGCGGGCCTGGTGCTGCTGAGTCTCTACGGACCGGACAGCCCGCTGGGCATCGACGTCTCCAATACCTCCCACTCGGTCTTCCTCGCGCTGTTGTTCGTGACGCTCCCCTTCGTGGTGCGGGCGGTGCAGCCGGTGCTCATGGAGCTGGAGCCCGAGGTCGAGGAGGCCGCCGCGTCGCTGGGCGCGAGCACCTTCACCACCTGGCGCCGGATCATCCTGCCGAGCCTGACGCCCGCGATCGCCGCCGGTGCGACGCTGTCCTTCGCCCGCGGGATCAGCGAATACGGGTCACTCGTATTGCTATCGGGCAATCTGCCCTTCGAGTCCGAGGTCGCCTCCGTGCGGATCTTCACCTATATCGAGAACGACAACCCGGCGGCAGCCTCCGCAGTCGCCGTCATCCTGCTCGGGGTGGCGCTGGCGGCGATCGTCGCACTCAACCTCATCTCACGACGGGTGGCGCGACGTGACTGAGCTCTCCACCGTGCGCCGGCCGCAACGCACCCGGGCAACCTATGTGCGTCGCATCATCGTGCTCGCCTATCTGTTCTTCCTCGTGGCCTGGCCGGTCTCGCTGGTCGTGCTGCACACCTTCGGCGACGGCAACCACCTCATCTCGACCTTGCAGGACCCGGTCGTGACCTTCGCCCTGCAGATGACGGTCGTCGTCGCCTTCTGGGCGGTCGTCATCAACACGGTCTTCGGCGTCGGGATGTCGCTGCTGCTGGTCCGCTACGAGTTCCCGGGCAAGGGACTGCTGAACTCGCTGCTCGACCTGCCGCTGTCGGTATCTCCCGTCGTGATCGGTCTGGCTCTCCTGCTCGCCTACGGTCCGCGCGACGGTGCCTTCGCGCCGGTCCTCGGCGCGATCGACTTCCAGGTGATCTTCTCGGTGCCCGGCATCATCATGGCGACCGCCTTCGTGAGCCTGCCGCTGGTGATCCGCGAGGTCGTGCCGGTCCTCCAGGAGGTCGGCACCGAACAGGAGCAGGCGGCGCGCTCGCTCGGCGCGGGCGGCTGGCAGACCTTCCGGCGCATCACGCTGCCCTCGATCCGATGGGCGCTCGTGTACGGCGTCGTGCTGAGCCTGGCCCGATCACTGGGCGAGTTCGGGGCGGTCAAGATCGTCTCGGGCAATATCACCCAGCAGACCCAGACCGCCACCCTCGTCGTGGAGGACAAGTACCTGGAGTTCGAGCGCGGCGCGGCCTACGCGACGAGCTTCCTGCTCACCCTCATCGCCGTGGCGGCCCTCGTGATCGTCACGATCCTGCGACCCAAGGAGAAGAAATAGACATGGGCATCGAGATCAGCGGGATCAACAAGAACTTCGGCGATTTCGTCGCGCTGCGCGATATCGATCTGACGATCCCGAGCGGTGGGCTGACGGCGCTGCTCGGACCCAGCGGCGGCGGAAAGTCGACCCTCCTGCGCATCATCGCCGGCCTGGAGACATCCGACAGCGGCACGATCGAGATCGAGGGTCAGGACACCACCCGAGTGCCCGCCCAGCGTCGCAATGTGGGCTTCGTCTTCCAGCACTATGCGGCCTTCAAGCACATGTCGGTGGCCAAGAATGTGGCCTTCGGCCTCGAGATCCGCAAGCGTCCCAAGGCGGAGATCAAGCGCCGGGTGGACGAGCTATTGGAGCTCGTCCACCTGGAGCAGTTCGCGCATCGGCTGCCGGCTCAGCTGTCGGGAGGTCAACGTCAGCGGATGGCGCTCGCCCGGGCACTCGCGATCGAGCCGAGCGTCCTGCTGCTCGACGAGCCCTTCGGGGCGCTCGATGCCAAGGTCCGCAAGGAGCTGCGCGACTGGCTGCGCCGGCTGCACGACGAGGTGCACGTGACGACGGTGTTCGTCACCCACGATCAGGAGGAGGCCCTCGAGGTCGCCGACAGCATCGTGGTCATCAACGAGGGGCGCATCGAGCAGGTCGGTACCCCCGATGACCTCTACGACAAGCCGGCGAGCGAGTTCGTGCTGAGCTTCCTCGGTCCGGTGACGACCCTCGGCGACAAGCTGATCCGGCCGCACGATATCGAGATCTCACGACTGGAGCAGGCCGCCGTCGTGGACGGACCCATCACCCGGTGGACGCGTATCGGCTTCGAGATCCGGCTGGAGGTCACGCCGACCGATCCGCGTTACACCCAGCCGGTCCAGGTGACGCTCACCCGCAGCGAGGCGACGGCGCTCGACCTGCACCAGGGCGACCACGTCTGGCTGCGTCCGTCGGTCGGCGCTCAGTCCATCGCGAGATGACCCCGGCCCGGAGGGTCAGCGGCGGCCGCGTCGCTCGAGGACCACGGCGATGAGGACGACCACGAGGCCGCCCGCCGCCAGTGCGGCACCGACCAGGCTGGGCGCGCGGTAGCCGTAGCCGGCGGCGATGACGATGCCGCCGAGCCACGCCCCGAGACCGTTGGCGACGTTGAGCGAGGAGTGGTTGAGCGCGGCCCCGAGCATCTGCGCGTCGCCGGCCGCGTGCATGAGGCGGATCTGCAGTCCCACCGCGACGATGCTGCCCAGAGCACCGATCGCGAACACTCCGATGGCCGTGAAGACCGGCTGGTCCATCACCGCATAGAACCCGACGAGCACCGCGACGCTCGCCACGAAGCCGCCGACGATCTGCCGGACGTTGTCCCAATCGGCGAGGATCCCCGCCAGCCAGGTGCCGACGACCGAGCCGATGCCGAAGGCCAGCAGGAACCACGGGATCGTCGTCCGGCCGAGGCCGGCGACATCGGTGACGATCGGGGCGATATAGGAGTACATCGCGAAGATGCCGCCGAAGCCGATCATGCCCGCCGCGACGGCCAGCAGCACCTGTGGACGCTTGAGCGCCGCGAGCTCGCGACGGATCGTGGCCTCCGGGGTGCCCGGGACGCGCTCGACGAAGCGCCAGACCAGCACGGCCGTGAGCAGCGAGACCACCACCACGAAGACATAGGCCGATCGCCAGCCGAAGTGCAGGCCGAGCCACGCGCTCAACGGGACACCCGCGACCGTGCCGGCCGACAGGCCCATCATGACC
This sequence comes from Actinomycetes bacterium, assembly GCA_023417775.1. Classification (GTDB taxonomy): domain Bacteria; phylum Actinomycetota; class Actinomycetes; order Propionibacteriales; family Nocardioidaceae; genus Aeromicrobium. Next base: position 42,443 of record JAEZEJ010000116.1, on the reverse strand, counting down.
CGGCTGACCGCCCGCCCCTTCATCGACGCCGGCACCATCGAGGCCGCCAGCAACGAGGCCACACCGAAGTACGCGCCATGCGGGAGCCCCGCGACGAACCGGGACACCAGCACCGGCAGATAGCCGGAGGCGAGCGCGGTGAGACCGTTGCCCACCGCGAGCGCGACGATGAGCCCGATCGCCAGCTCCCGTTTGGGCAGCTTGGCGCCGAGCGAGACGATCAGCGGAGCACCGACCACCACACCGAAGGCATAGGCCGTGATGATGTGTCCGGTCGTCGGGATCGAACGGTCGATGCTGTCCGCGATGTCGGCGAGCAGGCCCATCGTCACGAACTCCGTCGTGCCGATGGCGAAACCGCCCAGTGCCAGGGCGATGATCGCGAGGCCGAGGTGGGTCGGGCGCCGGGTTTGAGTCATCGTGGTCACGGAAGATGCCAACATGGCATCCGGCTCATCTGTTCCGTGATCGGGGCGGTCCGGCGGGCGATGTGGGCACTGTCATAGTCACAGCTTCTCGACCGGGGCATAGCGCAGCAGCAGTCGCTTGACGCCCTGCGATCCGAAATCGACGCTGGCGACCGAGTTCTGGCCCGAGCCGTCGAGGGAGACGACCGTGCCGAGCCCGAAGGTGTCGTGGGTGACCCGGTCCCCCGGCTCGAGGGCGACGATGTCGCGGGTGGCGCGCTTGGACCGGGCGGCCACATTCGCTGAACGGAATGAGCCGCTGTCCCGTCGCGCGGAGGCCGAGGGCGTGCTCGGAGTCCACTGCGTGGCCGGCGAGCCGAGCCGCCGCCAGTCCATGACGTGATCGGGCAGCTCGTCGAGGAAGCGCGACGGTGGGTTGTAGGCCGGCGCCCCCCAGGCCGATCGCACGGAGGCACGCGTCAGATAGAGCCGTTCGCGGGCGCGGGTGATGCCGACATAGGCGAGACGGCGTTCCTCCTGGAGCTCCTTGGCATCGCCCATCGACCGCATGTGCGGGAAGACGCCGTCCTCGAGGCCGGTCAGGAAGACGACGGGGAACTCCAGCCCCTTGGCGGTGTGGAGCGTCATGAGCGTCACCACCCCCTCGCCGTCATCGGGGATGGCATCGGCATCCGCGACGAGCGCGATCTGCTCCAGGAACGCCGCCAGGGATCCGGGGGTGAGATCCCCGGCGTCCGCGTCCTCCGGCGCGGCCTCGGCATCGTCGGCGAGCGTGGCGGCGCCGGCCACGAACTCCCGGGCGACGGCGACCAGCTCGGCGAGGTTCTCCACGCGGGTCTCGTCCTGCGGATCGCGGCTCTCTTCCAAAACCGTGAGATAGCCCGTGCGCGTGAGCGCGGCCTCGATGACAGCGTCCGCGGGGGCACCGGAGTCGGCGAGCTGCTTCAGCCCGGTCATGACCTCGGCGAACTGCCGGACGGCCGTGCGCGAGCGGGTGGCGAGATCGTCGATCTCGTCGACCCGGCCCATCGCCTCCCAGAAGCTGATCTGCCGCCGCTGCGCGAAGCGATCGAGGGCGCTCTCGGCCCGATCGCCGATACCTCGCTTGGGCTCGTTGATGATCCGGCGCACCGAGACGTCATCGCGTGGATTGGCCAGCGCGCGCACATAGGCGAGTGCGTCCTTGACCTCCTTGCGCTCGTAGAACCGCACTCCGCCGACGACCCGATAGGGCAGCCCGACGCGGATGAACACCTCTTCGAAGACACGTGACTGGGCGTTGGTGCGATAGAAGACCGCGACATCCTTGGGCTCCGCCGTGCCGTCATCGGTGAGCCGGTCGATCTCATCGGCGATGAACTGAGCCTCGTCGCGTTCGTCATCGGCGACATAGCCGACGATCTGCTCGCCATCGCCCTCCGCGGACCACAGCTTCTTGTCCTTGCGGTCCTCGTTGCGGCTGATGACGGCATTGGCGGCGGTCAGGATGGTCTGCGTCGAGCGGTAGTTCTGCTCCAGCAGGACGGTGTGGGCGTCGGGGAAGTCGGACTCGAACTCCAGGATGTTGCGGATATTGGCACCCCGGAAGGCGTAGATCGACTGGTCGGAGTCGCCGACCACCATCAGATCGGATTCCGCATCGCACAGCTCGCGGATCAGCGCGTACTGCGCGTGGTTGGTGTCCTGGTACTCGTCGACGAGCACGTGCCGGAAGCGGCGGCGGTAGGCCTCGCGGACCTCCGGCCAGGCCTGGAGCAGGTGGACGGTGTTCATGATGAGGTCGTCGAAGTCCATGGCATTGGCCGCCCGCAGCCGCTGCTGGTACAGCGCATAGCACTCGGCGTACTGCTGTTCCGTGGGCGTCTGGGCACGGCTCGCCGCCGCCTCGTGATCGACCAGCTCGTTCTTGAGATTGGACACGTGGTTGAGCACCGCACGCGGGTTGACCTTCTTGGGATCGAGGTCCAGATCACGGCAGACGAGGGTCATCAGCCGGCGCGTGTCCGCGGCATCGTAGATCGTGAAGGACGAGGTGAAACCGAACTTGTCGGCCTCGCGCCGCAGGATCCGTACGCAGGCGGAGTGGAAGGTGGACACCCACATCATCCGTGCGCGGCCGCCGACGAGTTCGGCGACGCGCTCGCGCATCTCGGCGGCGGCCTTATTGGTGAAGGTGATCGCCAGCACCGACCCCGGATGGGCGCCGCGTGCGGCGATGAGCCAGGCGATCCGCCGCGTCAGCACGCGGGTCTTGCCCGATCCGGCCCCGGCCACGACGAGGAGCGGACCGCCGGTGTGGGTCACCGCCTCACGCTGGGCATCGTTGAGACCCTCGACCAGTCGGTCCGAGGTGGCCACACGGGGGCCGCGCTCGGGGGCTGACGAGGAGGGCACGGGGAACGGCAGAGTCATCGCCTCCAGACTAGTGGCTCGCGCCGACGATCCCGTGCCCGATCGGTCTCCCGGCCTAGCCCACTGGAACCAGGCCGATGATTCCGGGAGGTGGTCGGCATCGTTACCACCGACGCAGCACAATGGAATCATGGAATGGACGATCGACTCCGACGCGACGGCTCCGCCGTTCGAGCAGCTGCGTCAGCGGATCGCCGAGGCCGCGGCCTCCGGTGAACTGCCGGAGGGAGAACGGCTCCCCACGGTCCGGGCTCTGGCGGAGACGCTCGGGCTCGCGGTCAACACGGTGGCCCGCGCCTATCGTGAGCTCGAGGCGATGGGCGTGATCCGCACCGAGGGACGCCGCGGCTCCTTCATCGCCAGCACCACCCTCACGCACGACGAGACCCGCAATGCGGCGAAGGCCTTCGCCGCCTCGGCTCAGAGCCGCGGCATGGGACGCGCGGAGGCCATCTCCCTGCTCGAGAGCGTCTGGTGATCTCCCCGCCCGTCGAGGTCGAGATCCGGCTCAGATGAGGCGGCGGTCGCTCGCCCAGCGGGTCAGCTCGTGGCGGCTGGAGAGCTGGAGCTTGCGCAGCACATTGGAGACATGGGTCTCGACGGTCTTGATCGAGATGAAGAGTTCCTTGGCGACCTCTTTGTAGGCATAGCCGCGAGCGATGAGTCGCATGACCTCCCGCTCGCGCTCGGTGAGCCGGTCCAGGTCCTCGTCGACGTGCGCGACCGCGATCGTGCCGGCGAAGGCGTCGAGCACGAAGCCGGCCAGCCGCGGTGAGAACACGGCGTCCCCGGCCGCGACCCGCTCGATACCGTCGACGAGCTCGTCCGCGGCGATGTTCTTGGTGACGTAGCCCCGAGCTCCCGCCCGGATCACCCCGATGACGTCCTCGGCCGCATCGCTCACCGACAGCGCCAGGTAGGTGGCCGAGGGCACCTGCGCGATCACCTCAGGACCTCCCCCTCCGGGCATGTGGACGTCGAGGAGCACGACATCGGGACGATGGTCCGCGATCGTGCGTACCGCCGATGCGACGTCCTCGGCCTCGGCGACCACCCGGACACGTCCAGCGCCCACCCGTTCGAGCTCGGCGCGCACGCCGGAGCGGAACATCGCGTGATCGTCCACGACCACGACTCGCAGCTCATCCATCCTCGTCCTCCTCGGCCGGATCGTCCCACGGCATCGTCAAGACGATCTCCGTGCCCTCCCCCGGCGCGCTCTTGATCGTCGCCTCGCCCCCGTGCCGGCGTAGGCGTTCCATGATCGACCCGCGGATGCCCTGCCGGTCGTCGGCGACGTCCGCGGGATCGAAGCCGACCCCGCGATCGCGGACGAAGACCTCCCCGCGGTCGCCGCCGAGCTCGGCATAGACGTCGACCCGCTCGACCCCGGCGTGCTTGGCCGCGTTGACCATCGCCTCGCGTGCGGCGCGTACCAGGGCGACGGCATCGGGAGACAGCGGGTGGTCGCCGACGGCGACGAGCTCGACGGCCACCCGGTGGCTCGTCTCGACATCCGCCGCATCGGTCCGCAGCGACCCGACGACCGTGCCGTCGCCGGGCATCTCGTCCCCGTACAGCCAGCTGCGGAGCTCGCGTTCCTGTCGACGGGCCAGCGTGGCGACCGTGCGCGGGTCGGCCGCGTTCTTCTGCAGCAGCGCGAGCGTCTGGAGGACCGAGTCGTGCAGATGCGCGGCCATGTCGGCACGCTCCTGCGAACGGATCCGCTCGCGGCGTTCGCTCTCCAGGTCCTGCCAGAGGCTCGCGATCCAGGGCCCGAGGATCAGCCCGATGCCCAGCACCGCGACCACGACGGCGGCGACCAGGTCGAGGGTCGCACTCCATCCACGCCCCTCGGAGATCACATAGACGGCCGCCAGTCCGACCAGTCCGAGGCCGGCACCGATGCGCACCCAGTAGCCCGCGCCCCGGGTCTGCCGCAGCCAGGAGCTCCAGGTCGCGTCATCGAGCTGACGCCAGATCAGGGCGATCCCGAGGGCACCGATGAGCACCGGGAAGAGCAGCCGCGAGGACACTCCGCCGCCCAGGATCGAGATCAGTGCGAAGACCCCGAGCCCGACCGCGCCGATGGCCGCGGTCTGCGCGATCTCCCGCGTGGAGGTCCGTCCCGAGCCTCGTAGGCCGGCGCGAGTGGCCGAGGCGATCCCCGGCGCGTCATCGGGTGAGGACAGCGGCAGGAAGCGCCACAGCAGCAGATAGCCGATGATCCCCGCCGCATTGAACCAGGTGGCGACGACGAAGCCGATGCGGATCCACAGCACGGGCACGCCCAGATGATCCGAGAGTCCCGCCGCCACGCCACCGACGATCCGCCGGTCCACGGGCCGGGTGGCTCGGCGATGGGACACGGCAGAGGAGGTCACGGTCCCAAGCCTCACACGGTCTCGTGCGGGCGCGCCACCAGGGACGACCCCGGCACGGCCCTGACGACTCAGGGTGAGGAATCAGGGAGATACCCGATGGTCCGCGGCGACGCGGGCGAGCACGATGGAAGCATGAACGATCAGGACACCTCGGCGCCGCGGGAGACCCCGTCGGCCCCCCGTCGGCTACAGGACTTCGAGTACGCCCGCCGGCCTCGCTCGGACCGCATGATCGCCGGCGTCTCGACCGGTATCGCCCGCTGGCTCGGCATCGACCCGGTGATCGTGCGCGTCGGCTTCGTCGTGCTCACCCTCATCGGGCTCTCGGGTCTGGTGCTGTACGGCGCCTGCTGGCTGCTGATGCCGGTGGAGGGCAAGGACCGCAGCGTGCTCGGCGAGATGCTCGGTCTGGGCGAGAACGAGAAGCAGGTCCGGATGGTCGGCCTGGTCATCGCCGGGGCCATCGCCGTCGCCGCGGTGCTCGGGGACAGCGCCTGGGGCTTCGGCGGGTGGGCCTGGGTGACCCTCTGGGTGCTGTTCTGGATCGCCGCTCCCGTGGCCCTCATCTACTGGCTGCTGGTGGCGCGGCGCCGTCGCGACCAGGGTGTCGCGGGTCCGCCGCCGGGCACCCCGCAGGGGCCGCCGGCTCCGGGCGCACCACCCTTCGGCAGCACCTCGCCCGCCGCCGATCCGCTCGCCGCCGAGGATCACTCGGTCACCACGACCTTCGAGGCGACCCCGGGGCCCGGGGACGGCGCGGGGGCACCGCCGGTCTCCCCCGTGGTCCACGGCCCCGTCCCACCCCCGGGACCGCCGCGCACCCCCTGGTCGCCGGCCCTGTTCTTCGCCACGATCTCGCTGATCCTGCTGAGCTGGGGCGGGCTGTGGCTCTGGTCGGAGCAGGTCGCACATGTCGGTGCGGAGATCTACGCCGTCGTCGGGCTGGGCATCACCGCCCTGGGGCTCCTGGTGGGCAGCAAGATCGGCAATGCCGGACTCCTCGTCCCGGTCGGCCTCGTCCTCTGCATCGTGCTCGCCGCGAGCGCCGCGCTGCCGAATACCCGCGCCGGAGACTTCGCCTTCACACCGTCGAGCGTCGAGCAGGCGACCCGGGCGATCAACACCGGCGCCGGACAGGTGACCTACGACCTGACCCGGGTCCCCGACCCGGAGGACCTGGCCGGTGAGTCCGTCGACATCGATCACGGCCTCGGTCTGGTGCGGGTCATCGTGCCCCGCGATCTCGACGTCCACGTCGATGCCAGCATCCGCTGGGCCGGGCAGGTGAAGGTCTTCGAGCGCACCTCGGAGGGCTGGAACCCCCGCCTCGACTATGGCGACCGCGGCGCGGACGCCTTCGACCTGTCCATCACCAGTTCCACCGGAGCCATCGAGGTGATCCGCCGATGAACACCCACCCCTTCCGTCTGACCCCCTTCGTGTTCGGCGTGCTGTTCTTGCTCGTCACGGCAGGATGGGCAGCACTGGAGTACGACGTCATGACCAGCGCTCAACTGCGGCTCGCCGGTCCGATCGCGCTCATCGTGGTCGGTCTGATCGGTGTGGCCCTCACCTTCAGGAGGAGAACATGAGCACCAAGAGACTCACCCGGTCCACGAGCGACAAGTGGCTGGGCGGCGTGTGCGGCGGGATCGCCGCCTACTTCGGCTGGGATGCGACGCTCGTGCGGCTGATCGCCCTCGTCGCGGTCCTCGTGACCCTGCCGGTGAGCGTGGTGGCCTATATCGTCGCCTGGGTCATCATGCCCCAGGAGCCGCCGGCCCCGTGGCAGTCGGGGACGGACGTTCCCAACGGTCCCGTGCCGTGATCGCGCTGGCGGTGTAGTCGCTGAACACGCCGTCGACACCGGCATCGTAGAACGCGAGGTACTCGGCCAGGGCGTCGCCATGATCGGCGGCGTCCTGGCCGATTCTCATCTGTGCGGGCAGGAAGCGGTTCTCATCGCGCAAGGTCCACACGTGCACGGCGAGGCCGCGCTCGTGGGCATCCTCCACGAGTGCGGTCGGGCCCGTGAGGCGGTCCTGTTCGTCGCGGCCGATCACCAGGCTCTTGTGCGCACCGACCCCGTCGGCGTACTCGGCGATGAAGGACAGGCCGGGGGCGGAGGCGAGGAAGGCATAGTCCCGGGGGTCGTCCGCGCGCACCAGATCGTACGGCGCGCCCACATGCTCCAGCAGCTGGATCAGCGGCAGCGGGGTCCGTGGGCGCAGCCGACACAGATTGCCCGGTTCCATGGACTGGAGGATGACCGGGAAGTCGGCCTCTTCGCGGTTGAGGCCCCAGGTGTCCAGCACGCCGAGCAGCAGCTCGTTGATGTCGATGCCGTGCTCGGCGAAGTACGTCGGGTGCTTGGTCTCGGGGTACACGCCGACCCGCGGTTCGTCCACGCTCCGCCGGGTGTTCTCGGCGGCCGCGATGGCGATGACCTCGTCGAGGGTGAGGATCTCCCCGGCGCAGTCCGCATTGTGCGCCCGCAGCGCCGGGAAGCGCTCCCGCAGACCGAGGGACTTCAGCTCGGCGACGGTGAAGTCCTCGGCGAACCAGCCGGTGATCGATGCTCCGTCGACGCGCTTCGTGGTCCGGCGATCGGCGAAGTCGGGTCGCTCGGCCACATCGGTGCTGTCGGAGAGCTCGTTCTCGTGGCGTACGACGAGGACGCCGTCCCTGCTCACCACGAGATCGGGCTCGATGTAGTCGGCCCCCTGCTCGATCGCGAGCAGATAGGAGTCGGCGGTGTGCTCCAGCCGGGAGCCCGGGACTCCTCGGTGCGCGATGACGATCGGCTCGGTCACGGCCCCCACGCTACGGACCGGCCCTCGCGGCCGGCCGGCGACCCGCCGGTCAGGCGCTCACTCCCACTCGATGGTGCCCGGGGGCTTGCTGGTGACGTCCAGCACGACGCGGTTGACCTCGTCGACCTCATTGGTGATGCGCGTGGACATCCGCTCCAGGACGTCGTACGGGAGCCGTCCCCAGTCGGCGGTCATCGCGTCCTCGCTGGTGACCGGTCGCAGCACGATCGGATGACCGTAGGTGCGGCCATCGCCCTGGACCCCCACCGAATGCACGTCGGCCAGCAACACGACCGGGAACTGCCAGATCTCGGCATCGAGCCCGGCCTTGGTGGTCTCCTCGCGGACGATCGCGTCGGCCTTGCGCAGGATCCGCAGCCGATCGGCGTCGACCGCCCCGACGATGCGGATGGCGAGGCCGGGGCCGGGGAACGGGTGCCGCTCGACGATCCCGGCGGGCAGTCCGAGCTGGCGGCCGACCTCGCGGACCTCGTCCTTGAACAGCGTGCGCAGCGGCTCGATCAGGCCGAACTCGAGATCCTCGGGAAGCCCGCCCACATTGTGGTGGCTCTTGATATTGGCCGCGCCCTCTCCCCCGCCGGACTCGACCACGTCGGGGTACAGCGTGCCCTGGACGAGGAACCGCACCGGCTGGCCCTCGGGGGCCGCCTCGACGACCTCGCGCTCGGCCTGCTCGAAGACCCGGATGAACTCCCGGCCGATGATCTTGCGCTTCTCCTCGGGGTCCGAGACGCCGTCGAGGTGCCCGAGGAAGCGGTCGACCGCGTCGACCACCTTGAGCTTCACGCCGGTGGAGGCGACGAAGTCCTGCTCGACCTGCTCGGCCTCGCCCTCGCGCAGCAGCCCGTGGTCGACGAAGACGCAGGTGAGCTGATCGCCGATCGCGCGTTGGACCAGGGCACCGGCGACCGCCGAGTCGACACCGCCGGACAGCGCGCAGATGACGCGGGAGTCGCCGACCTCCTCGCGGATGCGCTCGACCTGCTCGTCGACGATGTTGACGCTCGTCCAGGTCTGCCGGCAGCCGGCGATGTCGACCAGGAAACGCTCCATGATCTGCTGCCCGTGCTCGGAGTGCAGCACCTCCGGGTGCCACTGCACGCCGGCGAGCCGGCGATCGGTGTCCTCGAAGGCGGCGACGGTGGCACGGGGGGACCGCGCGTTGACGGTAAAGCCCTCGGGGGCGCCGATCACCTCGTCACCGTGCGACATCCAGGAGACCAGCCGATCGGGCAGGCCCGACAGCAGCGTGCCCGGCTCCAGCACCGACACCTTCGTGCGCCCGTACTCGCGCTGTCCGGTCTTGGCGACCTCGCCGCCGAGTGCCTGCGCCATCGCCATGAAGCCGTAGCAGATGCCGAAGACCGGCACGCCGGACTCAACGACGCCCGGATCCAGGACGGGGGCACCGGTCTCGTACACCGATGAGGGGCCGCCGGACAGGATGATCGCCTTCGGCTCCTTGGCGAGCATCTGCTCGGCCGGCATGGTGTGCGGGACGATCTCGGAGTACACCTTGGCCTCGCGGACCCGGCGGGCGATCAGCTGGGCGTACTGAGCGCCGAAGTCGACGACGAGGACGAGATCATGGTCTGGGGTCACCCCTCGATTCTAACGATGGAGTCGCCGTAACCTCGCCGCGGAGGTCTCGTTGGGCACGGTGGGTACGGCACCGATTTCCCTCCCTCCCGGCCGGACCCCGCGCCCGCGCGGCGTGAGAGAGCCCGACCCGATCACTCCCTTCGGGTCGGGTTCTCGTCTGTCAGGGGCGATCGTCGAGCTCGCGCAGGTAGCACAGCATCCGGTAGTCGGTCCCGGGCTCGATGTTGACGAAGCCGTGACGTTCGTAGAAGCGCCGGGCATCGACATCGATCTCGTCGACATTGATGTGCATCTCCCCGCCGCCCCGGGCGACCACCTCGTCGACCGCGCGCTGCAGCAGGAGGGTGCCGATGCCGCCGCCTCGCAGCGGCGGCACGACGTAGAGCTCGTCGAGCACCGCGAGCGGACCATCGCAGTAGACGGTCGGCCGCAGGGTCACCACGGCATAGCCGGCGGGCTCGCGGGGCGGGCCGGCCAGCAGGACGAAGGCCGAGGGATGGGCGAGCAGACGACGGAAACGGGGAAGCAGCTGCTCATAGGTCGGCGTGGGCGTCTCGAACTCGACCGCGAAGTCGACCTGCATCCGGGCGGCGACCTCGGCATCCCGGACGGTGGCGAGGCCGATGACGCGGTGATCGCTCATGCGCGGTTCTCCTGGCGCTCGGCATCGCGGATCTCGCCGACGAGCTCCTCGAGGACGTCCTCGAGCATGACCACGCCCTGAACCGCCCCGGACGACTCGTCGGCGACACGGGCCATGTGCGAGCCGCGGGCCTGCATGGTCCGCAGGGCGTCCAGCAGGCCCACGGTCGACCCGACGGTCGCGAGCGGGCGCACCCATTTGTCGGCGATCGGGGCGCTGCGGACGGCATCATCGGTCGACAGGACGTCCTTGATGTGCAGATAGCCGGTCAGCTCCCCCTCGTCGTCGACGACGGGGAAGCGCGAGAATCCGGTGTCGGCGCAGGCCACCTCGACCTCGGCGGGGGTCGCCTCGCGACCGATGGTCACGAGGGTGTCGGCGGGCATCAGCACACGGGCGACGGTCGCATCGTGGAAGTCGAGCGCCCCGGTGACGAGGCCGTACTCGTCCTCGTCGAGCAGGCCCTCGCGACGGGACTCCTCCACGAGACCGGCGACCTCGTCGTGGGTGAAGGTCGATGCCACCTCGTCCTTGGGCTCGATGCCCACCATCCGCACGGCGCCGTTGGCGATCGCGTTCAGCGCGATGACGATGGGTTTGAGCAGCGCGATGATCCCGAGCATGAACGGACCGAGCACGAGCGAGGCCCGGTCGGGGGCGGCGAGCGCGAGGTTCTTGGGCACCATCTCGCCGTAGACCACGTGCAGGAAGACCACGAGGGTGAGCGCGATCGCGAAGGAGATCGGGTGCACGAGAGCCGAAGGCACGTCCGCCAGCTCGAAGGCGGGCTCGAGGAGGTGGGCGATCGCCGGCTCGCTGATCGCGCCGAGGCCCAGCGAGCACATGGTGATGCCCAGCTGCGCGGCGGCCATCGCGAGCGTGACATTCTCCATGGCCTTCAGCGCCAGCCGCGCCGAGCGCTTGCCGGCCTGGGCCAGGGGCTCCAGCTGGGTGCGGCGGGCGGAGATGAGGGCGAACTCCGAGGCCACGAAGAGCGAGTTGAGGGCGAGCAGCACGAAGGTCAGCCCCACCGCGAACCACGTGCTCATGCCATCGTCCCCACCTGGACCGAGATGTACTGGGTATTCGTCGACCAGGCGCGGTCTCGGTTGACGAATACCCAGCACATCTCGGTTCTACGATCGCTCATGCCGACCCCTCGCCCCGACCGATCGACTCCTCGACGGTCATCGAGACGCGATCGATGCGACGCCCCTCCACCCGGTCGACGGTCAGCGTGACCAGCAGCGGCACGAGGGACTCCTCCTCGCTGTCGGGTGTCTGCGTGAGCTCCACGACGACGTGGTCGCCGCGTTGGGCGAGCCGCCCGAGACGTTCGAGGATCAACCCGGCGAGGGTCTCGTAGTCCTCGCTCTCGGGGAGTGCGATCGCCGTGAGCTCGAAGACCTCGTCGGGGCGGAGGAGCCCCGAGAGGGACCAGGTGCCGTCACGCCGATGGCGGCTGTGCGCCGCCCACCGGTCGTGCTCGTCGGCGATATCGCCGACGATCTCCTCGACCAGGTCCTCCAGTGTCACCACGCCGTCGGTGCCGCCGTACTCGTCGAGCACGATCGCCATCTGGTGGCCCTCCTCGCGCAGCAGGGAGAGCAGCGGGTCGAGCTCGATGGAGTCCGGCACGGTGGTCGGCGGGTCGAGGATCTCCTCCACACGGACCGAGCGGCGCCGTTCCACCGGCACCGCGACCGCCTTCTTGATGTGCGCGATGCCGACGATGTCATCCGGCGAGGTGCCGATCACCGGGAATCGCGAGTGCCCGGTCTGGCGAGCCGCCTCGATGAGGTCCAGCGCGGTGTCGCGCTCGTGGAGGAAGCGCACCCGCACCCGCGGCGTACGCACGTCGGCGGCGGTGCGATCGCCGAAGGCGATGCTGCGGGCGACGAGATCGGCCGTCTCATCGTCGATGGCCCCGTGATCGGCCGAGCGGAGGACCAGCGACCGCAGCTCGATCGGCGAGCGCGCCGACCGCAGCTCCTCCTGCGGCTCCACTCCCAGCCAGCGCAGCGTGTTGTTGGCCATCTGATTGAGGCCGCGGATCGGCCAGGCCATCGCCCGGGTGAACCAGCGCTGCGGCAACTGCGTCAGGATGGCGGTGCGGTAGGGCAGCGACAGCGCGAAGTTCTTCGGGATCAGCTCGCCCACGAGCATCGTCACGACCGTGCTGAGCACCAGCGCGACGCCATAGCTGGCCGCGCGGAGGCTCCCGCCGGTCAGACCCAGCGCCGCGAGCGGATCGTGCAGCAGTCGTCCGATGGCGGGCTCGGCGAGATAGCCGATGGCGAGATTGGTGATGGTGATGCCCAGCTGCGCGCCGCTCAGCTGAGTCGAGAGCGTGGTCAGCGCCTTATGGGTGCCGACGGCTCCACGTTCGCCCGCGGCCGCCCGCCGGTCGACGGTCGCCCGGTCGACGGTGACGAAGGAGAACTCGGCTGCGACGAATACGCCGCAGCCGATCATGAGCAACAACGAGGCAGCCAGCAGCAGCCATTCAGTCACAGCGGTGGAGTCCTCGGTCGACGATTCGCTAGGAGGCCACTGTACCCTCAGATGGCAGCATTTCTACCGTGGGGAGAGAACCGACCGTGCCCATGTACCAGTACCAGTGCACCGAGTGTGGCGAGGGCCTGGAGGTCCGCCAGAGCTTCTCCGATGACGCGCTCACCGAGTGCCCGGCATGTCAGGGCCGTCTGCGCAAGGTCTTCGGCGCCGTCGGCGTGGTCTTCAAGGGATCGGGTTTCTACCGCAACGACAGCCGTTCGGGCTCCTCGACCTCCTCCGCGAGCGACGCGGCGTCGAAGGACTCGTCGTCCTCCTCCAGCACCGGGAGCACCTCGACCTCGACCTCCTCGAACACCTCGACCTCCTCGTCGAGCAGCACGGCCTCCACGTCCTGAGAGTCGCCCGCTCAGCCGGGCCCTGTGGACGATGCCGGACAGATCGGCCGTCCGCCCCTAATCTCGCGGCATGGAACGCCTGTCACGGCTGATCGCCGACCACCGCCGCTCGCTCTGCGCCGTGCTCACGGGGCTGGCCGTCCTCGCCGGTCTCGCGGCGCTCACCGACGCGCCCCAGACCTCGCCGACCCCGGTCGCGGCGCGCGATCTGCCCAGTGGGCACCGGCTGTCCGATGCCGATGTCCGCATCGTGGAGGTCCCCGCCGAGCTCGCCACCGATCACCCCGTCCAGGAGCTCTCGGGGCGACAGGTCGCCGGGGCGATGCGGGCCGGCGAGCCCTTCACCGACCGGCGGGTCGTCGATCCACGGTCCACCGCGGACGGCACCGTGCTGGCGAGCGTCGTCGTCGAGCCTGAGGTCGCGGCGCTGGTGCGTCCCGGCGACCGGGTGGACGTGCTGGCCGTCGCCGACGGCACGGATGCCGATGGGCTGACCCTCGCCACCGGCGTCGCGGTCGCGCTCGTGGACGAGAGCGACGCCAGGACGGCCGTCGGCGTCGAGGCCGATTCCGCGGCTGCCGCCGCCATCGCCCGGGCCACCCTCGTGGGCAGGCTCACCCTCGTCCAGTCGGCGCAGTGACTGGTCGATCACCGTGCCGGGGGCATACAGTTCCTCTGACGGCTTTCTCCACCAGGGGGTAACGCAGACATGCTCAAGGGCTTCAAGGACTTCTTGTTCCGCGGCAATATCGTCGATCTGGCGGTCGCGGTCGTCGTCGGCACCGCGTTCACCGCGCTGGTCGCCGCGTTCACGTCCTCATTCATCGATCCGATCATCGCCTCGCTCGGCGGGGTCGACGCGCAGGGCTTCGGCTTCCGGGTCCTCGGGGACAACCCGAACACCTTCGTCAACATCGGCGGCTTCATCAACGCGGTCATCACCTTCATCATCACCGCGGCCGTCGTCTACTTCATCTTCGTCGTGCCCTCGAAGCGCCTGCTCGAGCGACTGCAGCGCGGCGAGGAGCCCGAGCCCGAGGGCCCGAGCGAGGACGTCCTGCTGCTGCGGGAGATCCGCGACGCCCTCACCGGCGGGAACTTCGAGCGCACCCCGGACGACGTCCCGCCCGAGCAGCGCTGAGACGCACCCTAGCCCCCGTGGTGCGGGGGCCGATCGCGGAGCAGATCGCGTTCGCGGGAGCCGGTGTCGTCACCGCCGGGATCGCGTTCGTCGCTCGTGGTCTCCGGCAGCAGATCGCCCAGCAGCTCGGCCGCGCGCCGCAGCCGGGCCCGGCGCTGCGCGGGAGTCTCGTCAGTCACGGGTGGGGAACCAGTCTTCGGTGAGTTCGGGATGGCGGGGCCGCCAGCCGGTGCGCTCGGTGAAGAGCGCGGAGCTGACCCGGTGTGAGCGGGTGAGCATCTCCATCTTGTCACCCCCGAGTTCCACGATCCACGGCGCGAGGAAGTCCCCCTGCTCGCGGCCCGCGGCCCGGGCGATCAGGTCGGCATAGGAGCGCCGTCGCAGCGGTTCGGCGCCGACATTGTAGGCACCGGCCGGGGCGGTGAGGGCCGCCACGACGGAGGTGCCGATGTCATCGGGATGGATGACGTGCATCCATCCATCGGGATCGCCGAGGGCGAAGGGCTTGCCACGGCGGGCGCGGTTCAGCAGATAGCGGGTGTTGCGGTCATCGCCCACGATGAGCCCGTAGCGCAGCCGCACCGAGGTGCCGCCGGCCTGCTCGATCGACCGGGCATGGTCCTCGGCGATGACCAGCGCCTCGGTGACCCAGGTGACGTCGACCGGGGAGAACTCGTCGATCCACTCATCGCCGCGCCCCTGGTAGATGAAGCTGAGGCTCTGTTGCACGAAGCGCTCGATCCGCAGCTCGCGGGCCACCGCGGCGACCGTCGCCGCGCCCTCCCGGCGCAACCGGTTGACCGCCGTGAGCGAGCCGGGACGATAGGCGGTGGCGCCGATCGGGATGCGCGTCGCGAAGTTGACCACGACATCGCAGCCGCCCATCCCCGCTCGCAGCGCGGTCGCATCGAAGACATCCCCGTACCAGACCTGTCCGCCGTGCTCCTCGACGAGCTCGGCGGCATCGGGACCCCGGACGAGGCCGACGACCTCGTGTCCGGCTCCGATGAGGGCATCGATCGTGGCCAGGCCCATCACACCGTTCGCGCCGGTCAGGAAGACGCGCACGGCCTCACTCCACCAGCCCGACGACATCGGCGATGGAGTCCACCACGCGAGTCGGCCGGTACGGGAAGCGCTCGATCTCCTCACGGCGGGTGGAGCCGGTCATCACCAAGATGGTGCGCAGGCCGGCCTCCAGTCCCGAGAGCACATCGGTGTCCATCCGGTCGCCGATCATCACGGTCGTCTCCGAGTGGGCCTGGATCTGGTTGAGCGCACTGCGCATCATCAGCGGATTGGGCTTGCCGACGAAGTACGGCTCGACGCCGGTGGCGCGGGTGATGAGCGCGGCGACCGATCCCGTGGCCGGCAGCGGGCCGGTGGGCGAGGGTCCGGTGGTGTCCGGATTGGTGGCGATGAAACGCGCGCCGTCGACGATCAGCTGGATGGCGCGGGTGATCGCCTCGAAGGAGTAGGTGCGGGTCTCGCCGAGGACGACGTACTCGGGATCGCGCGAGGTCATGGTGTAGCCCGCATCGTAGAGCGCCTGGGTGAGCCCGGACTCGCCGATGACATAGGCGGTGCCGTTCTCCCGCTGCTCGCTGAGGAACTTGGCCGTGGCCAGCGCGCTGGTCCAGATGGCCCCCTCGGGCACGTCGATGCCGGAGGTCCGCAACCGGGCGCGCAGGTCCCGCGGGGTGTAGATCGAGTTATTGGTCAGCACGATGAACTTGCGGCCGCTGTCGCGCAGCGCCTTGATGAAGTCCGCCGCCCCACCGATGGCGCGTTCTTCGTGGACGAGGACACCGTCCATGTCGGTCAGCCAGTTCTCGATCGGTTTGTCCATGCCGTCCATTGTTCCCTACCGACTCAGCCGGACAGTCCGAAGAACTCGGTCATGAGGGCGGTGATGTTGATCGAGCGGGTGCCGGTGCCGAGACCGGGCAGCACGGCACCGCCGGGCCAGTGGTGGCCCTCGCCGTCGATCACGTAGAACGCGAGCTGGCTCTCGTCACGGCAGACATCCCATCGGGTGACCTGCACGTCCTCGGCGATCTGCTCCCTCTCGACGCTCGCGCAGCCGTCGTGTCGCGCCCAGTCGTTCATGACCTGGGTGGCCGGCTCGATCCACTGGATGACGGTGTCTCCGCCGACGAAGGGCACGACGGGATCCGCGGTGCCGTGCGCGTAGATGATGGAGGCGGGCGGGGCTCCGTCGCAGCGGGCGGGCACGTATCCGGGGGCGGCGACGGCTCCATAGGCCTTGAAGCGCAGGCTCGGCAGGCACGCGGCGGCGAAGGTCATCGCGGAGCCGTTGGAGAAGCCGGTCATGAAGACCCGGTCGTCGTCACCGCACCAGGTCTCGACCACGTGCTCGCGCAGAGCGGCGATGAAGGCGAAGTCCGAGCCCTCGACCTCCGGCCCCGTGGAGAAGTCCCAGAGTGCCGGGCTCCCCTCGGCCTGCGGGGCGACGACGATGAATCCGTACTGCTGTCCGTAGGCGGGGAAACCCGTGTAGCCCATGGCGGCCGTGGCACGTCCGCCGCGACCATGCGTGACGAAGACGACCGGCAGGCGTTCGCCGTTGAATCCGTCGGGGACGTCGACCACGAAGCGCCGGTCCTCGCCGTCGACCTCCAGGGTGTGCACCGATACGCCCGGTTCGGGCACCTCGCACTCCCCCGCGGGCCCGGCATTCCAGGTGGGCGCCGGAGGAGGCGATGGCGCCGGGGCCGGCTCGCGCGCGCATGCCGTCGCCACCGCACCCAGGAGGAGCAGCACGATGATCCGGCGAAGCACGCACACGAGTGTGCCACTGTCGACGCCGGACTTCAGGACGGCGACCCGCCGTGGGAGGATGTTCGCGTCGCCTCAGTAGCTCAGGGGATAGAGCACCGCTCTCCTAAAGCGGGTGTCGCAGGTTCGAATCCTGCCTGGGGCACGAACGGACCCATCGGTGACACCGGCGGCCTCCCGGCGTCTCTCACTCCCCCAGCGTGAAGAGATGCGAGGGCGTCGTCCTGCCGCGCAGGGTGACGCTCTCGTACGCGATCCACTCCCCCTCGGCCCCGGCGGCCTCCACGCTCGCGCCGTCGGCCAATGCTCGACCCTCGACCCGCTTGGCCAGATCGGTGATCCGGGAGGCCGCATTCACCGCATCGCCGATGACCGTGTACTCGAAGCGGGACTCGTGCCCGACATAGCCGGCGACGACCCGCCCGGTGGCCACCCCGATGCCGAAGTCGATCTCGGACATCTCCCGCGGCAGCCTCTCGGCCATCGAGCGGGCGGCCGCCAGCGCGATGGCCGCGTGATCCGGGCGTTCGGCCGGTGCCCCGAAGACCGCGAGGACCGCATCGCCCATGAACTTGTTGACCAGGCCGTCGTGCGCGTCGACCTCCTGGACGACCACGCCGAAGAAGCGATTGAGGACATCGACGACCTCGGCCGGGTCCCGGTCGGTGGCGAAGCCGGTCGACCCCGTCAGATCGACGAACAGCACCGTCGCCTCGCGCGCCTGACCGCCCAGCTCGATATCGGCCAGGGCGGCCTCGGCGACATCGCGTCCCACCTGACGCCCGAAGACGTCACGGAGCCTTTCGCGCTCCCTCAAGCCTGCGGCCATCTCGTTGAAGCCCACCTGCAGCGCACCGAGCTCGGTGCCGTCGTAGACCGGCACCTCGGCGTCCAACCGCCCCCGCTGCACATCGCGCATCGCATCGCGCACCGTGCGGACCGGTGCCGTGACGGCTCGAGCATTGAGCCAGGTGACGAAGAAGCCGAACACCAGCACCACCGCGGCGATGACCACGGTCGTGACGGCCAGCAGTGTCTCGTCGATGTCGTCGAGCATGAAGGAGAGCACGGCCACCGCGAGCAGCCCCGCGATCGGCACGCCGGTGCCGAGGATCCAGAACACCAGCATCCTGGCGCCCACGCCCAGCCGGGCCTGCGGAGCCGCACCGACCGCGAGCGCTCGGGCCGCGACGGGGCGCATCGCGAACTCGCTGAGCAGGAAGGCGATCGCCGAGACGATGACCATCGTGATCGCGACGGTGAACCCGGTGGTGAGGGCCCGGTCGGGCTGGATGATCACCGCGAGGAGTGTGAAGAGCACCACCCCGCCGAGCCACAGCAGCGCCTGCGTCGTGGTGAGCGAGACCGGGACGCGCAACGATCGGCGCAACGCCCGCGGTGTCGGCTCTTCATCACGTAGCGCCCAGTGCAAAGCCGAGAGCGCCCTCGCCGTGCCCCACCACATGCCCAGCAATACCGCGACGGCGACGTAGACCGGGACCGCGATCGCCACCGCGATGATCATGGCGCGCGTCGGTGCCGGGGCCGGGATCACCACCACGGAGAGCACCACGGCGATCCCCACGCCGATCAGGTGGGTGCCGACGAGCAGGATGCTCAACAGCAATTGCACCCGCACCCGCAACCGTCGCGGCGACTGGTCCGGAGGTCCCAGGAGACGCGAGCCGAACATGCGTGACTCCGCACGTCCCATGGCCGTTGCTCCTTGTGCGTCCGTCAGATGAGCGTCTGAACTCCGACGCATCGCTCCACATCAAAGCAGGAACTGGCCTACCGTGGGGCACAACTCACCGAAAGGAACCAGCATGGCACGAAAGTCCGACGCCGAAATCGTCTCGGCGTTGCAGCGTCTCACCGACTTCGACGATGCCACGATCAAGGCATTGGCGAGCACCGGGCAGAGCGTTCACATCCCCGCGAACTGGGCGATGGTCGTCGAGCACCAGCCCGCTGATAAGGCCTACATCCTGCTCGACGGCTCCGTGGAGATCCGCAAGGACGGGGACGTGGTCGCCACCTTGCAGCCCGGCGACGTGGTCGGCGAGATCGCCCTGGTGACCGGCCGGCTGAGGAGTGCGACCGTCGTCACCACCACCGATGTGCAGGCGCTGCACTTCACGGCCGATGCCTTCGAGCAGCTCGCCACGCACAACCCGGCCTTCGCCGATGCGCTGCGCGATGCCGCGCAGCACCGCATCGAGGGCTGACGACCTGGTGGGGCGGATTCCATGCTCCGCCCCACCGGGGGATCAGTGCACCCGAGGGGTGACGCCGCCACGGCGCCAGACCGATCGCCAGCGGCTCGGCGCGGACACGACGAGCTGACATACCGCTCGGCCCTCGCCGAAGGACTCGTCCAACTCCTGCTGTGCGTGCTCGACGGCGCGGATGATCGCCGGCCCGTCGGAGATCTCGTCGATCGCCGCGCGGACATCGACCAGGAAGGTGCCGCGCACATCCACGCCCTTGCCGCGGGCCGCGCTGATCGGAGCTGCCTCCTGGAGTCGGCGCGCGACCGCGGCGGCCACCGAGTCCAGATCCACCCGCACCGCACCGGCATCGGTACTCGCCTGGGACAGCGCCGGGGGACGCGGCACCGGGCGAGCTCGACGCAGGAGCCACGTCACTGCCACCAGGGCGAGCAGCACACCCACGCCGGCCGATGCCCAGGGCCACCAGTCGGTATCCACCACCGATGCGAGGATCCAGGAGAGATCGAGCGTCGAGGGCCACTGGGGCACCGCCCCGAGGCTCCACAGCACCACTGCCACGCCGGCTGCGGCGGTGAGCACGCCCAGGACCGCCGCGAGCAGCCGGTCCGTCACACGTCCACGCGCCCTCATGGGACCTTCACCTCCGTACGCTTGACGATGATCCGCCGGTCGGTCACTCCACCGAGGGCCCGCTTCACCGCGCCCTCGGCCCGCTCGGCCGCCTCCTCGTCGAAACCGGCGGCCCTGACCACCACGCGGCGGCGGTGGACGGCTGCCGATGCCTCGTAGACCCCCGGTGTGCGCTCGGCGGCCCGTTCGGCCAGCGTCGCGATCGCCGGGCGGCTGAGCCACAGGCCGGGCGATGCATCGGTACGGTCATGTGTCCGGCGCGCCGGCAGCAGTGCGCAGATCAGCGCCGCGAGTCCGATCACGCCGATGATCACCCCCACGACCGTCGTAGCGGCGCTGGCCGGGAGCCCGTCGAGCCCGTCCACCGCGCTCTCGAACCACGGGGTTCCCGCGGCCCATCCCTGGGCGACCGCCAGGTCGCGCACGGTCACGGCACCCAGCACGATCCCCAGCACCCCGTAGAACGCCACGACACGGGTCGCCAGCGGGCGGGCGGTCGGCACCATGGATCTGCTCATTGCACCCTCCTCGGCGATGAGGCGGCTTCCACCACGTGGACGGTGACGTCGACGCGTTCGACCGTGACACCGGCCAATGCCTCGGTCCGCTCGCGCACGCGGTCGCGCACCTGCCCGGCGATCCGCTCGAGCGGCGCGGGCCACCCGGTGGCGATGTCGACGCTGATCCACGCGTGACCCGCTCGAAGATCGACCCGGACCGATGGGTAGTCGGTCCCGACCACGGCGAGGCCGGAGTGTCCGACGACCGAGCCGTGGACCTCCAGGGCACTGTGCCGCACGATCTTCTCGACGACCCGGTCGTGCACGTGCAGGTCGCCGCGTTCCTCGGGTGCGCGATCGGCGCCCGTGCCGGGTGCGTCGGCCGCCGCGTACAGCAGGTCACTCACGACGACGACCCGCGAAGACATCGCCCAGGTCGATCTCGCCGGCGAGCTGGCGGCCGATGAGCAGGCCGCCGCCACCGAGCACGATCGCTAGGAGGAACCCGAGGAATCCCCCGGTCGTGATCGCTATCGCGATCAGGAGTCCGGCGATGAGGCCGGCAGTCGAACTGTTCATGATCTGTCCTTCGCTCCGATGGTTCGCGAGGTCAATCGCCGCTGACGTCGGCGAGATCCTCGACCGTCACATGGGTCGGTCCGACGGTGATCGCCTCGACCGCGGCGCGGACCGCGTCCGCCACGGGCAGCACCGGACGTCCCGCGTTCACGACGATGTGGACCTCTACACCGCCATCGCCGACGCGCACGCCCGAGACGCGGCCCCCGGGGAGGTAGGTCGCGACCTCCCCGAAGAGACCTGCGTGCAGGCGGTGGACGCCGTCGATGGCCTGGACGGCTTCGGCGATCGTCTCCGCGCTGGGGTCACTCGACGTGTCGGTCATCGTCTCGCTCGTCGGGCTCGTCGAGGAAGACATCGTGGACGGTCAGGTTGACCTCCGTGACCTCCAGGCCGGTCATCCGCTCGACGGCCGTGATGACATTGCGGCGCACCGCGGCCGAGAGATCGGCGATCGCGACCCCGTAGTCGGCGATCAGATCGATATCGATCGCGGTCTGCCGCTCACCGACCTCGACGGCCACGCCCTGTGAGCGATCCACCGAGGCTCCGGGAATGCGCTCGCGGATGGCGCTGACCGTGCGCGCCGCGCCGCCGCCCAGATCGTGGACGCCGGCGACCTCGCGCGCGGCGATCCCCGCGATCTTCGAGACGACCGAGTCGGCGATCGTCGTGCGCCCCAGCTCCGTCACCAAAGGTCCGGTGCCGCCACGCTTCTCCACATCCGTCGTGGTCTTCTCAGCCATGATGTACCCCTCCTGTGCGGGTGGTCGATGGGTTGACATCTGGTGAGTCGCACCGCAGCACGCATTCCTCACGCCACATCGGACGTGATGCGTGTCACACCCCTTCGCGAGCGCTTCAGCTCGCGAGGAGAGACGATCAGGATGTGGACGATGCCAGCCTGGTACGGGCCGCCGTACTCGGCGATGACGCGGCTTTCGCGGCGATCGTGGACCGCCACGGCCCGAGCATGTTCCGATTCGCCCGTCGGATGCTGGCCGATGACGATGATGCGGGCGAGGCGGTGCAGGAGGCCTTCATCTCGGCCTGGAAGAACATCGAGTCGTTCCAGGGGCGTTCGACCCTGCGAACCTGGCTGTTCAGCCTGACGCACCGGCGCGCCGCCGATATCCGCCGACGCCGGCGCCCGATACCGACCGATGACGAGATCCTGGCGGAGCGTACCGTCGACGCACTGGCCGACCCGTCCCGAGCGGTCCTCGAGCATGATCTCCTCGTCGCCTTGCAGACGACCCTGACGGCACTACCGTGGCGGCAGCGGGCCGTGTGGGTACTCCGTGAGATCGAGGAGCTCAGCTACGACGAGATCGCCGAGGCGCTCTCCATGGGCCCGGACGCCGTGCGGGGCCAGCTGTATCGAGCACGACGTCACGTCACCGACAGGATGGAGGCCTGGCGATGAGTCCCGGCGACCCGACCAGCGCCGCCATCCGCGCTGCCCGCGAGGAGCCCACGCCGGAGGGCTGGTTCAGGCTGTCCGATGACATCATGCGGCGGGTCCGGCGTATCGTGCGACCGACAGTGCCGATGATCGCCTTCAGCCCCGACGGGTCCGCCGAGCACGGGCCCCGCTTCTCGCGGATCCTCGTCGCGGGCCGTGTCCTGATCGCCGTGCTGCGGCGGCGGATGGAGCGTTCCGCCCTTCGCCTCGAGAAGGTCGACCTGGAGGTGGTCGACGATCGCCTCGTGGCGGCCATCGTGACGATCACCGGCGACTACGGCGATGAGCTGCGGGAGACCGCGGAGCGAGCGCGTGCGGAGACTCTGTCGTGCGTGAAGGAGATCCTGGGCGATGATCCGCGCTTCACTGCCGCGTCGATCGACGTGTTCGTGACGGACATCGTCGAGACGGGCTGAGGGTCAGGCGCGCTCGGCAGCGGGTGGAACCGGCACCGTCGCATCGGTCAGGTGCTCCAGATAGCCCGCGAACCGTTGCAGATCGTCCAGCTCCCAGGAGCTCAGCGCGCGCTGCATGAGGACTCGGCTGGAGGGGCCGATCGCCGCGAGCCGCTCACGGCCGTGCTCGGTGAGCTCGACGATGCGGGACCGCCGGTCCGCTGCGGAGGCCGTCACCTCCACGAGTCTGAGGTCGACGAGCTGGCGGACCTGCCGGCTCGTCGAGCTCGGATCGACCTCGAGACACTCCGACAGCTGCCCGGCCGACTGCGCCCCGTGACGCTCCAGCATCCGCAGGATCCGCAATCCGAAGGGCTGCAGGTTCTCGTCGACCTGGCTCGCGGCATCGCGCAGGATGACCCGGACGCGGCTGCCGAGGGCGCTCATCGCGTCCTCGACCGCCACGACCGCTTCGGCGACGCGGGGGTCGGCCTGGGCCAGCGGGTCGGGTGTCGACATGCTCACGGCCTCATTGTCGCGGGTGACGCCTCATCGTCATCCGCCCGGCGTGCCTCGAGGTCCTGGGGACCTTCGATGCCCGCCATGTCCGCGGCGACCTCCTCGGCGTGGGCCCTCGCCTGCACGGCCGTCATCGTGCCCAGATCCTGCTTGGGCAGCAGCGCGACCGCCAGCAGCGTCACGATCGCCAAGGGGACCGTGAGCAGGAAGACATGCCCGATCGCCGAGCCATAGGCGTGCTCCACGACGCTGGCCACCGCCGGCGGCAGATCGGCGATCTTGGGCACCGTTCCATTGCCGAGCGCCTGAGCGGCCTGCGCCTGCTGCTCGGGGTCGAGGGCGGCGAGACCCTCGGCGATCCGATCCTTGACCTGCAGGGCGAGCACCGACCCGAGCACCGACACGCCCGCCGTCCCGCCGATCGTGCGGAAGAAGGTCACGGCACTCGTGGCGACGCCGAGATTCTCGACCGGGATCGAGTTCTGCACCACGAGCACCAGGTTCTGCATCAGCATGCCGAGTCCCGCGCCGAGCACGAGCATCGCGAGCGAGACGAACCACATCGGCGAGTCCCCGTCGAGGCGTCCCAGCATCACCGAGCCCACGATCGCGGTTCCGGCGCCGGTGACCATGACCGGCTTCCAGCGTCCGGTGCGGGTGATGACCTGTCCGAAGATCGTCGAGGCGGTGAACAGGCCGAGCATCATCGGGATCGTGAGGAGCCCGGACTCGGTCGGCGTCGCGCCGCGCGCGAGCTGCATGTACTGCGCCAGGAAGACGGCGGTGCCGAACATCAGCACTCCGACCGCCAGGCTCGCGATGACCGTGAAGGTGAAGGTGCGATTGCGGAACATCGTCAGCGGCACGAGCGGATTGGCCACGCGCAGCTCGGTGACGACGGCGAGCACGAGCAGCAGCACCGAGCCGCCGACCATCCAGCCGGTCTCGGTCGAGGCCCACGCGAAGTTGTGGTCGACCAGGCTCACCCAGATCAGCAGCAGGGAGATGCCGGCAGTGATGAACACGGCGCCGAGGTAGTCGATCTTGGGCTTCTCGCGGTCGTGCTTCGGCAGATGCAGGGTCATCTGCAGCATGATCAGAGCGGCGATCGCGACGGGCATGGCCACGAAGAAGTTCCATCGCCAGCCGATCGCATCGGTGATGACGCCGCCGAGCAACGGGCCGCCGACCGATCCGACGGCCATGACGGCGCCGAACAGACCCGCATAGCGGCCACGTTCACGCGGCGAGATGATGTCGGCGAGGATGATCTGGCTCAAGGCCGCCAGACCGCCGGCGCCGAGCCCCTGCACGACGCGGGCGCCGATGAGGAAGTCCGTGCTGTGGGAGAAGCCGGCCGCCGCCGAGCCGAGCACGAAGATCGACAATGCCAGCTGGATCAGCAGCTTGCGATTGAAGATATCGGCCAGCTTGCCCCAGATCGGCGTCGAGACCGCCATCGCCAGCATCGTCGCCGTCACCACCCAGGTGTACGACGACTGCGATCCCCCCAGGTCCGCGATGATCAGCGGCAGGGAGGTGGAGACCACCGTTCCCGCCAGGATCGACACGAACATTCCCATCAACAGGCCCGACAGGGCCCGCAGGACTTCACGATGCGTCATCGATGGCGCTGTCGACTCAGCCAAAGCACACTCTTTTCAGTAGTTGATCAAAGTCAATAATTGACCTTTGTCAACCATACGCCTGCGGACCCCTCCCGCCAAGGGACGACGAAGAGACCTGGACCACGCCAGGAGGGGCCTCACTGCACGAGCTTGAGCCCGATGATGCAGCCGACCAGTCCCAGCAGCAGCAGGATCTTGGCGAGCGACACCGGCTCCACCCCGGTCGCCATCGCGTAGACGACCGTCAGGCTCGCCCCGACCCCCACCCACACCGCATAGGCGGTGCCCGTCGGCAGATCGCGCATCGCCCAGGCGAGACCGCCCATGCTGATCACGACCGAGACCCCGAACACGGCGGTGGGGACCAGACGGGTGAAGCCCTCCGACTTGCCGAGCGCGGTGGCCCACACCGCCTCGAAGACGCCCGAGAGCACCAGAATCAACCACGACACGACCATCACTCCTTCGACGGCCGTCTTGTCGCACTCCGGGTACGGCTCTCCTCGTCCGGGGACCGGGAAGGTCCTGGCCCCAGGATCTCACACGACTCCAGCATCGGTTCCCGCTCGGCGAGCCTCCTGTGGGACGCGACCGTAGGGTCGAAGCGTGAGCACGACGACCCCGGCCCCGCGGCTACGCCTCCTCGACGGCCTGCGGATCGCGGCGGCGATCGGCGTCGTGCTCTATCACTACACGGGTCGCTACCCCAGCCAGGTCGACGACTTCGGCTGGTTCGCCCACATCACCACCTATGCCGCCGTCGGCGTCTACCTCTTCTTCATGATCAGCGGCTTCGTCATCCTCATGACGGCCTGGGGCCGCGACCTGCCGGACTACATCGGCTCACGGGTCGGCCGGCTGTTCCCGACCTACTGGGCGGCCGTGCTCATCGCCGGTCTCATCGTCTTCGCGCTCCGCCCCGATTTCCCCGGGGAGCCGTGGCGTGAGCTGGGATGGGACGACTGGGCACTCAACTTCACGATGGTCCACTCGGCCTTCGGCGCGGAGAATATCGACGGCATCTACTGGACGCTCTACATGGAGCTGAAGTTCTATGTGCTGATCGCCCTGTTCATGCTGGTCGGCATCACCCGGAATCGGATCCTCGCGGTCGCCCTCGTCTGGCCGGTGCTCGGTGCGCTCGCGCAGAACAACGGCGGCGATGTCCTCGCCGAGATCCTCATGCCCCAGTACGCCCCGCTGTTCGCGATCGGCATGGTGCTCTACCTGGTCCACCTCGACCGGCGGTTCCGTACCGACACGGCCCTCACGCTGGCGTTCAATCTCGCGTTCATGGCCTATCAGAGCAACGGCCCCTATGCGGACTTCATGACCCGTACCGATGACATCACCGCCAGCGGTGGCATCATCGCCCTCATCCTGCTCGCCGGGGTCGCGCTGCTGTGGGCATGTTCGTGCACGCGCTGGCAATACATCGACTGGCGGTGGCTGACCACCGCAGGTGCCTTGACCTATCCGCTGTACCTCGTCCACGAGCGGCTGGGCTGGTACGTCATCGAGGTGCTCCACCGTCACGGCTGGGCGGCCTGGCCCGCCATGCTGGCCGCCGTGGGCACGGTCGTCCTCGTGGCCTATCTGCTCTACCGCTGCATCGACCTGCCGTTCAGCGGCCGGTTGCGCCGGGCCGTGGAGCACCAGTTGCGGACCCTGACCTCGGCCTCGAGGGGCCGCTGAGATGGCGCGACTGCGGCGGGTCTCCGCCTCGATGCCCGGATGGGTCCGCGTGCGTCACGGCCGCGGCTTCCGCTACCTGGACGAACAGGGCGAGACCCTCGCGGGTGTCGACATCGAACGCTGCAAGAAGCTCGTCATCCCGCCCGCGTGGACTGAGGTGTGGATCTGCCCGGTCGAGAACGGCCACCTCCAGGCCACCGGCAATGACGACGCCGGCCGCCGCCAGTATCTGTACCACCCCGCCTGGCGCGAGCACCGCGATCGCGAGAAGTTCGCCGGGATGCTCGACTTCGCCGACGCGCTGGTGCGTCGCCGGCGTACCGTCCGGCGCGATCTCCGCGAGGGCGAGGGCCTGATCAAGACGCAGGCCGCCGTCGTCGCGCTGCTGGACCTCGGCATGTTCCGCGTGGGCTCGGACCGCTATGCCGAGGAGAACGGCTCCTACGGCCTCACGACGGTGCGCCGCGAGGACGTGCACCTCGTCTCCGGCGGTGTCGTCTTCGACTACGCGGCGAAGTCCGGACAGGAGGTCCACGTGACGGTCGGCGATCCGCTCATCGTGGAGGCGCTGAGGCCGATGCTCCGCCGGCGCAGCGGCGGCGAGGAACTGCTGGCCTGGCGGGACCGCGACGGCTGGCACGATCTCCGCGCCGAGCACGTCAACGACTACGTGAAAGGGATCCTCGGCGGCGACTTCTCCGCGAAGGACTTCCGCACCTGGCGCGGCACGGTCATCGCGGCACTCTCGCTGGCCCACGCCGACACCTCCACCGCCACGGCTCGGCGCCGGGCCGTGCCGGCGGCGATGCGGGAGGTCGCCGAACATCTGGGGAACACACCGGCCATCGCGAAGTCCTCCTATGTGGACCCGCGCGTGGTGGACCTGTTCGAGCACGGGATCACCGTCGATGCGCGGCACCGGATCCCGGAACCGGGTCAGTCCGTGACATCCTCGGCTGAACGCGAGCTGCTGGCGATCCTGGCCACGGCATAGCGGTACTTCCACACGCTGTAACCGAGCAGGAACCAGGCGATCGCCGCGGACAGGAAGAGCCCGAGGGCCGTCACCGGACCGCCAGCCGGCAGCCGCGGACCGAACTCGAGGCCGAAGACCGAGAACTCCGGGATGATCACATCGGCCCACCAGATCACCCCGACCGCGAACACACAGGCCGCACCCGCGGCGCTGGCGATGATCCGGGGCCAGGTCGCGACCCCGTACTGCGCCGCGGCGACCGCTCGCACGTGCAGCGGCTCCAGTGAGCGGCGCGCCCAGTGATAGTGCCGGGCCAGGAGCGCCACACCGGCGACGAGACCGAGCAGCCCCGGCCCGGGCAGGACCAGCATGAAGAGACCCAGCACCACCAGCGTCCAGCCCAATGCCTCGCTGCCGGTCCGGTGGAACCACGCGAGCAGGCGGGAGCGCAGAGGCATGACGACAGCATGCCAGCCGAACCTGAACAGATGCGAAGAGAGCCGTCAGCCCCGACGATGGACGGGTGTCATCAGCCCGCTCACTCCACCGTCTGCTCAGCGATGTCCTCGGTGTCGAGGCCCCCATACGCCTCCGTCTCTGGAACGGGTCCGAGGCCGGGCCCGACGGACATCCCCTCGTCGTCCTGCGGTCACGTCGTGCCGTGCGCTATCTGCTGTACCGGCCCGGCGAGCTGGGTGCCGCACGTGCCTATGTGACCGGGGACCTCGACGTCGAGGGGATCGAGCTCGTCGATGCCCTGCGACACGTCTGGGCCGCCATCGACGAGGCCCGGCGGCGCGACCCGCGGGCAGCCCGGTTGCGGCTACGACCCGGCACCGCGCTCCGGGCGGCGGGACTGGCCGTGCGGCTGGGCGCCCTCGGACGACCCCCGGCACCCCCGGCGGCCGAGTCGGCGCTGACCGGCGACGTCCACTCCACCGAACGCGATCGCGCCGCGATCGCCCATCATTACGACATCTCGAACACCTTCTACCGGCTGTTGATGGACGAGACCATGGCGTACTCGTGCGCCTACTTCTCGGCCGAGGGGATGGAGCTGGCCGAGGCCCAGCGCGCGAAGCTGGACCTGGTCTGCCGCAAGCTCGGACTGCACCCGGGGATGCATCTCCTCGATATCGGCTGCGGATGGGGGTCGCTGACCCTGCATGCCGCCGAGCACTACGGCGTCCGGGTGACCGGGGTGACGCTCAGCAGCGAGCAGCGCGACTATGTCACGACCATGGCGACCGAACGCGGCATCGCCGACCGCGTCGACGTGAGCCTGCGGCATTATCGAGATCTCTCGGTGGAGCCCGGCAGCGTCGACGCGATCTCCTCCATCGAGATGGGCGAGCACGTCGGCGACGAGGAGTACGTCGACTTCGCCGCCGCGATCCACCGCTACCTGCGCCCGCACGGCCGCGCACTCGTCCAGCAGATGTCGCGTAGCGGCGAGCATCCGGGCGGCGGCCCCTTCATCGAGACGTACATCGCCCCGGATATGCACATGAAGCCACTGCACCGCACCCTGGAGCTCTTCGCGGGAGCCGGCCTGGAGATCCGGGATGTTCAGGCCCTCCGTGAGCATTACCCGCGAACGGTGGCCTTCTGGGCGGAGAACCTCGAACGCCAGTGGGGGCGTGCGGTCGACCTGCTGGGCGAGGAGACGGCGCGGGCGTGGCGTCTCTATCTCGCCGGCGGATCCCTGGCCTTCGAGCAGAACCGGATGGGCGTCGACCAGCTGCTCATGGTGAAGCCGGCGACCGATGGCTCGAGCGCGATGCCCGCGACACCGCTCGACTGGCTCACTTGAGCGGGGTTGTCACCAGGCGAGCTCCGTCGTCTATTCCGGCGCGGCGACGTCCAGCCCGTGGGCACGGGCCGCTTCAGCGAGCCTGACGTCGTAGGTCAGGATCGCCGAGGCCTCCACACCGAGAGCGCCGGCGAGGTGCAGGCTATCGAGAATGCGCAGACTCTCCTGCGGGTACAAGCCCGCTTCGCGGAACTGTTCCCTTCTCAGCGGGGTGAGCGTCACGCCGTCGAGAATGGCCGTGATCAGTACCTGATCGATGCCGTGGCGCACACCGATCCGGCGTAACTCGGTCTCCAGCAGATCGCTGGACACGACCGTCGGGCCGTCGTCCAGGTACCGGCGCAGGCCGTCCGACTCCCGCTCGTCGCTGATGAGCTTCACCGCCGCCGAGGTGTCGAGATAGACCACCTGCGCCGTTGTCACCGCACCCGCCGTCACCTGCGGTCCTCGCGTTCGTCATCGACGATCTCAGTCACGGAGCGACTGAACGAGACCTTCGGGAGCGCCGACCAGCCACCGCTTCGTCGAGCGGGCCGCGATACCGGGAAGGGCAGCGCCGGAGTCGCGGCAGGGGAAAGATAGGCGACGACGACGCCACGATTGGTCACCTCCATCGCCTCTCCAGCAGCAACACGACGCAGGACTTCGGCGGAGTTGTTGCGGAGTTCGCGATGCGAGATGGTGGTCATGACACAAGCGTAGCACGCTCCGTAGCACATTGAGTCCTCCTACTATGCCAACGCGATGCCCGCGACACCGCTCGACTGGCTCACCTGAGCGGGGTTGTCACACTCCGGGAGGCTGCGTCGTCAGGTCCATGACATCTCGAGGAGGACATCATGACCCGACCCGTTCCCGCTCTCCCGCCCACTGAGGCGAACCCGCTGACCCGGCTCGTCTACCGGATCGCCCGTCGCCGATTCGGCGAGGTCCCCGAACCCCTCGCCGTCGCGGCCCGGCACACCGGCCTGCTGTGGACCAATCTCGTCCACGAGCTGACCCTCGAGCGCGTCACCCGCCATGCCCCGCCCTCCCTCGTGCAGCTGGCGGTCTACCGCACGGCGTGGACGGTGGGGTGCTCCTGGTGCGTGGACTTCGGCACGATGCTGCAACGTCTCGACGGCCTGGACACCCGACGGTTGCGGGAGATCGCCGACTTCGAGACCTCCGCGGCCTATACCGATCTCGAACGGCAGGCGATCCGGCTCGCTGATGCGATGACCGCCACTCCCCCGCCCGAGGCCGCCGACCTGATCGCCGATCTGCGGCGGCAGCTCGGTGATCGCGCGGTGCTGGAACTCGTCTACCAGATCGCGAACGAGAACCATCGCGCCCGCATGAACCACGCACTGGGCATCACCGGCCAGGGCTTCTCCTCCGGCGAGGCGTGCCGGGTGCCGTGGGATCCCAGTCCGCGAGCCTGACGCCGCGGAGCTTGTCGGGGTGGGCGACATCGTAGGTGCCGATCACACGACCGTCCTCCACGCTGAAGGCCGCGACCCGTGCCGGGAAGCGCCCATCGGTGCCCGGTGTGACGAGGCCGAGACGGCCGTTGACCTTGAGGAGCCGCATCACCACGAGCCGCTCCGCGCCGTACAACCGCACCAACCCCTGGAAGAAGCGGGCCACCTGCTCGGGACCGGCGATGGGACGACCGGCCGTGGGGGTGAGACCCCCGGAGTCGCCGTAGGCGACGACCTCGGGATGCAGGGCGGCGGCGACCCCCTCCGGGTCCCCGCGTTCCAAGGCACGGAGCAGCTTCTCGACGGCCGCGTCGTGCTCGGCCGCCGTGGTCTCGCGGGGGACGTCGGCCATCGTCCGTCGGCCTCGGCTGGCGAGCTGACGGGCGTTGGCCGCGGTGACGCCCAGGGTCTCGGCGATCTGCGAGAACGGGATATCGAACACATCGTGCAAGACGAAGGCCACCCGCTGGTCGGCCGGCAGTCGGTCGAGCAGGACGAGCGCCGCATAACGAACCTCGTCGGCGACCACGGCGAGGTCCGCGGGATCGTGCGACTCGGTGACGATCGGCTCAGGCAGCCAGGTGCCGGGATAGACCTCGCGTCGGCGGCTCGCCGCACCGAGCCGGTCCAGGCACAGACGGCTCACGACAGTGGTGAGCCAGGCTGCCGGATGCTCGATCCCCTCGGCGGCCGCATAACGGATCCACGCCTCCTGCAGGACGTCCTCGGCGTCGACGACGCTCCCGGTCAGCCGGTAGGCCAGTCCGAGGAGCCGCGTGCGTTCACCCTCGAATGCACCGACCCCCGCGGACACGAGACGGTCAGTTCGAGACGAAGAGGTGCTGAGCGGCCTCGATGTCGATCTCCGCGGTCTCGCCCTGGCGGGCGACCACGACGCCGTCGTGACCCGAGGACGCGAGGATGTCGTTGCCTGGGAGCGCCCCGACCCGCCGGAGGACGGACATGACCGCAGTGTCCTTCTGCAGCTCCTCGGCGATCCGCCGCACCACCAGCCGCGTCGGTTCCGAGGAGCCGGCGATCGCCTTGGGCAGGGTCTGCACGCCGGCCAGGAAGTCGGCCTCGCCGGCATCCTGGCCGAGCTCGGCCAGGCCGGGGATGGGATTGCCGTAGGGCGACTCGGTGGGCTGCTTCAGCAGATCGATGAGACGGCGCTCGACTTGCTCGGAGATGACGTGCTCCCACCGGCAGGCCTCGTCGTGGACGTACTCGATCTCCAAGCCGATGACATCGGTGAGCAGCCGTTCGGCGAGGCGGTGCTTGCGCATGACGCGCGTGGCGAGCGCCCGGCCCTTCTCCGACAGCTCGAGGTGACGATCCCCCTCGACGGAGAGCAGGCCATCACGCTCCATCCGGGCCACCGTCTGGCTCACGGTGGGTCCGCTCTGATGGAGGCGCTCGGCAATCCGCGCGCGCAAGGGCACGATGCCCTCCTCCTCCAGCTCGAAGATGGTGCGCAGATACATCTCGGTGGTATCGATCAGGTCGCTCACATCTCTATTGTTCCATGCCCCGACGACACTGTGTTCCGATGTGCGAACCCGTCGGCCCCGACCGAGGATGGATCAGTGACGACCTCCGTGATGTGGTTCCGTGGCGACCTGCGTTTGATGGACCAGCCGGCGCTCCGCGCGGCCATCGATGCCGGCCCCGACGGCGTAGTGCCGCTGTTCGTCCTCGACGACCGGATCTGGGGCTCCGGCGCTCGCGTGAGAACGGCCTATCTGGCCCGGCTGCTGGCGGAATTCGACGAGCGGATCGGGGGTCTGCACGTCGTGCACGGGCCGCCCGAGCGCGAGGTGCCGCGGGTGGCGAGACAGGCCGGCGCCGACAGCGTGCACATCTCGGCATCCTTCACGCCCTACGGCGCCGCGCGAGACCGACGCGTCGAGGACGCACTCGACATCCCGCTGGTGCGCACCGGATCGGGCTATGCGATCGCGCCGGGCCGGGTGGTCAAGGGCGATGGCGACGGCTACCGGGTCTTCACCCCCTTCTACCGTGCCTGGCTCGATCACGGATGGCGCGCTCCCGCGCCCGCGGTGCGCGAGGTGTCCTGGCTGCGACCGGAGGGGCGTACCCACCGGATCCCGGATGTCGCCACGCCGGAGGGAGTGATCCTGCCGTCGCTGGGAGAACGGGCTGCCCGCGAGCGGTGGAGCAGCTGGCTGGACGACCACGTCGCCGACTACGACGGCGAGCGGGACCGGCCCGACCTCGACACCACCTCGCGCATGTCGGTACACCTGAAATGGGGCGCCATCCATCCCCGCACGATGCTGGCCGATCTCGCGCCCCTGCGGTCCGAGGGCGCCGCGGCCTACCGCCGCGAGCTGGCCTTCCGCGAGTTCTACGCCGATGTGCTGCACCAGCGGCCGGACTCGGCCTTCGGCTACTACGACCGGCGCTTCGAACACCTCCAGTACGACGAGCCCGCCGATGACCTCGACGCGTGGAAGCGGGGCGAGACCGGCTTCCCCATCGTCGACGCGGGGATGCGTCAGCTGCTCGCCGAGGGGTGGATGCACAATCGGGTCCGGATGATCGTGGCGAGCTTCCTGGTCAAGGACCTCCACCTGGAGTGGACGCACGGGGCGGCGCACTTCCTCGACCGGCTGGTGGATGCCGATCTCGCCTCGAACCAGCACGGATGGCAGTGGGTGGCCGGATGCGGCACGGACGCCTCGCCCTTCTTCCGGGTCTTCAACCCGGTCACCCAGGGCAAGAAGTTCGATCCCGAGGGCTCTTACATCCGTCGGTGGATCCCGGAGCTGGCCGAGATGGCGGCGCCGGCGATCCACGAGCCGTGGACGCTCCAGGACCCGCCGGCCGCCTACCCGGCCCCGCTCGTCGACCACGCCGAGGAACGCCGCGAGGCGCTCCGCCGCTTCGAGGCCCTCACCCGCTAGGACTCGCCGACCGTTACGGTGAGGTCATGGTGACGATCGCGCGGCAGTTCAACGGTCCCCCGGCGTCCGGCAACGGCGGTTACGCCAGCGGAGTGATCGCCGCCGGCCTCGAGCACGAGGGTCCCGCGGAAGTCCGGCTGACCACCCCGCCCCCACTCGACACGCCGCTCACCTACGAGCGGGACCACGACGAGGTCCGGCTGGTCACTCACGGGGGCGCGCTCGTCGGGCAGGCCAAGCCGGGCCGCTTCCTGCGCGACGCCCCGCGATTCGTCGAGGCCGCCGAGATCGAGGCAGGCGTCGCGAACTATCCCGGCTTCGAACACCACCCCTTCGACGGCTGCTTCACCTGCGGGACCCAGCGCGGCGAGGGCGACGGGCTGCGGATCTTCTCCGGGCCCATCGGCGATGGACTGACCGCGGCGCCCTGGGATGCTCACGAGAGCTTCGCCGGCGAGAACGGCGCGATCGCCGCTCCCGTGACCTGGGCGGCGCTCGACTGCCCCGGCGGGTGGGCAGCCGATTTCTCCGAGCAGCCGATGCTGCTCGGCACCATGACCGCTGAGATCTACGCGACCCCCGCCGCCGACCGGCGCTATCACTCGGTCGGTCAGCTGGACCGCCGCGAGGGACGCAAGTTCTTCACCTCGACCGCGCTCTACACCCCCGAGGCCCAGCTGGTCGGCCGCGCTGAGCAGGTCTGGATCGAGATCGACCTCGGCTGAGCTCAGCGGGCGAGCCGCGCCCGCAGCCGGTCGGGATCGACGCGCCAGAAGTCGTGCTGACGGCCGTCGACGAAGGTGACCGGCACCTGCTCGCCGAAGCGACTCACCAGGTCGGGATCGGTGTCGATGTCGATGCGCTCCCACGTGTCGCCGGTCTCGGCGAGCACCGCGCGCACCTGCTCCTCGGCGATCTCGCACAGATGGCACCCGGCGCGGCTGTAGACCACGACCCGGGGCTCGTCCGCGATGCTCACGGGTTCTCCCTCACGAGCTCGCGCAGGCGTCCCTTGGCCACCTTGCCGGTCGGCGAATGCGGCAGGCCGGCGGCCACGATGATCCGTGCCGGCTGCTTGAACCGCGCGAGGTTCTCCCGGCACCCGGCCTCGACCGCGGCGATCAGCGCCTGTTCGTCGCCCGTCTCGTCCGCCGGCACCACGAAGGCCACGACCGCCTCTCCCGTGCGCTCATCGGGCATGCCGACGACGGCGACCTGGGCGACCCCCGGCACGTGCGCGACAACCTCCTCCACCTCGGTCGGGTAGACATTGAAGCCCGACACGATGATCAGCTCGCGAAGCCGGTCGACCAGCGCCAGCGCACCCCGGGCGTCGACGATGCCGACATCGCCGGTGGCGTACCAGCCGTCCGCACCGGGGCCTCCGGAGCCGTCGGGCCAGTAGCCGGAGAATAGGTTCTCGCCACGGATCCAGACCTGGGCCGGGTCACCGGGATCGGCCTGCTGCCCCAGGGCGTCGCGCACCTCGACCTCGACTCCCGGCACCGGCCAGCCGACCGTATAGGGCTCGCGCGGGGCCTCCGGATCGACCAGGGTCGTCGTGACGACCGGGCTCGCCTCCGTCAGACCGTAGCCCTGCTCGACCCGATGACCGGATGCCTCCTCGAACCGCAGGGCGAGTTCCGGGTCGAGGGCGGCCGCGCCGGACAACACGACCCGGACGCCTGCGAGCGCCTCGCGCACCTGATCGCGACGCGCCCAGGCCGCGATCACCGGAGGTGCCACCGGCAGCACCGTGACGCCCTCCTCGGCGATGAGCCGGAGGACCGCGTCGGGGTCGAAGCTCTCGACCAGCACGACCCGCGCTCGGGCGCGCAGCGCCTGACCCAGCACGGCGTTGAGGCCGTAGACATGGAACAGCGGGAGCAGGCCGAGGACGACATCTCCCGCCCCGATCACCGGCGGTTCGATGCTCCCGACCTGCTCGATATTGGCGATCAGCGCACGGTGGGTCAGCTGGACGCCTCGCGGCAGCGCGGTGGCGCCGGACGTGTAGAGGACGACGGCCAGCGACTCGGGATCCTGCGGCGCGGACGGAGCCTGGCCCGAGCGCCGCTCCCGCAACGTATCGAAGCTCAGCTCACCCGCCTCGGCGGCGACCCGGTGCACGGCGATGAGCGCACCGGCGGTCTCCGCCTGCCGCACCTGCGCCACGGCGGCCGCATCGGTCACGATGACCTTCGGCTGGCAGTCGGCGACGATCCGCCCGATCTCGCGGGCGGGCGCTTGAGGGTTGACCGGGACGGCCACCAGGCCGCCGCGCAGCACCGCCAGATAGGCCACGCACAGGTCGACCCCATTGGACATGACCAGGGCCACCCGGTGCCCGGCGACGAGTCCCTGTCCCAACAGCGTCTGAGCCACCTGATCGACCCAGTCGTCGAGCTCGGACCAGGTGAGCTCGCGACCGCTCCGCGGCTCGCTCAAGGCCACCTCGTCGGGCAGCTCGCGGGCCGCTTCGCGGAGATAGTCGGTCAAGTTCACGGGCACGAGTCGAGTCAACCACACGCGTGGTCTTCTCCGGCCCGATACGCTGTGCTGCATGTCACCGGGCCACCGCGAGATCCCGCGCAATCTCCAGTCGCGCTCGGTCCTGGCGGGGCAGGCGGCCGCCGCCTCGGCGGAGGTCGAGCAGGCCCTCACCCCGGCCCTCGACCCGCGCACGGCGGCCTTCTTCGATGTCGACAACACGATCATGCAGGGCGCGTCGATCTTCCACCTCGCCCGCGGCCTCCACCGACGCGAGTTCTTCACCACCGGCGACATCATCGGTGCCGTCTGGAAGCAGGTGTGGTTCCAATATGTCGGCGGGGAGCGCAGCGATCACATCGACGATGCCCGGTCCTCGGCGCTGTCCTTCGTCGCCGGCCATCGCGTCGAGGAGCTCCGCGCCATCGGCGAGGAGGTCTTCGATGAGTTCATGGCGATGCGGATCTGGCCGGGAACCCGAGCCATCGCCCAGTGGCACCTGGACCGTGGGCACCGGGTCTGGCTGGTCACCGCCGCCCCGGTCGAGATCGCCGAGGTGATCGCCCGCCGGCTGGGGCTGACCGGCGCCCTGGGCACCGTGGCGGAGTCGATCGACGGCGTCTACACCGGACGCCTCGTCGGGGAGATGCTGCACGGCGAGGGCAAGGCCGTGGCCGTGCAGGGCCTCGCGGCCGCCGAGGGGCTCGACCTCGACCGGTGCTATGCCTACTCCGACTCCAGCAACGACCTGCCGATGCTCGAACTCGTCGGCCATCCCTGTGCCGTGAACCCCGATGCCCGGCTCCGCGCCCATGCCCGTGGTCAGGGCTGGCTCATCCGCGACTACCGGGTGGGACGCCGCTTCGCCCTCACCGGCGTCAAGGCGGCCCTCGCCGTCGTCGCGCTGTGGGCGACCTTCTCCCTCGGCCGACGCCTGTATCGCCGCTCTTTTTCGTGACATCTGCGATGTCACACCGTAGAGTCGGACCAGTTGCGGGAGGGAAACGTGACCGAAGCGAGGCAGTCGACCGGTGCCGCCGCCTGCGCGGCGCCTTTCGACGTGTCCGCGCTCTGGATCGCCCTCGCGCAGGCCACGAGCTCGGGGACGGGACGCTCCTCGAGCACTCCCCCGGACCACGACTCCCACGCCGAGCGGGTCCACGCGCTGGTCGAGCTCGCGCGCACCGGTGACGCGGAGGCCTTCGGTCAGCTCTACGACATCTACGTCAGCACCGTCTATCGCTTCCTCTACTACCGGGTCGGGTCACGGCAGCTCGCCGAGGATCTCACCAGTGAGACCTTCATGCGGGCGATGAAGGCGGTCGGCCGTTTCACCTGGCAGGGCAAGGACTTCGGGGCGTGGCTCACCACCATCGCCCGCAACCTCATCGCTGATCACTACAAGTCGGCCCGCAGCCGCATGGAGCTGACCGTCGACCTCGTGCCCGAGCGAGGTCCGGCGGCGGAGAGCTCCGAGACCGAGGCGCTCGCCCAGCTGGGCGACGATGCCCTCCACCAGGCCATCAGCGAGTTGTCGGCCGAGCAGCGCGACTGCATCGTCATGCGCTTCCTCTCCGGCATGACGATCGCCCAGACGGCCGCCGCCCTCGACCGCAGCGAGGGTGCCATCAAGCAGCTGCAGCTGCGGGCCCTGCGCAATCTGGCCCAGAACGTGCCGGAGGAGCTCCGCCCAGGACCATAACCTCCTGCGATTCCCGTCGTTAGCTCGAATGAGAAGCTCCGAAAGGCCCACCCCACGTGTTCCTCCGCCACCGCAGCGCCGCCCAGGCCTTCGCCGATGCCTGGGGCTCGCGTCGTCGCACCGACGACGCGGAGGTCCGCACGCTCGTGGCCTTGGCGCACCGGGTGGAGGACAGCGCCACGGCAGCGCCCGATCCGCACTTCCGTGAGGGGCTGCGCGCGCAGCTGCTCGCTTCGGCGAGCCACGCGATGGTCGTCGGCCCTCCTCGTCGGGTCCTCGAGCCGCGGCCGCTGACTCCCGGCCGGCGTCGCGCCCGCTGGGCGGGGGCTCTCGCGGCCGGGACCCTGGCCCTCGTGGGCTCGGTGAGCGCCAGCGCCAGCGCCGTCCCCGGCGACATCCTGTACCCGGTCAAGATGGGCACTGAGCACGTCGAGCGGACCTTCGCCGGCGACGACCAGAGCCTCGGGCGGCTCTATCTGACGCAGGCGAGCACCCGCCTCGGCGAGGCCGAGACCCTGGGCCAGCAGAACACCACCAATGCGCGCACCCGGGTCAGCTCGGCCCTCGACGCCTTCTCCGACAGCGCGGAGCGCGGCTCGGCGCTGTTGCTCGGGGATCCCCGCCAGCAGGTGGCGACCGCCGACGCCGAGTACATCGCCGCCTTCGCGGAGGACTCCACGCTGCGGCTCAACGCGCTGCTGGAGCGGCTCGCCCCGACGGACCGCGGCAGCGCCGAGCGCGCGGTGCGCACCCTCGCCGACCTGGGTGTCGATATCGGCACCGCCTGTCCCGAGTGCACCGGCGACACCGAGCGGGTCGCCGAGTCGGTCGATGAGCTCTTGTCCGATGTCCAGCGCACCCTCACGGAGGGCGGGCCGGCGGAGACGACCGAGCAGCCCGGCGAGTCGGGCCGGCCATCGGGCGACCGCACGCCATCGGGATCGGCATCGGGCGGAGGATCCGGTAGCGACGGCTCGTCCGGTGATTCCGGCGGCACATCGCCGAAGCGGACGGCACCGCCTCAGGAGAGTCTGCCGATCATCGCCGTCCCCGAGCCGAAGGCCCCGTCCAGCGTGGGCGATGTGCTGTCGCCGGTGGTCGGCGCGGTGCTCGGCGATGACAAGCAGGAGGGACTCGTCCCCAGCGTGCTCGGCGTCCTC
The DNA here is from genome assembly GCA_023417775.1 of Actinomycetes bacterium. Lineage (GTDB taxonomy): Bacteria > Actinomycetota > Actinomycetes > Propionibacteriales > Nocardioidaceae > Aeromicrobium. Next base: position 3,112 of record JAEZEJ010000116.1, on the reverse strand, counting down.
GGCCTGCGTCGCTGAAGCGGCTCTCAGACGAAGGGATTGCCGCGGTCGCTGAGCAGGGTGTAGAGATTCTGCTGGATGGTCTCGCGGACCTGGTCGGTGACGTTGAACAGCAGCATCGGGTCGTCGGCCGCCTCCGCCGGATAGGCATCGGTGCGGATCGGCTCGCCGAACTCGATGATCCACTTGCTCGGCAGCGGCACCATGCCGAGCGGACCGAGCCAGGGGAAGAACGGCGTGATCGGCAGATAGGGGACACCGAGCAGCCGGGCGAGGGACGGGATATTGCCCACCAGCGGATAGATCTCCTCCGCCCCGACGAGGGAGACCGGGATGATCGGCACCTGGGCGCGCATGGCCGCCGAGACGAAGCCGCCACGACCGAAGCGCTGCAGCTTGTAGCGCTCGCTGTAGGGCTTGCCGACGCCCTTGAAGCCCTCCGGCCAGACGGCGGCCAGCTCGCCCCGGGTGAGCAGCCGTTCGGCATCGTCCGCGCACGCGAGGGTGGCACCCAGCTTGCGGGCCAGCTGGCTGACGAAGGGCAGCGCGAACACCAGATCGGCGCCGAGCGGGCGCAAGGACCGCTCGGCATGCTTGCGCACGGCGAAGCCGGTGATGACGCCGTCGACCGGGACCGTGCCCGAGTGATTGCCGACGAGGAGCGCACCGCCCTCGGCGGGGATGTTCTCGACACCGCGGACTTCCAGCCGGAACCACTTCTCGGCGATCGGCTCGATCACATGGTCGAGCAGAGCGACGACCTCGGGGTCGTAGCCGAAGTCGTCGACCGAGTAGTCCCCGGAGAGCCGATGCGCGAGGCCTGCGCCGAGGCCCTGCAGGCGCTCCTCCCAGTCCTCGCCGAGCAGACGCTGAGCGCCCCCCAGCAGGGCGCTCATGAGCTCCTCCAGGCGCGGCTCGCGCTCCTCACGCTCGCGTCCTCCCCCGCCGGCCGCGGTCTCCTCCGCGGCCGCAGCGGCGGCGGCCGCGTCATCGTCGGTGACCGACCGCAGACGGGGGCGTTCGGCCGGATTCCTCTTGCGCGCGGGGCCGGTGGTCCCCCGGTCGCCGGCGAGGCCGCGGGCCGCCGACGACGGAGACGTCTGCCGGTTGCCGCGTCCCGGCCGTCCGGCCGATCCGATCGTGCGCAGGTCGTCGTTCATCGCACCCCCGCGTGCAGGAGACCCGGACGCACCGCGTCCGCGAAAGAGGAGAAGGTCTGCCGGGTGGAGTGGCGGACCTCGTAACCGAAGATGTCACGTAATGCGGCTGTGTCGACGACACGTCCGTAGGTGAGCAGGCGATGCAGGTCGGGGCTGGTCTCGGTGCCCACCAGCCGCGCGACCCGCGTGAAGGCGCTCCCGAGACCGACCGGAGGCAGCGGCACGGTCGGCTTGCCGAGCAGACGCGCGCACTGCGACAGCAGCATGACGCCGTCGCCGGCGACGTTGAAGGTGCCCGGACGGTCGTGGCTGGCGGCCTGACGGACGACCTCCATCGCATCGGCGAGGTGGAGGAACTGCAGGCGCGGATCGAAACCGAGCACCGAGGGCAGCACGGGACCGCGGAAATAGGCGGCGAGCGGAGCGCTCGACCGAGGCGACAGGATCTGCGACATGCGCAGGATGGTCACCAGCACATCGGGCCGACGGCGCGCGAAGCCCCGGGTATAGCCCTCGACCTCGACGGTGTCCTTCGGATAGCCCGAACGCACGCCCCCACGGGCCGTGCCCGATTCGGACCACACCGCGGGATCACGCGGCGAGGTGCCGTAGACGGCGGTCGACGACCCGAGCACGAACTTACGCAGTGTCTCGCTGCGCTGACAGGCGGCGAGCACCTGCATCGTGCCGATGACGTTCAGCTCCTTGGTCGACTTCAGCCGACTGGAGGAGGGCGCCACGCCGAGGTGGACGACGGTGTCGACGTCCTCGACGGCGAGCACCTTGCCGATGACGGGGGTACGGATGTCCGCGCGGATGAACTTGACGCCGCCGAGCTCATGGGACGGCAGCGTCGTGTCGACGCCGACCACCTTCTCGATGCCGGACTCCGCACCCCGTTCGGCGATCAGCCGGGCCGTCCGGGCCACCGCACCATCGGCGACGCCCGTGACGAGGACGACCCTGCTCATCGGGTCTCGGTCTTACTTGCCGAGCTTGCGGCGCTGCACGCGCGTGCGCTTGAGCATCTTGCGGTGCTTCTTCTTCGACATCCGCTTGCGGCGCTTCTTGATGACAGAACCCACGGTTCACCTTCTCTGAGTCTCACGCGTGCCCCGGGCGTGGGACAGCACCAGCCAAGGGTACGGGCAGCGCGGGCACGAGCGCCAAACGCCCCTCCTGACCGGGCGAGGGATCACGGCATCGGGTCGAGGCCCCAGAACGGGAAGATCTCGTTGCGGGTGGCGAGGATCTGCCGGTCGAGCCAGCTCGCCGGGTCGTAGCCCTGGGCCCAGTCGCGGTACGAGGTCGAGCGTCCGTCGGTCATCCGCAGCGGCGCGCTCCCGCCGCCCTTGATCTCGGCGATGCGCCTGCGCCACGCCTCGGGGGTGGGGGTGTCCGGGGCGATCGGACGGCCAGCGACGATCGCCATCAGGTGCGCCCAAGCACGTGGGACCACGTCGAGGACGGCGTACCCGCCCCCTCCGTAGGCGACCCATCGCCCCTCGCAGACCTCCTGAGCGAGGTCGCGCAGCGCCACGTACGACGCCCGCTGGCCGTCGACGCTCAGCATGAGGTTGGTGAGCGGGTCGTCCATGTGGGAGTCGCACCCCTGCTGGGTGACGAGCACGTCCGGCTTGAACTCGCGCACGACCTGCGGGACGACGGCGTGGAAGGCGCGCAGCCACCCGGCGTCGGACGTGCCAGGCGGCAGCGCCACGTTGACAGAGGTGCCGACGGCGTCACCGCTGCCGCTCTCGGAGGCCAGACCCGTCCCGGGGAAGAGCGTCTGCGGCGTCTCGTGCAACGAGACCGTCAGGACCCGTGGGTCGTCGTAGAAGACCGCCTGGACACCGTCGCCGTGGTGGGCGTCGACATCGACGTACGCGACGCGCTGGGCGCCGTTGTCCAGCAGCCAGCGGATCGCGACCGCGACGTCGTTGTAGATGCAGAAG
>JAEZEJ010000110.1 GCA_023417775.1 Actinomycetes bacterium | reverse complement strand
GAGCACTACGAGTGCTCCGCGCCGCCCCGCCGGCGCGGTTCGTCCGGCCGCGGCGCCGCCCTCGGGGACCCGGTTCACCGCCCGGGCGATCATCCTGCTGGCGGTCGTGGTCCTGCTGCTGGCGTCCTATACGACGACGCTGCACGCCTGGTGGCAGCAGCGCAGCGAGATCGGGGCGCTGAAGGCGGCCAATCGGCAGGCCGAGCAGGATATCGACGATCTCCACGATGAGATCGACCGCTGGGATGATCCGGCCTTCATCAAGCAGCAGGCGCGCGATCGCTTCGGCTGGGTGCTGCCAGGCGAGGTCGGCTATCGCGTCGTCGGCATCGATGGACAGCTGCAGGGCGAGGTCGGTCGGCTGGAGGAGCCTCCGGCCGCCTCCGACGACCCCTGGTACGGCAAACTGTGGGGGAGCGTCGAGCAGGCCGGCAACCCGCCGGACCCGGAGGAAGAGGCGCGACCCGATGAGGTACTGGAGAATCCGTGACGCTCAATGACGACGACCTGACGACGATCGCCGAGCAGCTGGGGCGTCCGCCGCGGGCCATCGTCGAGGTCTCCTCGCGCTGTCCGTCGGGGCACCCCAATGTGGTCAAGACCGAGCCGCGACTTCCCGATGGCACGCCCTTCCCGACCCTCTACTACCTGACCTGCCCGCGTCTGGCCGGCGCGATCGGCACGCTGGAGGCGTCCGGCCTGATGGCCGAGATGTCCGAGCGGCTCACCGAGGATGCCGACCTGGCCGCCGCCTATCGCGCGGCCCACGAGTCCTACCTCGCCGAGCGTGAGGCGCTGGGGCATGTCGAGGAGATCGACGGGATCACCGCCGGAGGCATGCCGACGCGGGTCAAGTGCCTGCACGTCCTGGTCGGTCACTCGCTGGCCAAGGGCCCGGGGGTGAACCCGCTCGGCGACGAGGCGATCGAGTTGCTCGGCGACTGGTGGACCAACTCCTCCTGCGCCTGACCCCTCGGTGGTTGAGCAGCCACGAGGAACGAGCCGCATGGAGCCCCGGCATGAGGGGTGTGGCCGTCACGGAGCGCAGTCCCCTGACATGGGGTCCACAGACGGCGCGCAACCGGTTCGCCATCCACAGATCGGTGCCGCAGGGACGCTGACGGCCGCAGCGCGATCACGTTCCGGCATGGGAAACCGCTACCTCGCCTACCGGGTCGAGCCGCATTTCATCGGGCTCGCCCGCCACGATCCTGGCCTCTTCCTGCCGGACGAGCCGCCGGCTCTCGCCCTCGACGACTGCTGGCCGTCGTTACAGCGACTGACGATGCAGGGGGAGGATCATCGGCCATCCCATCGGCTATTCGACGCGATGAGGCAGGACCCCTGGCTGAGAGTGCTGGACCCCGATGAGGTGGAGAGGATCGCCGCCGACATCGTGCTGCTGGGCGAGCACGATGTCCGCGCGCGGTTCTCCGAAGAGCAGGTCGCCTCGGTCCTCGACGCGCTCGGACGCACCCAGCACTTCCTCGTCGACGCTGCCCGGTCCGGCCAGGGCGTCGTCTGCCTGATCGGTTGAGGCTCGGCGGGATCAGCCGCTCGGGCAGACGGTCACCAGATGGCGACGCGGTCGGCGGGGTCGAGCCACAGGGCATCCTCCGGGGTGACCTCGAAGGCCTCGTAGAAGGCGTCGATATTGCGGACGACCTGATTGCAGCGGAACTCCGGCGGCGAGTGCGGGTCCACCGTCAGCCTCCGGATGGTCTCTGCCGGACGTACCTTGCTCTGCCAGGCCTGTGCCCAGGAGAGGAAGAAACGCTGCACATCGGTGAGGCCGTCGATCGGCTCTGGGGCCGCGTCGCCGCGAGCGATCAGATAGGCGCGATAGGCGATGCCGAGACCGCCGAGGTCGCCGATGTTCTCGCCGATCGTCAGCGCGCCGTTGACGGTCTGACCATCGGCATTCTCCGGCGACAGCTCGTCGTACTGGGCGATGAGCGAGCCGGTGAGCCCTTCGAAGGCGGACCGGTCCTCATCGGTCCACCAGTTGCGCAGCGCGCCGGTGCCGTCGTACTGCGAGCCCTGGTCGTCGAAGCCATGGCCGATCTCGTGGCCGATGACCGCGCCGATGGCGCCGTAGTTGACGGCATCATCGGCCTCGGGCGAGAAGAACGGCCACTGCAGGATCGCGGCGGGGAAGACGATCTCGTTCATGGTGGGGTTGTAGTAAGCGTTGACCGTCTGCGGGGTCATGTACCACTCGTCGCGGTCGATGGGCCGGCCGATCTTGTCCAGCTCGCGGTCCATCGCGAAGGACAGCGCGCGGCGGGCATTGCCGAGCAGGTCCTGCGGGTCAGCGGTCAGGGTCGAGTAGTCGCGGAAGGTCTCCGGGTGGCCGATCTTCGGGGTGAACGCGTCGAGCTTCTCGTGGGCGCGCTTCTTGGTCTCGTCGCTCATCCACGACAGCTCGCTGATCGAGCGGCGGTAGGCCTCGATGAGGTGGGCGATGAGCTCGGTCATCCGCTCCTTGGACGAGGGCGGGAACTCGCTGCGTACGTAGATCTTGCCGATCGCCTCTCCCATTGCGCCCTCGACGAAGCCGACCCCGCGCTTCCAACGAGGGCGTAGCTCGTCGGTGCCCTGCAGGGTGCGGCCGTAGAAGGCGAAGTTCTCGTCGACGAAGGCCGAGGAGAGATAAGGGGCGCCGGCGTGCACGACCTGCCAGCGTAGCCAGTCCGTCCAGGCGGGGATCAGCTCGACGGTGAGCAGATCCGAGAGTCCCTCCAGATAGGAGGGTTGGGAGACGACGACCTCCGCGAGGACGTCCGCATCGATATCGGCGGCGGACAGCCAGGAGGCCCAGTCGAAGGGCGGAAGCATCTCGGCCAGCTCGTCGATCCGCCGCGGGTTGTAGGTCTTCTGCGCGTCCCGGGTGGCCACGCGGTCCCAGTGCAGGGCCGCGACGCGGGTCTCGAGATCCATCACCCGCGCCGCCCGTCCGGCGGGGTCGTCCACGTCAGCCAGCTCCAGCATGCGCTCGACGTGGGCGACATAGGCCTCACGCACGGGTGCGAACTGATCCTCGCGGTAGTAGGACTCGTCGGGCAGGCCGAGACCGCTCTGCACGATGTGCGTGATGTAGCGGTCGGGGTTGCCGCGGTCGGGGGCGATATACATGCCGATGACGCTGGCGATGCCGGAACGCTCCAGGGCGCCCATCGTGGTGACGAGGCCGGCGACGGTGTCCACGGCGTCGACGCGCTCGAGGTCGGCCGTCAGGGGGGAGGCGCCGAGCTTCTCGACACGTTCGGTGTCCATGAAGCTGGCGAAGAAGGCGCCGATGGTGCGCTCCTCCTCGGTCTCAGCGGACTCGGCGCAGCGCTCGATGATGGTGCGCACCGTCTGCTCGGCGTCGTCAACGAGCCGGACGAAGGCCCCGGCGGTGGCACGGTCCGGGGCGATGGGGGCGTCGCGTAGCCAGGGTCCGTTGACGTGGCGGAAGAGATCGTCCTGGGGACGGGTCTGCGGGTCGAAGGAGGCCGGGTCGAGTCCATGCGTCACCTCGCCAGGCTAACAGCGCGAACGAGCCCCGGGAGGGGACGGAGGATGCCCTCGCTCGGACAGGAAGGTTAGGCTTACCGATGTGTCGAAGAATATCGCGGTCGAACTGGTGGTCCAGCGTACGGAGGCCGTGGCGCCTCGCCTCCGACGAGTGATTCTGGGGGGTCCCGGTTTCGACGACTTCGCCGCGCGCGACATCGGCTCCACCGATAAATACGTCAAGCTCGCGTTCCTGCGCGAGGGCTTCGACTATCCCGAGCCGCTCGACCTGTCCGTGGTGCGCGAGACGATGCCCGCCGAGGCCCGGCCGACCTTGCGCACGTACACCGTCCGGTGGGTCGATCTCGAAGCACGGGAGCTGGCGATCGACTTCGTCGTGCACGGCGACGAAGGACTCGCCGGCCCGTGGGCGGCGGCCGCGCAGCCCGGCGACCGGATCCACGCGCGCGGTCCCGGTGGCGCATACACGCCGAAGCCGGAGGCGGATCATCATCTCTTCGTCGGGGACGAGGCGGCGCTCCCGGCGATCGCGGCATCAGTGGAAGCTCTGCTCGCGGGCGTCCCGGCGACAGCCTTCATCGAGATCGACGGGCCCCAGGACCAGATCGAGCTCACCACCTCGGCCGACCTGGAGATCCACTGGCTGCATCGCGCCCCGGCGCATCCGGGGACCACCGAACTGCTCGACACCGCGGTGCGGGGCTGGACCTGGCCGCAGGGACGGGTCCAGGCCTTCGTGCACGGTGAGTCGGCGCTGCTGAAGACCGTGCGCCCCTATCTGTTGGACGGCCGGGTCGAGCGTGCCGATCTGTCGGTGTCGGCCTACTGGCGCCACGGCGTGACCGAGGAGGGCTTCCGTGAGTGGAAGTCGACCCAGGCCGAGGCGGTCATGCGCCCCAGCGCCTGAGCCCCATCGCGGGCAGCGCCCTAGGCATGCGAACCCGTCAGGAACTCGTGGAGTCGGTCTGAACTCGCGCAGGCTGCGGGTCGAATTTGATGCCGTCGTACAGGGCCTTCCACATCTGCCGCTGGATGTGGCGGGGAAGGCGGGCATCGCGCATCTGGAGGATGACCCGGCGGATATAGGACAGGTAGGCCCACTTGCCCTCGTGATGCCAGCGATACGACGCCTGATTGCGGGCGCCGAAGCGGAACTTCCAGAGGTCTCCCTCGGTGATGCGGCCGTAGTTCACGCCCCGGTTGACCCCCATGTCGTGGACGACCTGGCTGTCGAGCACCTGGATGCCGGGTCCCGCCTCGCGGGTGAGGCGCTTGGTGAACTCCTTGTCGTCGAACCAGATGAAGTACTCGGCGAGCGGCAGACCGTGCTCCTCCACCGTCCAACGGGGGAGGAGCACCGACACGAAGGTGCATTCGCTGACCTGTACCGCGTTGAACCCCTTCACGTAATAGCGCGGCCAGTCCCAGACGGTGACGGCCTCGTTCATCTCGCAGAGCTCGCCGTCCGGGGCCTTGACGACCGAGCAGGAGAAGCTGAGCCGTTGATCGCGGTAGGACTCCAGCGCGGTGTGCTCCTCCAAGAGGCGCCGCAGCGAGGAGACCTCGGGATAGCAGTCGTCGTCCATGATCCAGAACCAGTCATGGCCCAGCTGCCAGGAGCGTCGGAGGCCTGCGGCGAATCCGCCCGCGCCGCCGACATTCTCGGGGAGATGGAGCACGACGAGGTCGTCATCGCCCGCGATCGAGTCCAGGTAAGCGCCGGTCCCATCGGTCGACGCGTTGTCGACGATGACGATCGCATCGGGCCGGTGCTCGCTGGCCCTGATCGAGCTGATCGTCCGCTGGAGCTTCTCGAGCCGGTTGAAGGTCACGACGACCGCCGCGACGGTCCCATAGGAGGTGGAGCTGGTGTCGGTCATTCGGTCCCCTGATGATCCTGCGGATGATTCGGTCACTCGCGCTCCTGGGCGAGGCGTTGTTCGACGATGTCAGTGAGTTCGGCGATGCGCAGTGCGTCGCGACGCGACTCGTCGATCTCCTCACGCAGTTCGCGGACCTCAGCGGTGAGCGCCTCGACAGCCGCCTCCAGCTGCGCCGTGCGGTCCCTGGGCTCGACGGAAGGCGTCGCGGAGGTGACCCGTCGACGGAGCCGGACGACACGGTCGGCGAGGCGGGGCGAGATGGCGCGGAGTGCCGACAGGATCTTGCGCTTCATGAACTGCTTCCTTCCGAGGACGCTGACAGCGAAGTGAGCGGGAGAACGAGAGTGCGACGACGCCGATCGCGACGGTATGCCTGACGCCGAGACGGCGGACCGATGTCGAGGCCGAATGCGGCGAGTTCTCGCCGGAGCTCCTGGAGCTCCAGATGCCAGGTGCTGGGATCCCGGAAGGAGACGTCGGCAGCGGGCACGGTGTCCATGACGATCAGGACGGTGCCTCCATGTCGCACGACCTGCCGCAGGAGGCGGAGCACCTGTCGGCGACCGAGGTGGCCCAGGCGCTCGAGTAGGTGGGAGACCAGCAGATGCGTGGGCTCCGGGTCGGCGGTCAGCCGCGTGATCAGTCCAGCGCAGTCGCGGATCTCGTTGAGGTTCGCGCGAACCAGGGTCGCATCGGCGCCCGCGGCGTCGAGCCGTTGCCGGGTCAACATCAGCGCATTGGGTGAGTAGTCCACCGCGGTGACGTCGAATCCATGGGTAGCCAGCCAGAGGGTGTCGGCACCGTCTCCACAACCGAGATCCATCACTCGGCCGCCCGGTGGGATGAGCTCGGCCAGCCGGCTCGCGGCACCCGCGTCCTGCGACGCGGGCCGGACGCCGGTGCTGACGTCCTCGTATCGCTCTTCCCAGAAGTCGCGCTGGAAGTTGAAGGACCCGAACCAGTTGCGGAACCGCCGTTGGGTCGCTCGCGGGGTGCGCAGCTTGTAGCCGGGCAGGGGGGTCCGCCAGTTCTCGTCGTAGTTGACGACCAGCCAGTCCTCGGGAACGGCTGGAGCGGGATAGGACCGGTCTTCCAAGGTCACGGTCGAGAACGGCAGCATGCTGGACTCGGCCATCTCGCCGCGGACATGGAACGGCTGGTTGATGGTGCCGTCCTCGCGGAAGAAGGCGGTGAACAGGTCGACATATCCGTCGACCTTCCCATCGGAGGTGCGGAAGGTGAGTTGGAGATGGGCGGTCGAATGCCGCACGATCTCGATTCCGCGAGCTTCCAGCTCGCGTTCGATCTGGAAGTTCTCCAAGGCGAGGTCACTGGGGTGGGTATGACGGCTGAGATAGGCCAGATCGGCATCGTCATCGTGGCCGAGGATCTCGCCCTCGCGCACTGCCCCCAGGAGGGTCCCCCCGACCACGAAGGGACGCAGATCTCTGCTCTCGCAGAAGGCTACGAGGTCGTCGAGGTGATCGAGCAGCCGATCGCGGAGCCCTTCCTCGGCGCCGGCGAATGACTTGCCGAGACGGCCCCATTTGTTGACGGCGAGCCAGCGGCCATGGGCGTCGACGATGGCGATCGGCTCCTGGGACCCGGCGAAGCAGACCTGCCGCGCGGCGAGCTCCTCGCCGGAGGAGGAGTCGACCAGTTGGATCTCGGCGGTGCCGCGGAGGAAGGGCAGGAGCGGGGCCGGCCACTCCTTCAGTCCGTTCTCGGGGAGAGGAGCGGAGAGCAGGTCGATCGACCATACGCGATGGCCGGAGATGAGGATGTCGACGGAGGAGCGCCCTTCGATGAGCGAAGGCTCGAGCCGGATACGGCTGTCGGTCACGTCGAGCTGTCGGATCATGGTGATGGGGCCTTCCTCCCTTCGGGTTAGAGCCAGGCTACTTGTTGCCGTCTGTTCGCCTGAAAGGCCTACAGGGGTTGGCTGCCGTTGGTCCGGCGATCGGCGGCGAGCGCGGCTCCGTAGGTAGAGTCGGCCGAGTGAGTGACGTGCGGACCGTGGCGGTGATCCTGGCGGGCGGCACCGGCACGCGGTTCGGTCGGGCGATTCCCAAACAGCTCATCGAGCTCGCCGGGAGACCGATCATCGAGCACACCATCGCGGTCTTCCATGCCGCACCTCAGATCGACGAGGTCATGGTGCTGATGGCCCCCGGTCATCTCGATACCGTCAGCGCGCTGGTGGACGCCGCCGGTTACGACAAGGTCACACGGATCGTGGAAGGCGGCTCATCTCGCAGTGAGACGACCAGCATCGCGTTGGGGCAGCTGGGAGACGGCGACTGCCGGGTGTTGTTCCACGACGCCGCTCGTCCGCTGGTCACCCAGGAGATCATCGCCGCGGTGGTGGAGGCATTGGAGCGCTTCGATGCGGTGACCGTTGCGATCCCGTCCTCGGACACCGTCTTCGTGGTGGAGGAGCGCGACGAGGCGACGGTGGTCTCCGGTGTGCTCGCCCGATCCAGCCTGCGTCGCTGCCAGACGCCGCAGGGCTTCAGACATTCCGTGCTGTCGCGCGCCTACGAACGGGCGTGGAAGGACCCCGACTTCGTGGCGACCGACGACTGCTCGGTGGTCGTGAGGTACACCCCCGAGGTGCCGGTCGCGGTAGTGCCGGGGGACGAGCGAAACCTCAAGATCACCGGACCAGACGATCTGCACATCGCCGAACGGCTCATCGAGGTGAGCGGTCAGCCGGATCGGCGATGAGGACTCAGGGCAGCCCGCGGTAGTTGTCGACCACCTGCTGCAGGATGTCCAGTGCGTGGCCCAGCCGCTCGATCTCCTGGGGTTCGGGGGCCGCCAACTGGGCCTTGAGCTCGGTACTGGAGATGCCGTCGGTGCGTTCGAGATAGCGGACCTCGCACAGATCCTTCAGGTCGTCGAACTTCCCTTGCCAATCCGAGCCGATGGCGAAGATGTCCACGCCATAGGTGATGATGTCGGCGCGCTTCTGCGCCCAGTTGTTCTCGGGGATCACCTGGTCGACGCTCCGCATCGAGGCGACGATCTCCGCACGATGCTCGTAGGGGATGAACGCGTGCTTGCCCTTGCCCGCGTTGAACTCGTCGGTCGAGACGCCGACGATCAAACGGTCGCCCAATGTCGCCAGGCGACTGAGCAGTCGCACGTGGCCGATATGGAAGAGATCGAACGTCCCATAGGTCAAGACTGTCGTCATAGGTCGAGTCTTTCAGACTCGACACCGGGGCGTGGATCCGGATGCCGGCGCTCTGTGCGCCGCCGCAGTGCGGATCAGTGCATGCCGACCACACGTTTGAATGCTTCAGCGGCGGCCTGTTGGTAGGCATCGGGGTCGAAGGCCGCGGTTGTCGCGAGGGCGGAATGAGCGATCGCGGTGAGCGCCGTGGCCAGTCCATCGGCGGTGGGCTCGACGAGAAGCCCCAGCTCTCCACCGCGCAGTGCAGCAGCAGGAGCAGGGGAGTTGCTCGATGCGACAGGCGTACCAAGGGTCATGGCTTCGAGGAGGACGAGTGCCTGGCCTTCGTGGAGCGAGGGCAGCAGCAGGGCATCTGCCCGCATCATCGCAGGGTAGGGGTTCGGCCTATAGCCAGCGAAGAAGACGTGATCGGTCAGTCCCAAGTCTTCGACCTGACGGATGAGATGAAGCTTGCGCGGCCCGTCGCCCAGCAGCGCGATCCGTAGCGATCGATCCGGTGTCGCATTGACCTTGGCCAACGCCTCCAGCAACGCTGCGTGGTTCTTCTCGACCGAGAGCCGGCCGACGACGATCACGTGGGGCCCCGGACGCGAGAACCAGTGGGAGAGATCCTCGTCCAAGGGCTCTACACCCTTGCGTCGGATGCCATCAACGTCGAGCGTGTTCGGCATCGCTTGGTTGAGGCGCTCGGGCACATCGTATTCCCGGGCGAGATCCCGCTCGTTCAACTCTCGCGTCGATTCGCTGACGGAAGCGAGAACATCGAAGTGCGGCAAGACCCGGCCGGTAGCAGCGAGATAGGGGTACTTGAGAATCCGCTCGTTTTCGAACTCGGCATGTAGCACGTAAACACGACGAGTCTTCGACGGGAAGCCGAGTGACAGCAATGCCGCCTGATGGAGACCGTAGCCATCGAAATCAACGACAGCAGCGAATTCCGTATCGCCGAACAACCGGCGACGTTCGCGCTGCATCCGCAGCCGAAGAACCTGGAGAAGGCCGTCGGCGATCGGCTGGTCGGCGGCTTGCAGTCTGGCCCACGCCAGGTTCTCTCGCCGTGTGAAACAGCGTTGATGCACCGTCAGGGTGAAGTTGAGCGACTGATGCAGTTCTGAAGCGGTCTCGCGGTTGTTCGGGTTCACGACCGCGCTCTTCAAGATCATCAGTTGGGTGTTCTTGGCGATCTCGGGCGTCGAGGTGGTGAGATTCCGCAGCGATCGAGTGATCCCGTTGGCGTTGAGTCCAGCGGTAGAGATCAACAGTCGATCGGATGGTGACGGGGGCCCAGCCGGGCGCTCTGGACACGGTTCACGGAAGAGCGCGTCCACGACCCGTTCGGTAGCACGACCATCGTCGTTCTTCCACGCAGCCGATGTGGGCGAGGAGGACCAGTCGACCGGCGCGGGGTCGTGAACTGCTTGGCGAATTCTCGAGACCAGCTCGATCTCGTCCATGCAATCGACGCCCGGAATCTGGTCGGCGGTGAAGTACAGTCCCCGGTCGGCTGAGTAGCTCTCGTAATCGAAGATGTACTTCACGATCGGTCGTTCGAGTGGCGCGTAGTCGAAGATCAGACTCGAATAGTCTGAGACCAGGACATCGGTGATGGCGAGAAGCTCGTTCGTGTCGATGTCCTCGGGCACGATGTGCACGTTGTCCGGGACATGGTGGTCACGAAGACTGCTGGAGACGAAGTGGTGGACACGCAGCAGTAGCTGGATTCCGGGGATGCGAGCCATCGCATCGATCGCTCCGAGGAACGGGTCGACGGAGCTCTCCATCGACTCAGTGGTTCCGCGCCACGTGGGTGCATAGAGCACGGTGTGTTGCTCAGGGGTCACTCCGAGACGTGCACGTAGGGCGACGCGCGCGGACTGGGTCATGTTGATGGTGCTGTCGACCCGTGGCTGGCCGGTGACGATCGACTGTGCCGTGCTGAGCGAACCGACGTCCTGGCTGTTGAGCATGACCTGCTCGGTGTGCTCGTCCGGGAATGCGGTGTGTGTCGCCTGCAGGATGTTCCGCGCGATGTTGTCGTAGCCGTACGGGTCGGCAGGGAAGTCGCGTCCGAGCTTCTTCCACGGCACGCCGTGCCAGGTGTTGAGATAACGCTGCCCGGCGCGCCGGACGAAGTAGCGCGGAAATGAGGTGTTGTTGATGAGGGTGCCGGCCGTGGCCAGATGGAGACGATAGCCCTCGGAGTGGAGACGGACGAAGGAGACGCGAGGATCGTCCAGGAGACTCTCGTGCACCGGCGCCCCCTCCGTGATCGCCCAGACGTGGTGAAGGTCGGGCCGTTCCCGCAGCAGATGCCGGCACAGGGCTAGCGGGTTGCAGGCGGTCCGTGCGCCGTGGAAGGACTCGTACAACACGACGCCGGGCTCTAACGGCAGAGCCTCGTACGCCGCCGCGTAGCGCTCGAACGGGCCGAGGGGGGCGAATTGGGGTTCCGCTTCGCTTGGATGCGGGGTCAGGTCGATGCTGGCACGCATGAAGGCGCGCAACGCGTCACCCGGCTGGCCGTTCGAAGCGAGCAACAGGCCGAGCCGCCGGTGCAGACGGAGCACGTTGTCGATCGATGATGCCGAAGCGCTGAGACGCCGTAGGTGGGCGATGGCCGCGTTCGGGTCCGCGGGGTGCCGCTCCACGAGGGACTCCGGCGCTGGGGAGGAGAAGACCGGATCAACCTCGGGGTCGAGATCGATCAGTGAATCCGTGTCGCCGACGGCTTCAACCCAGGTCGCTGCGGCTTCCTCGACACGACCGGCGGCATGGAGCGTCCGGGCCAGACGATGATGCAGGTCCAGACCGTGACGATCGATGGCGGCTCGGTACTCGGCGGTGGCCTCTCGATAGTTCCCGGCCAGCTCCTCGGCCAGGGCCGCGACCCTCGCAACATCCCCTGTGTCGGCCGCCTGGTCGCGCGATCGGAGCCGCGTCACGGCGTCTTCGGGGCGCTCCAGCCGTAGCAGCGTGCTGCCGAGGAGTGTGAAGTAGTCAGCTGACTCGGTCTTCGGTGTCCGCTCCAGTTCGATGAGCGTCTTGGGGATAGCGGCTTGGTAGTAGTGGAGCGCTGCGGTCCTGAGCTCGGGGGAGAGCTCGGGCACGCGCATCGCGCCGGCACGCGCGTACAAGTCCGCGGCAGCCGCCGTTCTCCCGGTTTCTTCACTACAGACGCCCCGGCGATACCAGTGGACCCACGTGGGCTCAGCGGGCTCGCCGCGTTCGAGGTATTCCAGTGCGCGCTCGTACTTCTCGCCCTTGAAGAGCTCGTTGCCAATGAACTCGGACCAGTGGCGGGTAGTTTCCGGGGTGGGGTCGAGTTCGATGACCCGCTCCGCCGCCTCCACAGCCAGCGCCAAGTGGCCTCGAGAGCTCCGATTGAGAGCTTGCTCCTCATACAAGGTGATCCAATTGGGCGCGATCTCCATCGCGTGAGCCAGGGCGAGGTCCCCCCGCCACATCGTGAGGTCGTCATACCAGGCGATCGCACATGCGAGTGCCCACTCCGCTGATGTCTGGGCTTTGGTGTCCCACAGCTTCTCGACGAGACTGAGTGCCTCCGGCTTTCGCCGGATGCGTCTGAGCTGACGTACAGAAGGTGCCACGGCGCGGGGCTGCGTCTCCATCGAGCGCAGCAGCCTCGCGGCGAGAGTATCGCTGGTCCGCTTGCCCAGACCCTTGTTCCAGCGCCGGCTATCGATCAGCTTTCGCAGCAAGAAGAGGTCATACCGCCAGCGTTCTTCTCGAGTGATCGCTATGTGAGCGTTCTTGCGCGAGTATGCCGCGGCGGTCCTCAGCCAGTCGATAGGTGTTCGCACCCGCGCCACTATAGCTGGGCGCCCTCCAGCCGTTTCACGTGTGTTTACCGGTCGTTTGCCTATGCCCCGGGGCACTTCTCGTACCGCCTCATCTGTCTGGTCGCGCGACGGCGATCGAGCGCGCGGGCTTCACCATGTCCGTACGGCCGCCCCGATAGACTGATCTGGTTGCCACCTAGCCAGGAGAGTGTATGAATCCCGACCTCGTGGTCGTCGGGTCCGGTTTCTTCGGACTCACCGTCGCGGAGCGCGCGGCGCGCGAACTGGATCTGAAGGTCTTGATCGTCGAGCGGCGCGACCACCTCGGTGGCAATGCCTACAGTGAGGACGACCCCGACACCGGGATCGAGATCCACCGGTACGGCGCGCACCTCTTCCACACCTCCAATGAGCAGGTCTGGGAGTACGTCAACCGGTTCACGGCCTTCACCTCCTATCAGCACCGCGTCTACACGAACCATCGCGATGTCGTGTACCCGCTGCCGATCAACCTCGGCACGATCAACCAGTTCTTCGGATCGGCCTATTCGCCGTCTGAGGCGCGCGCGTTGATCGCCTCCCAGGCCGACGAGGTCGACACCGCCTCCGCGTCCAATCTGGAGGAGAAGGCGATCTCGTTGATCGGGCGGCCCCTCTACGAGGCGTTCATCCGCGACTACACCGCCAAGCAGTGGCAGACCGACCCCACGGAGCTGCCCGCCGAGATCATCACCCGGCTCCCGGTGCGCTACACCTATGACAACCGCTACTTCAACGACACCCACGAGGGTCTGCCCGTTGACGGCTACACGGCCTGGCTGGAGCGGATGGCCGATCACCCCAATATCGAGATCCAGTTGTCCACGGACTTCTTCGACGCCTCGCAGCCCATCAACAAGGCGGCGATCGTGGGTCAGGTCCCCGTCATCTACACGGGTCCGGTCGACCGCTACTTCGACTACGCCGAGGGTTCGCTGTCCTGGCGCACCCTCGACTTCGAACGCGAGGTCGTGGACGTCCCGGACTATCAGGGGACCTCGGTCATGAACTATGCCGATCGCGAGGTGCCGTACACCCGGATCCACGAGTTCCGGCACTTCCACCCCGAGCGCGCCGACCGCTACCCGGACGACCGCAGCGTCATCATGCGGGAGTTCTCCCGCTTCGCGGAGACCGGCGACGAGCCGTATTACCCGGTCAACACACCCGCGGACCGCGACGGTCTGCTCAAGTACCGCGAGCTGCAGAAGGGCGAGGACCGGGTGGTCTTCGGCGGCCGGCTCGGCACCTACCAGTACCTCGACATGCACATGGCCATCGGATCGGCGCTGTCGACCTTCCGCAACACCGTCGCCCCGATGTTCGGCACGCCCGGCGACTGACGCGCTGGGCACGCGCGCTTCGAGAGCTGCGCGCTCAGCCTTCGAAGGTGCGGTGCCAGCGCTCGCGCGAGGTGAGGTCCGGCAGTGCGGCACGATACTGGGCCGCGAGCTCGTCCCAACGTTCCGCGAGCTGCTTGTGCAGGGCGATGCTCTCGCGCAGCAGCCTGCGGTACTCGGCCCGATCGCGCCGGTAGACGGACTTGCCGCGACCATCGGCGGCGCTGATCAATGCCGAGTCGAAACCGGGCACCCGCCACCAGGTCGCGTCGTACTTGCTCAGCTCGACCTGCGGATCGGTCGCCGCATCGGTCGGACGGATCCAGTGTCGTAGGGCGGCCTTGGCGGTGAACACCACTCGTCCTGCCCCGCGCGGCGACTGCGGCTCCTTCTGGTACGGGTAATGACGCTGTCCCTCCTGGGTGTTCGGGAGGTCGTCGATATCGGTGATGACCTGTGTCTCGCTGAAGTCCTTGGCGTAGGCGCGCAGCTCGGGCATGACCGCGGGCCAGTCGCGGTCCAGATGCGAGGGCCCGGCGAGCAGGTCGCGCAGTGCCTTGTGCCGGAGCTCGATCGCGTAGTACTGCATCGAGATCAGGTGTTTCAGGTCGATGCGACGGCTCGCCTTGACCAGGGCCCCGCCTCCGGGGAAGGGGGAGTGCAGCATGGCGGCCAGCAGCCGGTTGCGAGCGTGGTAGTAGGCCTGCCAGTCCTGGGCATCGTCCTTGTCCAGCCACGACACATGCCACAGCGCGGCACCGGGGAGGCTCACCGTCGCGTAGCCGGCCTCGCGGGCACGCAGGGCGTATTCGCTGTCATCCCACTTGATGAAGGCCGGCAGCGCCAGCCCCACCTTCTCGATCACCTCGACCGGGATCGTGCACATCCACCAGCCGTTATAGGTGGCATCGTGCCGCGCGTGCATCCAGGGGGTCTGACGCAGGTTCGCGGCTCGGAAGTCATGCCGGTGCTGCTCGGGGAAGGTCGGTGCCCACATGAAGTGCTGCATCTCGATGCCCTCGGCCCAGGCGTGCAGGACGGGCTTGTCGAGCAGGTCGAACATGTGCCCGCCGACGATGGTCGGCCGGCGCGCGGCCCGGGAGAACTGGAGGGTGCGCCAGATGCTCTCCGGCTCGATCTCCACGTCATCGTCGAGCAGCATCACCCAGCGACTCCGGCCCGCCTCCACGGTCTCGCTCATCGCGCGCGAGAAGCCGCCGGATCCGCCGAGATTCGGCTGCCGGACGACCTGGAGGGTCGCCCCCAGACGCCCCGCGACCTCGCCGTACCCGTCCGCATCGGCGACCTGCTGGGTGCCCTGGTCGACGACGTAGACGCGGTCCAGCTGCTCGACGACCTCGGGAGCATCCGCCAGCGTCTCCAGCGTGCGGACACAGTACTCGGCCTTGTTGAAGGTCGTGATGCCGATCGAGAGGGTGCCCTCGGTGAGCTCCGCATCGGTCGACCACGCTCCGTCGCTGACCACGACATCGGTCTCGGCCGCGGTGACCTCGAACCAATACCACCCGCCGTCGCTGAAATTGCGCACCGGCAGTTCGAAACGCAGCTCGCGGTCGTCCTCGACATGCTCGAAGGCCACCCGCTGCTGGATCCCCTGCGGATTCGACCGGTAGACCGTGACCGTTCCGGTTCCCTCGGTGCGCAGGGTCAGGGCTACCGCGTCGACCCGCGTCCACCGCTGCCAGTACGCCGCCGGGAAGGCATTGAAGTAGGACGCGAACGACACCCGCTCACTGCGGCGCACCCGGATGCTGTGACGCGACTCCACCCGCATCAGATGCGTGGCATTGCTGACCCGCACGGTCTCCCCGGCGATCGTCGTCCAGCTCTCCGGATCGGCGTACAGCGGCATCAGGTCCGGGTCGCCATCGGCCGGGAACACGACGTGGGCGAGAACATGGCTCATGGGTGCAGTGTCTCCCAGGAAGATGAGAAGTCGTTGAACGGCGGGGTCAGTCCAGGGGCGGCATGGGGCGCCAGCCGCGATCCCGCCAGATCGCGCGGCCGTCGCGCCAGCCCTTGACGAGCACGCCGACCCCCTTCAGCCCCCGCTCGACGGCGATGAGACGGAAGACCTCCTTCGCGAAGGTCAGCGCCGTCCCCAGCCCGAATCCGAGGCGATTCAGCTGCCCGTGGACATCGAAGTAGCGTCCGACATAGGCCCGGTTGCGCATCACGTGGTACTTCGCCAGCGGGCTCGAGTCGTTCAGATGCCGCAGTCCCAGGTTGATCTGCTTCTGCTCGCGCTTCTTCTGCAGCACATAGGCATCGACATAGGCCACCTGTGTGTAGCGCGATGCCAGCCAGGCGTAGACGGCGTCGTCCCAGGAGATGAAGAACCGCGGATCGGGCAGTCCGATCCGCCGCACGATGTCCGCGTGGATCAGCATCCCCTCGAAGGTGCCCGAATTGGTGATGGCATAGCCCTCGGGGTTGAAGGCCTTGCGGGTGTACGGCAGCGGCACCCCGAGGAACTCGTTGAACTTCGCCTGCCAGAAGAAGGGCGACCCGTCCACGTCGTAACGCCGGCCGTGCAAGACCTGGAAGCGGCGCATCCACGGCTCGAACCGCTCCATCGCATCGGGCAGGATCTCGACATCGTCGTCCATCAGCCACACCCAGTCGGCACCCTCCTCGAGCGCCACTCGGGTCCCCTCGCTGAAACCACCCGATCCACCCGTATTGGTGGGCAGCGTGTGGTACACGAGCACACCCTCGTCGAAGCGGTCGCGGAACGACTCGACGACCTCGGAGGTGTCATCGGTGCTGGCATTGTCGACGACCACCACCCGATACGGCGAACCGTGCATCGTGGCGGCGCTCTCCAGCAGCTCACCCAGCAGCACCGAACGGTTGAAGGTGACGATGGCGATGGCCAGGCGGTCGGTCGTCGAGGTCACCGCAACAGGGTAACGGTGCGTCGGATGCGCTGTTACTCTGCACGCCGCCGAGAGCGCGGTACGGTCATCGGGTGATGAGGCCCTCGCGACGTTGGCACATTCCCGCGGCCATCGCGCACCCGGTGCGGCTGCTGCCGCTCACCTTCCTCGGACTCATCCTGGTCGGGACCCTGTTGCTGCTGCTGCCGATCGCGCGGCGGGGGAGCGAGGCCCCGAGCTTCCTGGACGCCTTCTTCACCGCCACCTCGGCCGTGACCGTCACCGGCCTCGCCACCGTCGACACCGGCACCTACTGGTCCCCGGTCGGGCACGTGATCATCCTGCTGCTGGTCGAGATCGGCGGCATCGGCATCATCGCCCTCGCCACCGTCCTCGGTCTCTTCATCGGCGGCCGGCTGGGGCTGCGCACCCAGATGGTCGCCCAGGTGGACATGCACGTGGTCAGCCTCGGCGACGTGCGCCCGCTGTTCCGTCGCGTCACGGTGACACTGCTCAGCTTCCAGGCCGTCATCGCCGTCGTCCTCACGATCCGCTACCGGACGGCGTACTTCGACTCCTGGCTCGACTCGCTGTGGCACGGGGTGTTCGACGCGATCATGGCCTTCAACAACGCCGGCTTCTCGCTCAACCACGACAGTCTCACCTCCTATGCGGGCGATGTCGGCGTCATCGTCCCGATCTCCATCGCCGTCTTCATCGGGGCCATCGGCTTCCCGGTGCTGGCCGAGCTCTACCGCGGCTGGCGACGCCCGAGCCGCTGGACCATCCACACCCGGCTCACCGTGTGGGGGTCGTTCCTGCTGCTGGGGATCGGCACCCTCGCCTTCCTCGCGATCGAGTGGAGCAATCCCGCCACGATCGGATCGCAGCCCTTCCTGGAGAAGATCGCGACCAGCGTCGAGGGCGGCATCATGACCCGCTCGGGTGGCCTCCAGAGCTTCGACTGGGCCCTCGTCCGCCCCGAGACCCAGGGCATCGCGATCATGATGATGTTCATCGGCGGCGGCAGCGCCAGTACCGCGGGCGGCATCAAGATCACCACCTTCCTGCTGCTCGCCTTCGTGATCCTGGCCGAACTGCGCGGTGATCCCGAGGTGCAGATCGGCCGCCGCTCGATCAGCGGCCGCACCGTCCGCACCGCCCTGTCGATCGCCCTGATCGCCGTCATGCTCGTCGTCGGCGGCACGCTCCTGCTGATGACCCTCTCCGGTGCCTCCTATATCGACGCCCTCTTCGAGGTGACCTCGGCCTTCGGCACCGTGGGACTGTCGACCGGGCTCACCCCGGACCTGAACGGGCCGTCTCAGCTATTGCTCATCGGCTTGATGTTCGTCGGCCGAGTCGGCACGATTGCCGCAGCGTCGGCCTTCGTCCTGCGCCGCCGTCAACCGCGGTATCACCTTCCCGAGGAGCAGCCGATCATTGGGTAAGAAGAGCGACAACCCCCTCACCGCTCCCGTCCTCGTCGTCGGCATCGGCCGCTTCGGCGCGTCCGTGGCCCGCTCGCTGGAGCGCCTCGGCCATGAGGTGCTGGCCGTCGACGAGCGCGCCGACCTCGTGCAGAAGTTCGCGAGCGACTTCACGCACGTCGTCGCTGCCGACACCACCGACACCGAGGCCCTCCGCCAGATCGGCGCCGAGCAGTTCTCCCGTGCGGTCGTGGGCATCGGCACCGATATCGAGGCCAGCGTGCTCACCGTGCTGAGCCTGGTCGAGCTGGGTGTCGAGGAGGTGTGGGCCAAGGCCATCAACGCCAAGCACGCGCGCATCCTCGAACGCGTCGGCGCCACCCACGTGGTCCGGCCCGAGTCGGCGATGGGGGAACGCGTCGCGCACATGGTCACCGGCGCGATGATCGACTACATCGAGTTCGACGACGGCTTCTCGATCGCCCGCACCCGCGCCCCCCGGCTGGCCGTCGATCAGACCCTCGAACAGTCCTCGCTGCGCAGCAAATACGGCATCACCGTCGTCGGGGTGAAACGGCGCGGACAGGACTTCACCTATGCGCGCCCGGAGACCCTCATCAACGCCTCGGACGAGCTGATCGTCTCCGGCCCCACCCGCAAAGTCGAGATCTTCTGCGCCCTCCAGGGCTGAACCAGGTGCTCGGCGGTGAAGCAGCCCTAGGCCGTCCGCGGCCGACGACCTACTCGGCCGCCGAGGGGGTGAGCTCCTGGGCGAGCATCACGATGATGCCGCTGGGACCTCGGACATAGGTCAGTCGGTAGATGTCCTCATAGGTCGCGACACCGCGCAACGGATGGCAGCCGTGCCGCGCGGCGATCTCGAGGGACTCGTCGAGGTCGTCGACCGAGAAGGCGATCCGATGCATCCCGATCTCATTCGGCAGCGTGGGCTCGGTCTCGATCGCCTCGGGGTGGAGGTACTCGAAGAGCTCGAGCCGTCCGTGCCCGTCCGGAGTCTGGAGCATCGCGATCTTGGCGTGGTTGCCGTCCAGGCCGACCGCGGTGTCGGTCCACTCGCCGCTCACCGTGTCCCGACCGATGACGGTGAGTCCGAGATCGGTGAAGAAGGAGATCGTCGCCTCGAGATCTCGGACGGCGATGGCGACATTCTCGAGCTTGATGGGCATAGGGGAATCGTAGGACGCTGAGCGCTCGGGGACCCGCCCGCGAGCAGCCCCGATTCGGCACCCGGCAAGCACCCGAGGATGGGAGTAACGTCACACGACGTGATAGCGACAGCAGACTCCACATTCCGCCTCGACGCGAATTTCGTGGACTACCTCATCGTCGCCGCCTACTTCGCGGTCGTGCTCGGCATCGGCCTGCTGGCTCGCCGTCAGGTGTCCAGCAGCATCGACTTCTTCCTGTCCGGGCGTTCACTTCCCGCATGGGTCACGGGCCTGGCCTTCATCGCCGCCAACCTCGGCGCGGTGGAGATCATGGGAATGTCGGCCAACGGGGCGCAGTACGGCATGGCGACGGCTCACTACTTCTGGATCGGCGCGGTCCCGGCGATGCTCTTCCTCGGCATCGTCATGATGCCCTTCTACTACGGCTCCGGCGTGCGCAGCGTGCCGGAGTTCATGCGCAAGCGCTTCGGCACCGGCGCCCACCTCGTCAACGCCCTCAGCTTCGCCGTCGCGCAGCTGCTGATCGCCGGCATCAATCTGTTCCTGCTGGCCACCATCGTCAATCGTCTGCTCGGCTGGCCGTTGTGGGTCTCGCTGGTGATCGCGGCGGTCATCGTGTTGTCGTACACCGCCCTCGGCGGCCTGTCCGCGGCGATCTACAACGAGGTGCTGCAGTTCTTCGTCATCGTCGCGGCGCTGCTGCCACTGACGATCATCGCGCTGCACAAGGTCGGCGGCTGGCAGGGCCTCACCGAGAAGATCCAACCCGGACCCGAGCAACTGGAGTCCTGGCCCGGCACCGATCTCACCGGCATCGACAATCCGGTCCTCTCGGTGATCGGCATCGTCTTCGGCCTCGGCTTCGTGCTGTCCTTCGGCTACTGGACGACCAACTTCGTCGAGGTGCAGCGCGCGATGGCGTCCAAGTCGATGTCCTCGGCACGGCGGGCCCCGATCATCGGCGCCTTCCCGAAGATGTTCATCCCCTTCATCGTCATCATCCCGGGCATGATCGCCGCGATCGTCGTTCCGGAGCTGGCCCAGCTCAAGGGCGGAGAGAGCGTCGAGGGGGTCACCTATAACGATGCGATCCTGCTGCTCATGCGCGATCTGCTGCCCAATGGCATGCTCGGCATCGCCATCGCGGGCCTGCTCGCCTCCTTCATGGCCGGCATGGCGGCCAATATCTCCGCCTTCAATACGGTCTTCAGCTACGACCTGTGGCAGCAGTACGTGGTCAAGGACCGCGAGGACGACTACTACACGCTGGTCGGTCGGCTCGCGACCGTCGCGGCGACGGTGATCGCCATCGGCACGGCGCTCATCGCGTCGAACTACTCGAACCTGATGGACTACCTGCAGACACTGTTCGGCTTCTTCAACGCCCCGCTGTTCGCCACGTTCATCCTCGGTATGTTCTGGAAGCGGATGACGCCCACGGCCGGTTGGACCGGGCTCGTCTCGGGCACGCTCGCCGCCGTATTCGTCGCCATCCTCAGCGAAGACGCTCTCGGCGGTCTCAGCACCGGCGTGCTGTCGCTGAGCGGTCAGGGCGCGAGCTTCGTGGCGGCCGGCGCCGCCTTCGTCGTCGACATCGCGGTCAGCGTGGCCGTCACCTCGGTCACCGCGCCGAAGCCCGAGAAGCAGCTGGTAGGCCTCGTCTACGGACTGACGCCCAAGGAGTCGCTGGTCGATCCGGAGGAGAAGGACCTGCCGTGGTACCAGTCGCCGGTCAAGCTCGCCGGTATCGCACTCGTCATCATCATCGTCTTCAACGTGATCTTCTGAGGTGGCTGACATGAACGACCAGGACCATCGCGAACACGCCGGCCAGTCCAAGACCGCCGGAGCCTTCGATATCCGCATGATCATCGGGGGTCTGCTCGGCTTCTACGGTGTGGTGCTGCTCATCGTCGGCCTGTTCTTCACCTCCGAGGAGCAGCTGGCGAAGGGCGACGGCTTCCACGTCAACCTCTGGGGCGGTGTCGGGCTGATCGTCACGTCCGCCATCTTCATCGCCTGGGCGCGGTGGCGCCCCATCGTCGTCGAGGAGGAATAACCCTCCCCGGATCCGTGAGCGGTGCGTCATCGACCACCGCTGCGTGGTCGGCGAGAGCTGCCGGTGATGTGCTTCTGTGGCGGTCAGGGCGACCGTCGAGGCACATCCTCGGTCTGCGGCCAGCGATGGGTGAGCCTAGGGCAGCGACGGTGAGCCGTCAACCACGTCGAGCCTCCGAGCACGGGATAGCTCACCGCCCACGGATCGGGGAGAGGGCGCTGGCTAGCATGGGCGGGTGACCACCGAGAACTCCGCGACTCCCTCCGACGCCGGCTACCGCTACACCAGTGACCTCGCCGGACGACTCGAGTCGCGGTGGCAGGACCGGTGGGAGCAGGAGGGCACCTTCGATGCCCCCAATCCGGAGGGCGACCTGGCTCCCGCCGCGGGCGAGCAGCGCGCCGACGGCGCCAAGTACTTCCTCATGGACATGTTCCCCTATCCCTCGGGCGCGGGACTCCACGTCGGGCACCCCCTCGGCTACATCGCCACCGATGTCGTCGGCCGCTACCGGCGCATGCGCGGTGACAATGTCCTGCATGCCCTCGGCTACGACGCCTTCGGCCTGCCGGCCGAGCTGTATGCGGTGCAGACCGGTCGCCATCCGCGCGAGACGACGCTGGAGAACATCACCAATATGCGCCGCCAGTTGCGGCGCCTCGGTCTCGGCCACGATCCGCGACGCTCCTTCGCCACGATCGACCCCGACTTCGTCAAATGGACGCAGTGGATCTTCCTGCAGATCTTCAACTCCTGGTACGACGAGGACCTGGACCGCGCCCGTCCCGTCAGCGAGCTGATCGCCGAGTTCGAGAACGGCGCCCGCGACGTCCCCGGGGGCGCGGTCTGGGCCGACCTCTCCGCCGCCGAACGCGAGGAGATCGTCGCCGAGTACCGGCTCGCCTACATCAGCGACGCCCCGGTCAACTGGGCCCCCGGGCTCGGCACCGTCCTCGCCAATGAGGAGGTCACCGCCGAGGGACGCAGCGAACGCGGCAACTTCCCGGTGTTCAAGCGCCGTCTGCGCCAGTGGAATCTGCGCATCACGGCCTATGCCGATCGGCTCATCGACGATCTCGACCGCGTCGACTGGCCCGAGTCCGGCAAGCTCATGCAGCGCAACTGGATCGGCCGCTCCCACGGCGCAGAGGTGCAGTTCGCCGTGCCGGGCAGCGACGAGCCCGTCGAGGTGTTCACCACCCGTCCGGACACCCTCTTCGGCGCCAGTTACATGGTGCTCGCCCCCGAGCACCCCCTCGTCGACACGCTCGCGGCAGCCGTGTGGCCGTCCGGCACCGATCCTCGCTGGACCGGTGAAGCCGCTACCCCGGCCGAGGCGGTCGCCGCCTACCGGGCGAGTGCCGCGGCCAAGTCGGATGTCGAGCGTCAGGAGAACAAGGAGAAGACCGGCGTCTTCACCGGTGCCGTAGCGACCAATCCGGTCAACGGCGAGCAGATCCCGGTCTTCATCGCCGACTACGTCCTGATGGGCTACGGCACCGGCGCGATCATGGCGGTGCCCGGCCACGATGAGCGCGACTTCGAGTTCGCGCAGAGCTTCGGCCTGCCCACTCCTCGGGTGATCGACGGCGAGGGTGATCTGCCGTTCACCGGCGACGGCCGTGTCGTCAACTCGTCCAATGACGAGATCAGCCTGGACGGTCTCCCGGTGCCCGAGGCCAAGGAGCGCATCGTCGCCTGGCTCGAGCAGCAGGGGACCGGCGAGGGCACCACCACCTACCGCCTGCGCGATTGGCTGTTCAGCCGGCAGCGCTACTGGGGTGAGCCGTTCCCGATCGTCTACGACGAGGACGACACCCCCATCGCGCTGCCTGAGAGCATGCTGCCCGTCGAGTTGCCGGAGGTGCCCGACTACTCGCCGCGCACCTACGCGCCTGACGATGTCGAGAGCGAGCCCGAGCCTCCGCTCGCCCGCGCGACCGACTGGGTCAACGTCGAGCTCGACCTCGGTGACGGTCCCCGCACGTACCGCCGCGAGACCAACACCATGCCTAACTGGGCCGGCTCGAGCTGGTACGAGCTGCGCTACACCGATCCGCACAACACCGAGCGCATCGCCGACCCGGCCAATGAGCGCTACTGGATGGGCCCGCAGGAGCAGCGTCGCGCCGATGATCCAGGTGGCGTCGACTTCTACATCGGCGGAGTCGAGCACATGGTGCTGCACCTGCTGTATGTGCGGTTCTGGCACAAGGTGCTGTTCGATCTCGGCTATGTCTCCAGCGAGGAGCCCTTCTACCGTCTCTTCAACCAGGGCTACATCCAGGCCTTCGCGTATACCGACGAGCGCGGCGCCTATGTGCCGGCCGACGAGGTCACCGAGGCCGAGGACGGCACGTTCTCATACGAGGGCCGACCGGTCCAGCGTGAGTACGGCAAGATGGGCAAGTCGCTCAAGAACGTCGTCACGCCCGATGAGATGTACGACCAGTTCGGTGCCGACACCTTCCGCGTCTATGAGATGAGCATGGGCCCGCTGGACGTCTCCCGCCCTTGGGAGACCCGCGCGGTGGTCGGCTCGCAGCGCTTCCTGCAGCGCGTGTGGCGACTCGTCGTCGATGAGGAGACCGGAGCGACCAAGGCCGGCGACGATGCGCTGGATCGTTCGACCCTCGGCATCCTGCATCGCACGATCGAGGGGGTACGCGGTGACATGGAGGAGTTGCGGTTCAACACCGCGATCGCCAAGCTCATCGAGCTCACCAATCATCTCACCAAGCAGTCGGTGACCTCGCGGGCGGCGCTCGAACCGCTCGCGCAGATGCTCGCGCCCTTCGCGCCGCACCTGGCCGAGGAGCTGTGGGAGCGGCTCGGACACGAGGCCACGATCACCTATGTGCCGTATCCGCAGGCCGATCCGCAGTACCTGGTGGCCGAGGAGGTCACCTGCGTGGTGCAGGTGCAGGGCAAGGTGCGCGGCAAGCTGCAGGTCAGCCCCGATGCCACGGACGACGAGCTCACCGAGTTGGCGCTCGCTGAGCCGAATGTCGTCCGCACGATCGACGGGCGTGAGATCCGCAAGGTGATCGTCAAGGCTCCCAAGCTGGTCAATATCGTCGTCTGATCTCCGGCGCCGTCTCCGGGGGCGGTGACCTATGCACCTCTCAGCACGGTCGAGGGGCGCCTCACCCACCGCCCGAGGATCCAAGGGTGCGTACGTCACCGCCCGGGGGCCGCCGGCGGATAGGGTGACGCCATGAGCGTCGCCATCGTCACGGACTCGACGGCATCGCTCGACCCTGCCGATGCGAAGCGCGAGCGGATCGCCGTCGTGCCCACCACCGTCGTGGTCGGCTCACGGGTCTACACCGAGGGCGTCGACATCGATGCCGAGACGATCGCGCAGGCGCTACGGGACAAGGCCACGGTCAGCACCTCGCGGCCCAGCCCGGAGGCCTTCGCCGCGGTCTACGCCGGGCTGGTCGCCGAAGGCGCGACCGAGATCGTCTCGGTCCATCTGAGCAAACGGGTCTCGGGCACGATCGACTCGGCGCGACTCGCGGCGGCACGGTGTGAGGTGCCCGTCCACCTCGTCGATACCGCCCAGGTCGGCATCGCCACGGGCTTCGCCGCGGGTGCGGCGGCGCGGATGCGGGACGACGGTGGATCGAGTGCCGAGGTCGTCGCCGCCGCACGCCGAGCCGGGCGGCAGTCGACGGTTCTGCTCTATGTCGACACACTCGAGTATCTGAAGCGCGGCGGCCGGATCGGAGCCGCGCAGGCGCTGATCGGCTCGGCGCTGGCCGTCAAGCCGATTCTCACGGTCGCCGAGGGTGCGGTCGTGCCCTTGGAGAAGGTGCGGACCTCCTCCAAGGCGCTGACACGGGTGGTCGATCTGGCGGTCGAGGCCGCGGCTCGATTCCCCCGGGGCTTCGACACCGGCGTTCAGCATCTGGCAGCTCGCGAGCGGGCCGATGAGGTCGCGGCGCGACTGGCGACCGCGTGGGGTCGCGCATCAGTCCCGGTGGACGAGGTCGGAGCCGATATCGGTGCCCATGTGGGCCCCGGCATGATCGCCGTCACCGTGACCGGTCGCTGACCCGCGCGGCGCTTATCCCCAGGACCCCGATGCTCGTCCGCCGTCCACAGATGCGCGCTGAGGGGCAGACCGGGACGGCAACGGATCCTACGGTGCTGGTGTGGTCAAGAGAATCGTTCCCGGGATCCCCGATGAGACGCGGGCGGAGATCGCCCGTCGCCGACTCGCGGAGTTGGCGACGGCCTTCGACGCCACCTGGAAGCCGGCAGAGGACGAGGACCATGCCGAGTCCGATGAGCCCGAGGATGACGACACCGAACCCAGGCACGTCGGCGAACACCGGCGACGCTGGGGGGACCGGCAGCTCGCGGTCGTCGCCGTCCTCGGACTCGCCGGGGCGGTACTCGTCGCCTGGTGGGTGGTCGGCGGGCGCCCTTCGCAGGTCGATGATCCCGCGCCGCTGGCCTCGGTGCCCTCATCGGCGGAGTCGGATGCCCCGCAGGAGGACGAGCCCGATCAGCTCGTGATCCACGTGGCCGGCGACGTCCACCAACCGGGCATCGTGGTCGTCGCCGCCGGGAGTCGTGTCCACGAGGCGATCGAGGCTGCTGGCGGCGTGGCGGGATCTCCCGATCTCTCCGCCTTGAACCTCGCGCGCGAGATGCAGGACGGCGAGCAGATCGTGGTCGGCGGCCCGCCTCAGGCCGCGTCCGACGGAGGAAGCGCCGGGGGAGGTGCCGCGTTGATCAACATCAACTCCGCCGATGCCGCGACATTGGAGGAGTTGCCCGGTGTCGGGCCGGTGACGGCGCAGGCGATCATCGACCGTCGCACGGACCATGGCCCGTTCCGGGCCGTGGAGGACCTCCTCGACGTCAAGGGCATCGGTGAGGCGACGCTGACCGAGCTTCGCGACCGCGTCACGGTGTGATGGGCGGCCACGATCTGCGGATGGTGCCCGGTGCATGCGCGGTGTGGGCGACTGCGGTCTGGGCGGTGACGAGTCATCCCGGGCTCGTCGTGCTCATCGCGGTGATCGCGGCATTCGGTGCCATGCTGCTGCTCAGCCGCCGGCCGGGCCTCGCGGTGATCGCTGTGACCGTCGGCCTCGTCGCGATGTCGGCCGGGGTGCGGATGGCGGCGGTCGAGGCACACCCCTTGCATGACTGGGCTGAGGACGAGCGCTGGGTGACCGTCGAGGCGACCGTGCGCCAGGACGTGCGCGCCTTCGGACCGGAGCGCACGCAGGGGGTCGTCGAGCTCACGGCCCGACGCGCGCGCAGCAGCGGCGGCGAGGTCGAGGGGCGAGCCCGGCTCACGGCCTTCGTGCGCGGTGACCTGGAGGGTCTCGTGGTGGGTCGCCGCATCGTGCTCGACGGGGCGCTCACGCCCGGTGAGGATGCCGATATCGCCGGGGTGCTGGCCGTCGAACGGTGGCGCGCGCTCGGTGACGGAGCGTGGTGGTGGGAGGCGAGCGAGCACGTCCGTGAGGGAGTGCGGTCGGCGGTGGCTCCCTACCCGGGCGCGGGGGCGGCGATCGTGCCCGCGCTGGTCACCGGGGATGTCACGGCGGTCGACGACGACCTGCGTGAGGACTTCCAACGTTCTGGGTTGACACATTTGACCGCGGTATCGGGCAGCAATCTGACCATCGTCCTCGGCGTGGTGCTGCTCCTCGTCCGGGGTCTCGGGCTGCGGCGCCTGCTGCTGCCGGCGGCGCTCCTGGCGGTCGTGGTGTTCGTGCTGGTCGCCCGTCCCGAGCCGAGCGTGCAGCGTGCGGCGGTCATGGGCACCGTCGCGGTGATCGGCATGGGATGGGGCACCCGCGATGGCCTGCGGGCCGTGGCCTGGGCGGTGATCGTCCTCCTCGTCATCGATCCGTGGATGGGCCGTGCGGCAGGATTCGTGCTCTCGGTGTGCGCGACCACGGGCATCGTCACCCTGGGCCCGATCTTCATGAAGCGGCTGGAGCGGTGGTTGCCGCAGTGGGTCGCGATGGCGCTCGCCGTCCCCTTGGCTGCGCATCTGGCCTGCGTGCCGATGGTCGCGGCGATCTCCGAGGAGGTCTCGCTCGTCGCCGTGCTCGCCAATGTGGTGGCCGCCCCGGCCGTCGCTCCGGCTACGGTGCTGGGTCTGTCCGGTGGTCTGGTCGAACTGCTCTGGTCGCCGGCCGGCCACGTGATCGGGGCTGGAGCCTTCGGAGCGGGTTGGTGGATCGCCGAGGTCGGACAGCGCACGGCCTCCTGGGATGGGGCGGCGATCGCCTGGGAGCAGCCCTGGTGGTCTCTCCTGCTCGTCGTGCCCGTCGTCGCGGGGCTGATCCTGGCCGTGCTGAGCCGGCCGGTGTTGGCCGCCGGGCTGTCGCTCGGCCTGCTGATCGCGATCGTCCGGCCGCCGCAGAGCGGATGGCCTCCCGATGATGTCGTCGTGGTCGCCTGCGATGTCGGGCAGGGGGATGCCAGCGTGGTGCCGCTCGGTGCCGGTGAGGCGATCGTCGTCGACACCGGGATGGATCCTGGACCGATCGACCGCTGTCTGCGCCGGCTCGGCGTCCAGCGCATCCGGCTGCTGGTGTTCAGCCACGCCGATGCCGATCACGTCGCGGGATGGCGCGGGGCGGTGCGCGGGCGTCAGGTCGAGGAGGTGATGGTGGGGCCCTCCGGAGGCCCGGACCTCCCGGACGTGCCGCGGTCGACCCCGGCGCCGGGCGAGCGGGTGACGGTCGGCGATGTCGAGATCGAGACGCTGTGGCCGGACCCGGATCACCCTGCAGGGGATCGCAACGAGGTGAGCCTGGTGCAGCGGTTCACGATCGGTGGGGTCCGGGTGCTCTTCACCGGTGACCTGGGCGAGCAGACCCAGCTGAGGGTGGCCGGACGCGCGGACGTCGCGGCCGATGTGCTCAAGGTCCCGCATCACGGCAGCGCCGATCAGTCGGCCACCTTCCACGAGCAGACCGGCGCCGTGGCCGCGACCGTCAGTGTGGGGGAGAACGACTACGGCCACCCGACCCGTCGATCATTGGAGATCCTCCGCGACGCGGGGATCCGCGCCTGGCGCACCGACGAGTTCGGCGATATCGCGATCGTCCACCGCGACGGCGGTCTCCACGCGATCTCCCCCTAAACCCGCGGGGAGGTGAGGTGCGGTGTCGGTTCGCGCCGATATCCTCGGGAGGTGGCCACGGCATTCGGCAAGATCCTGCTCATCACCGGCAACGCCGAGTTCCTCGCCGAGCGCACGCGCCGCCGTGCGCTGGCGGCCGTCCGTGAGGAGATGCCCGAAGTCGAGGTGGCGGAGACCCTCGCCGGGCAGCTCGCCGCCGGTGAGCTCGCGGCGCTCACCAGTCCCTCGCTCTTCTCGGCCGCGACGGCGGTCATGGTGCTGGAGCTGGAGAACCTCGCCGAGGCTCCGGCCGCCGAGCTCATCGCCTATGCGGCCTCCCCGCAGGAGGACGTCGCCGTCATCGCCGTGCACGGCGGCGGCAATAAGGGCAAGGGCACGCTGGACCGGCTCCGCAAGGCATCGGCGGTGCACGAGGTCAAGGTCCAACCCCCCAAGTACGAACGTGACTTCGCCGGATGGGTGCGGTCGGAGGCGCGTGATCTCGGCCGGTCGATCGACGAGCAGGCCGCCACGTACCTGGTCACCGCCGTGGGCCAGAATCTCCGGGCACTGGCCGGCGCGGTCGACCAGCTCGCGGTGACCACCACGCCAGGGGACGCGATCACTCTCGACATCGTCCGGCGGTACTTCGGCGGACGAGCGGAGGTGCGCGGTTATGAGATCGCCGATGCGGCGATCGAGGGCCGGCTCGCCGATGCGCTGGAGCGGGCCCGCTGGGCCGAGGCCGCGCGGGTCGCTCCGGTGCTCGTGACCTCGGCCTTCGCGACCGGTCTGCGCCAGCTGGCGCATCTGGCGAGCGCCCCCGGAGGTATGCGCGACAACGAGATCGCCTCCCAGATCGGGGCACCGCCGTTCAAGATCCGCTCACTGCGTCAGCAGCTGCGGTCCTGGGAGCCGGCCGGCCTGCAGCGGGCGCTGCGGGCGGTGGCCGAGGCTGATATCGCGGTCAAGGGCGGGGGAGCCGAGCCCGGCTACGCGGTCGAGCGCATGATCCTGCGCGTCGCCGCCGCCCGCCAGCGTCACTGACCCCTCGTCGGCGATACCCGCTCCACCTCGTCTCCGTGGCGGTGCGTCATCAACGCTACGGTCCCGGGCGGGGTAGGCCAGCAACCCCATCGCGACGCGATTCCGTTGATGCTCTACCCCGACCCCGGGGTATCGCGGGTTCCTCGTCCTGCAGGGGACGTGGGACCCCCTGAAACGACGAAAGCCCCGTCCGAGGACGGGGCTTTCGAGGACGACCGGCTCAGAGAGCGGCGGCCTTCTTGTCGATGGCCGACTTGCGGTTGGCGGCCTGGTTCTTGTGGATGACGCCCTTCGAGACGGCCTTGTCCAGCTTGCGCTTGGTCTCGCGAGCGATCTCCTGCGCCTTGTCCTGCTCGCCGGCCTCGGCGGCCTCGTTGAAGCGGCGGACGGAGGTCTTCAGGGCCGAACGCACGGCCTTGTTACGCTCGCGCGCAGCCTCGTTCTGGCGGTTGCGCTTGATCTGCGACTTGATGTTCGCCACGGGGCAAAACCTGTTCTCTCGTGAAACTGCTGATGAAGATGGTGATGGTGCCAGCCGTCATGGGACGTGACCGGGCACGCGATCCTCAACGATAGCAGCACATGCGCTGCCGACTCAAATCGCATCGACCTCTACGATGGAGGCCGTGGCTACCCTCTTCACCATCCTCGTCATCTTGCACGTCCTGTTCTGGGCCGTCGCCCTGTTGGCGATGAACTTCACGCCGCCGCAGATCACCCCCGGCACGGCGCACGCCACCGCCGCCGCGCTGGTGACCGGCCTGCTGCTGGTGGGGCTGTGGGAGATGACCGATGTGTACGACGAGGGCCCCAATCACATCAAGATCGGCGTCAAACTCGTCGTCGCGATCGCTGCGGTCGTGGTGGCGTACACGCAGCAGCGCAAGCCCGCCCCCAACTCGATGGCCTATGTGCTGGCGGGCCTCATCGGCCTGAACGTCGTCATCGCGATCGCCTGGTAGCCGCCTCGTGTCCACTCTTCACGGCCCGGCCCCGGGCTCGACCCCAGCCGAGGTACTGCGCAACTTCTGCATCATCGCGCACATCGACCACGGCAAGTCCACCCTCGCCGATCGCATGCTCCAGATCACCGGCGTCGTCGACGAACGCGCCGCCCGCGCCCAGTACCTCGATCGCATGGACATCGAGCGGGAGCGGGGCATCACGATCAAGAGCCAGGCCGTGCGTATGCCGTTCACGCCCTCCCGAGGCGATGAGGCCGGCACGGTGCACGTGCTCAACATGATCGACACCCCCGGGCACGTCGACTTCACCTACGAGGTCAGCCGCAGTCTCGAGGCCTGCGAGGGCGCCATCCTGCTGGTCGACGCCGCGCAGGGCATCGAGGCGCAGACCCTCGCCAATCTCTACCTCGCTCTCGAGGCCGATCTGCACATCATCCCCGTGCTCAACAAGATCGACCTGCCCGGTGCGCAGCCGGAGAAGTACGCCGAGGAGCTGGCCGGCATCATCGGCGACGACCCGGCCGATGTGCTCCGCGTCTCGGCCAAGACCGGCGAGGGCGTCGCCGACCTGCTGGAGGCGATCGTCGAGCAGGTGCCCGCTCCTGAAGGCGATACCGAGGCCCCACCACGCGCCCTGATCTTCGACTCCGTCTACGACACCTATCGGGGCGTGGTCACCTATGTCCGTGTCGTCGACGGGCAGCTCAGCCACCGTGATCGCATCAAGATGATGTCGACCGGGGCGGTGCACGAGATGCTCGAGGTCGGCGTCATCAGCCCCGAGCCGATCAAGGAGCGCAGCCTCGGCGTCGGCGAGGTCGGTTATCTCATCACGGGCGTCAAGGAGGTCCGCCAGTCGCGGGTCGGTGACACCGTCACCTCCAACAACCGTCCGGCCGAGTCGCCGCTGGGCGGCTACCGGCACCCGAACCCGATGGTCTTCTCAGGGCTGTACCCGATCGACGGCGACGACTATCCGACGCTGCGCGACGCGCTCGACAAGCTGCAGCTCAACGACGCCGCCCTGCAGTTCGAGCCCGAGTCCTCCGGCGCCCTCGGCTTCGGCTTCCGCATCGGCTTCCTGGGCCTGCTGCACCTGGAGATCGTGCGCGAACGCCTGGAGCGGGAGTTCAACCTCGACCTCATCTCCACCGCGCCGAATGTGATCTACCGGGTGCTGATGGAGGACGGCAGCGAGGTGGTCGTGACGAATCCGAGCGAGTACCCCACGAGCGGCAAGATCGCCGAGGTCTACGAGCCCATCGTCAACGCCACGCTCTTGGCTCCCGCGGACTACATCGGCGCGATCATGGACCTGTGCCAGTCGCGCCGCGGCAAGCTCGAGGGCATGGACTATCTGTCCGAGGACCGCGTGGAGATCCGCTACACGCTGCCCATGGGCGAGATCATGTTCGACTTCTTCGATCAGCTCAAGTCGCGCACCAAGGGCTACGCCTCGCTCAACTACGAGCCCTCGGGCGAGCAGGCCGCGGATCTGGTCAAGGTCGACATCCTGCTCCAGGGGGAGATCGTCGACGCCTTCAGCGCGATCGTGCACCGGGACTCGGCCTATGCCTACGGGGTCGCGCTCGCGGGCAAGCTCAAGGAGCTCATCCCGCGGCAGCAGTTCGAGGTGCCGATCCAGGCCGCCATCGGCGCGCGCATCATCGCCCGCGAGACCATCCGCGCCATGCGCAAGGACGTGCTCGCCAAGTGCTACGGCGGCGACATCAGCCGTAAGCGCAAGCTGCTGGAGAAGCAGAAGGAGGGCAAGAAGCGGATGAAGATGGTCGGCCGCGTCGAGGTCCCCCAGGAGGCCTTCATCGCCGCCCTCTCCACCAGCGAGCCCAAGCAGTCCTGACCCCGAACCGCACCCTCTATGCTCGGCAGATGGCGAGGATCGAGTCGGTGAACGTGGGGCGGGTCCAGCCGACCCCGCACGGCAAGCTCAAGCGCACCGCGATCGACAAGCATCCCGTCGAGGGCCCTGTGCGGATCGGCGAGCTCGGTCTCACCGGTGACGAGATCGGCGATCTCGTCCATCACGGCGGCCACGACCAGGCCGTCTACGCCTTCGCCCGCGAGGACTACGCGCACTGGGAGGCCGAGCTGGGCCGTCCGCTGCGCAGCGGAGTCTTCGGCGAGAACCTGACCACCCTCGGCCTCGACGTGCAGGGCGCGCGGATGGGCGATCGATGGCGTGTCGGCGGGACCCTGCTCGAGGTCACCTCGGTGCGGATCCCCTGCTCGGTCTTCGCCGGTTTCCTCGACGAGCCCCGCTGGGTGAAGCGCTTCACCGAACACGGTGTGCCGGGCGCCTATCTGCGGGTGTTGGAGACCGGAGCGGTCGCCGCCGGCGATCCGATCGTCATCGACGAGCGACGCGACCACGACCTCACGGTGGGGTTCGTGTTCCGTGCCTGCACCACGGAGCGGCACCTGTTGGCGAGGGTCGCGGAAGAGCCCCGGATCGGGGAGTCGCTGCGTGCGAAGGCAACAACTCGGTGAAGTCGGTGTGAGACAAGCTACTCATCAGTTAAGGTGATCTCCACCACAAGTCCCCCGCGAAGGAGCACGATGCCTGCCCCGACCCCCACGCCCGAGCAGCTGGAGATCATCAACAACCGTGCCCGCAACGTCGGAGAGATGTTCTTCGAACGCGTCGCCAAGTCCGGTAGCGGGGAGGCCTTCCGCTACCCGGATGCCCAGGAGAACTGGCAGTCGATCACCTGGTCCCAGGCCGGAGACCATGTCAGCAAGCTGGCAGCCGGCCTGATCTCGCTCGGCATCGACCGTGAGCAGCGCGTGGCCATCGCCGCCGGCACCCGTTACGAGTGGATCCTCGCCGATCTCGCGATCAACTCCGCCGGCGCGGCCACCACCACGGTCTATCCCACCTCGGTCGCCGACGATGTCGCCTACATCATCGCCGACTCCGACAGCCGCGTGGTCTTCGCCGAGGACGATGAGCAGCTGGCCAAGCTGCGCGAGAAGCGCTCGGAGCTCCCGAGCGTCGAGAAGGTCGTCCTGTTCGACGGCGAGGGCGATGGAGACTGGGTCATCACCTTCGCCGAGCTCGAGGAGCTGGGTCAGACGTATCTCCAGGACCACTCCGAGGCGGTGCGCGAGAGGGTGGCGGCCACCGAGCCCGATGACCTCGCCACCTTGATCTACACGTCCGGCACCACCGGCCGTCCGAAGGGCGTCCGGCTCAGCCACGACGGCTGGACCTACGAGGGTGCGGCGGTCGCTGCCGGTGGATTCCTCACCATCGACGATCTGGAGTTCCGGTGGCTGCCGATGGCGCACTCCTTCGGCAAGGTGCTGCTGACCACGCAGCTGCAGGTCGGCTTCCCGGCCGCGATCGACGGCCGGGTGCCGAAGATCGTCGACAACCTCGCCATCGTCAAGCCGACCTTCATGGGTGCCGCGCCGCGCATCTTCGAGAAGGCCTACGGCCGCATCGTCGGCATGATGGAGGAGGAGGGCGGTGCCAAGCTCAAGATCTTCCGCTGGGCCGAGAAGGTCGGCTTGGAGCACTCCCGGCTCGAGCGCGCCGGCAAGTCGATCCCCGCGGTCCTCAAGATCAAGTACGGCATCGCCGACAAGCTGGTCTTCACCAAGATCCGCGACCGCTTCGGCGGGCGGGTCCGCTTCTTCATCTCCGGGGCCGCGGCGCTGTCCTCCGATATCGCTGAGTGGTTCCACGCCGCAGGTGTCCTGATCCTGGAGGGCTACGGACTCACCGAGACCTCGGCCGGGTCCTTCGTCAACCACCCCGATGACTTCAAGATCGGCTCGGTCGGTCTCCCGATGCCGGGTACCGAGGTCAAGATCGCCGAGGACGGCGAGGTCCTCATCAAGGGCCCGGGCGTCATGCGCGGGTATCACAATCTGGAGGCGGAGTCGGCCTCCTCGCTCACCGGCGACGGCTGGCTCGCGACCGGCGACATCGGCGAGGTCGATGCCGACGGCTTCCTGAAGATCACCGACCGCAAGAAGGACCTGTTCAAGACCTCCGGCGGCAAGTACGTCGCCCCCTCGCACATCGAGGGCGCGTTCAAGGCCGTCTGCCCGCTGGCGAGTCAGATGATCGTGCACGGCAATGAGCGCAACTTCTGCTCGGCGCTGATCACCCTCGACCCCGATGCGGTGGACGCCTGGGCCGAGCAGCACGGCATGTCGGGCAAGTCCTACAGCGAGGTCGTCTCCTCCGACACGATGCAGTCCGAGATGGAGGGCTACGTCAAGGAGCTCAACGCCAAGCTCAACCAGTGGGAGACGATCAAGAAGTGGGCGATCCTCGATCACGATCTGTCGATCGAGTCCGGGGAGATCACGCCCAGCCTCAAGGTCAAGCGTCGGGTCGTGGAGGACAACTATAAGGACATCCTCGACGGCTTCTACGCCTGACGCCCGACATCCGGGTGACGGCCGGACGCTAGTCTGGTCCTGTGAACGCCGAAGGAGCGACCGCCAGGGAGTGGGGTCGCTCCTTCGGCATGTATCTACACGTGCCGTTCTGCGATGTGCGCTGCGGTTACTGCGATTTCAACACCTACACGTCCGATGAGCTCGGGGAGGGCGCGACGCGCGCCCAGTACGCCGACTCGGCGCTGCGCGAGATCGAGCGGGCGGCGCAGGAGACCGGCCCGAGGGTGGTCGACACGGTCTTCGTCGGGGGCGGCACGCCGACGCAGCTGGCCTCGGGCGAGCTCGTGCGGATGCTGCGGGGGATCGACGACGCGTGGGGCCTCGCCACCGACGCGGAGGTCACCACGGAGGCCAATCCGGACAGCGTGACGCCGACATCGTTGGCCGCCCTGCGCGAGGGCGGGTTCACGCGGATCTCCTTCGGGATGCAGTCGGCCGAGCCGCATGTGCTCGCGATGCTCGATCGCACCCACGACCCGGCCAATGTGCCGCGGGCGGTGCGGTGGGCGCGTGAGGCCGGCTTCGAACAGGTGAGCGTCGACCTCATC
This sequence comes from Actinomycetes bacterium, assembly GCA_023417775.1. Taxonomy (GTDB): domain Bacteria; phylum Actinomycetota; class Actinomycetes; order Propionibacteriales; family Nocardioidaceae; genus Aeromicrobium. Next base: position 9,364 of record JAEZEJ010000110.1, on the reverse strand, counting down.
TACGGGACTCCCACCGAGACGGTCGACGGCTGGCGGCGCACGGTCGAGGAGGCCCTCTCGATGGAGCCCGACCACGTCAGCGCCTATGCATTGATCGTCGAGGACGGCACGGCATTCGCGCGCAAGGTGCGCCGCGGCGAGGTGGCGATGCCCGATGACGATGAGACGGCCGACAAGTACCTGCTGGCCGACGACCTCTTCGAGCAGGCGGGGCTCAGCTGGTACGAGCTGTCGAACTGGGCGCGCGATGACGCCGCCCGGTGCCGCCACAATCTGGGCTACTGGTACTCCGGCGACTGGTGGGGCGTGGGACCCGGCGCGCATTCCCACCTCGCCGGTGAACGGTGGTGGAATGTCAAGCATCCGGCCGCCTATGCCCAGCGTCTCGCGACGGGCGATCCGGTGCGCGCCGACGGTGAGACCCTCGACCATGACACGCGCGCCCTCGAGGACGTGATGCTGCGGATCCGGCTACGTGAGGGCATCGAGAGCTCGGCGCTCGCCGCCGACCCGCGGGCGATGGTCGATGCCGGACTCCTGTCCGAGCACGACGGACGCGTCGTGCTGACCCGCGACGGCCGGTTGATGGCCGATCACGTGGTCCGCCATCTCACCTGAGCCCTCCGGCCCGAACGATCGGGAGGGTCAGTCGATGGGCAGCGTGGCGAAGTCGATGAGCTCCTCGACGCGCCCCAGGAAGGCCGGTTCGAGATCGGTATAGGAGTCGACGCGGCTCAGGATGTGCTTCCAGGCCCGCGCGATATCGGCCTGACTCTCGTGCGGCCAGCCGAAGGACGCGCAGATGCCCTTCTTCCACTCCACCGATCGGGGGATCGTGGGCCACTCCCGGATGCCGAGCCGCTCGGGCTTCACCGCCTGCCAGACGTCCACATAGGGGTGTCCGACCACGAGGACATGGGGTTGTCCCGACAGCTGCTCGGCGATGCGCGACTCCTTGGAGCCCGGGACCAGGTGGTCCACGAGCACGCCGAGGCGCCGCTCGCTCGTGGGGGCGAAGTCGCGCACGATGGCGGTCAGGTCGTCGATACCGCCGAGGAACTCGACCGCGACGCCCTCGGCGCGCAGGTCATCCCCCCACACCTTCTCGACCAGCTCGGCATCGTGGCGACCCTCGACGTAGATGCGGCTCGGGAGGGCCACCTTGGCGCGCGTGTCGGCGGCGATCCGGGAGCCGGAGGCCGTCCGCGTCGTCTGCTGGGGCGTCGCGCGGGCCGGCGCCACCAGCACCACCGGCTTGCCCTCCAGGAGGAAGCCCGGCCCCAAGGGGAAGGTGCGCCGTTTGAGATGGCGGTTCTCCAGCACGACGGTGCCGAGATCGCGCTCCACCTTCATGATCTCGCCGACGAAGCCGCTGGTGGCCTCCTCGACGACCAGTCCGAGGTCGGCGGACCGCTCGGTGGAATGTCCGCGCGGGGGCTTGCGCCAGTCGCTGCCGAGGACATCGGAGCCGTAACGGTCAAAGGCCATGGACGACCTCCAGCAGTCGTTGGTGGAAGGCCTCGACCTCGTCCTTCGAGCCGCTGTCGAGGGTGGTGTCGGCGATGAGCCCGAGGGCGAGGTCGACCGCGGCGGGCCAGCTGGCGGGCACGTCGGCGGAAGGCACCTCAGAGGAGATGAGCGCGCCGAGCGCGACCCGCGGCGGCTCGCCGGGCGTGGTCACGACCATGACCAGCTCGCCGCCGGACGGCCCGTCACCGAGATAGGAGACCTCCACGAAGGCCTCGCCGACCTGTGTGGCCCAGGCGCCGACCAGCGACCCACCACGCGACTCGTGTTCGATCAGCTGCCCATCGGGGGCCGTCACCGCATAGGGCGTATAGGTCAGCGTGCCGTCGCCGGAGGTGACCGCGATCGCTCCGTCGGGCCGTACGGTGAGCTCGGTCATCTGGCTAGTGTCCCGTGTCGAGAGTTAGTTGCCGAGAGGCGTCGTCTGGGTGGATGCTCCGCGAGGCGGCGGAGCGCTGGCAGGCTGGACGCCTTTCGAGCGACGCCAACGCAGCGGAGCGCCACACAGGCGGCGAAAGGCGGTGATGAACTCTCGACACGGGACACTAGACTGGCACTTGACCATCGAGAGTGCCAGCGCGACACGGGGAGGTGACCGCGATCATGTCGGAGGAACGCCGACTCGACGTCCTGCGCGCCATCGTCGAGGACTATGTGTCGACCCAGGAGCCCGTGGGCTCGCGCGCCCTGGTCGACCGCCACCATCTCGGTGTCTCACCGGCCACGATCCGCAACGATATGGCCGCCCTGGAGGACGAGGGGTACATCACTCAGCCGCACACCAGCGCCGGGCGCATCCCCACCGACAAGGGCTATCGGATGTTCGTGGACCGTCTCGCGACCGTCAAGGCGATGTCACCGGCGGAGCGTCGCGCGATCGAGACCTTCCTCGCGGAGGCCCTGGATGTCGACGATGTCGTGCGACGCAGCGTGAAGGTGCTCGCCCAGCTCACCAATCAGGTGGCGATCGTCCAATACCCGTCGCTGACGCGCTCGACCGTCCGGCACATCGAGGCCGTCGCGCTCGAGGGATCCCGCGTGCTGCTGGTCGTCATCACCAGCAGTGGCCGGGTCGAGCAGCGCATCGTCGAGCTGGTGGAGACGCCGAGCGAGGAGCTGCTCTCGGATCTGCGGGGCCGGCTGGTCCGCGCCACCGTCGGCCAGCGCCTGCCCGAGGCGGCACTGCGGCTCGCCGAGCTGATCGACGGCGTCGAGCCCGGGGACCGTCCGATCGTGACCAGCATCGTCACCACGCTGAGCCACACGCTGTCCGGTGAGCGCTCCGAGGAGCGGATCGCGGTCGGCGGCACGGCGAATCTGGCGCGTTTCGGCGCCGACTTCGACACCGCGATCCGTCCGGTGCTCGAAGCATTGGAGGAGCAGGTCGTGCTGCTCAAGCTGCTGGGGGAGGCGACCCGCTCGCCGAGCGACGCCGCCCAGGTCCGTATCGGCGTCGAGACGGGGCACGATGGACTGTCGGGCACGGCTGTGGTCTCCTCGGGCTACGGGTCCGATGCGGAGATCCTGGCGCGGCTCGGTACCGTCGGACCCACGCGCATGGACTATCCGGGCACGATGGCCGCCGTCTCGGCCGTGGCCCGTTACGTCGGACGAATCCTCGCGGACGGTTGATCCCGCGATCGGGTGAGAGAAGGACATGGCACAGGACTACTACGCACTGCTGGGCGTCTCGCGTGAGGCGAGCGCCGAGGAGCTGAAGAAGGCTTATCGCAAGGCCGCGCGCCGGCTGCATCCGGACGTCAACGACGCTCCGGACGCGGCCGAGCAGTTCAAGGAGGTCTCCCAGGCCTATGAGGTCCTGGCAGATCCCAATAAGCGCGCCGTCTACGATCGCGGCGGCGATCCGCTGTCCGGCGGAGGCATGGGCGGTGGCTTCGGCCAGGGCGGTTTCAACTTCGACGACATCATGGACGCCTTCTTCGGCCAGGGCGGTGCCTCCCGGGGTCCCAAGTCCCGGGTCCAGCGCGGGTCCGATGCGCTGTTGCGCGTGGTCGTCACGCTTCCCGAGGCCGCCTTCGGCGTCACCCGCGAGCTCAAGGTCGACACCGCGATCGTCTGTCTGCGGTGCGAGGGGTCGGGCGCGAACGAAGGGTCAGAGCCGGTCACCTGCGGGACCTGCCACGGCCATGGCGAGGTGCAGTCGGTGCAGCGGTCGCTACTCGGTGACATCCGCACCTCCCGTCCGTGCCCGACCTGCCGCGGCTTCGGCACGATCATCCCGGACCCTTGCGCCGAGTGCGGTGGCGACGGCCGGGTGCGTGCCCGTCGCACGATCTCGGTCAACATCCCCGGCGGCGTCGACGACGGCAACCGCATCCAGCTGGCCGGCGAGGGCGAGGTCGGTACCGGGGGCGGACCTGCCGGCGACCTCTATGTCGAGGTGCGGGTGCAGCGGCATGAGGTCTTCACCCGCCAGGGCGATCAGCTCGCCTGCCAGATCGCGGTGCCGATGACGGCTGCCGCGCTCGGCACCCGCATCGAGATCCCGACCTTGGAGTCCGAGCGGTCCGACCTCGGCGATGTGCCCGCGACGGTGCCGATCGATGTCCCGGCCGGGATGCAGTCGGGTGAGACCGTCACCGTGCGGGGGCAGGGTGTGCAGCGGTTGCGTGGCAGCGGGCGCGGTGATCTGACGGTGCAGGTGCTCGTCGAGACCCCCGGCGACCTCGACGAGCATCAGCGCGAGCTGCTGACCGAGCTCGCCTCCCTGCGGCACGAGGAGCGCCCCGAGCCGGTCGTCGGACAGTCCCATCGCCACAGCGTCTTCGGCCGCATCCGCGACGCCTTCAAGTGACCTCAGCTGTGCCGAGATCCGCTTCCGTTTCATCGATCAGGACCGGCTCCGGTCGATGAAGGGGGAGCGAATCTCCGTACGGGGCGCTCTAGACTGAGGCGCATGGCTGCTGACTGCGTGTTCTGCAAGATCGTCGCTGGAGAGATCCCGGCGGAGGTGGTGGCCGAGTCGGAGCACACCATCGCCTTCCGCGACATCAACCCCAAGGCTCCCGTCCACGTGCTGGTGATCCCGCGCGAGCACGAGCCGGACGTCGCCAGCCTCGCCCAGGCTTCGCCGCAGGTGGCCGCGGAACTGCTCGCGCAGTCGCGGGTCATCGCGCGCCAGGAGGGCTATGAGGACTACAACCTGGTCTTCAACACCGGCGCGGATGCCGGCCAGACCGTCTTCCACGCGCACGCCCATGTGCTCGCGGGCGTGGACGTCTCCAAGCTCTTCCTGGCCTGAGCCAGATGGCGGCGGCCTACCGCTGCCGCGGTGGGAGCGGGCTCTGTAGCGAGACGGCTGTCGGTGCGACGGCGTAGACTGTCTCGCGTATGACTGATGACATCAAGGCTCGCCACGTGTTCACCGTGCCGTCGAGCGTTCCCGCCGTGGCCCTGTTCGGCCCGGCCGATGAGTTCCTGAAGCTGGTCGAGGATTCCTTCGATGCCCGCGTCCATGCCCGGGGCGATGAGATCACGGTCGAGGGCGACCCGGCCGAGGCGGCGCTCGTCGAGCGTCTGCTCGACGAGCTCGTCACGATCCTGCGCACCGGCCAGGCCCTGAGCCGCGAGACGGTCGAGCGCAGTATCTCCATGCTGCGCACCGAGACCCAGGAGCGGCCCGCCGAGGTGCTGAGCCTCAACATCCTGTCGAGCCGCGGTCGCACCATCCGGCCCAAGACCCTCAACCAGAAGCGCTATGTCGATGCGATCGACAAGCACACGATCGTCTTCGGCATCGGCCCGGCCGGCACCGGCAAGACGTATCTGGCGATGGCCAAGGCCGTCCAGGCGCTGCAGGCCAAGGAGGTCACCCGGATCATCCTTACCCGTCCCGCGGTCGAGGCGGGGGAGCGGCTGGGCTACCTGCCGGGCACGCTGAGTGAGAAGATCGACCCGTACCTGCGTCCGCTCTACGACGCCCTGCACGACATGCTCGACCCCGAGTCGATCCCCAAGCTGCTGACCAGCGGCGTCATCGAGGTCGCGCCCCTCGCGTACATGCGCGGCCGGAGCCTCAACGATGCGTTCATCATCCTCGACGAGGCGCAGAACACCACCGCGGAGCAGATGAAGATGTTCCTCACGCGGCTGGGCTTCGGCTCCAAGATGGTCGTCACCGGCGATGTCACACAGGTCGATCTGCCCGGTGGCGCCACGAGCGGTCTGCGAGTCGTCGAGAATATCCTCGGCGATGTCCGCGACATCCACTTCTCGCGACTCACCAGCAATGACGTCGTGCGCCACAAGCTCGTCGGCCGCATCGTCGCCGCCTACGACCAGTACGACGCCGGGCGACACGGCGACAGCACTCGCGAGCGTGCATGAGCGAGCGAACGATGCGGCACCTCATGCCGGCATCTGCGTATCGTGTGTTTCTCGGGCAGATGACGGCATGAGCGTCGACGTTCTCGACGAGTCCGGCGAGGACGTCGATGTCCTCGACCTCACCCGCCTGTGCCGTTTCGTGCTGCGCCGGATGCGCTTGCACCCGCAGACCGAGATGACCATGCGGCTGGTCGATGCCGACACCATCGCCACGCTCAATGAGCAGTGGATGGGCAAGGAGGGGCCGACCGATGTCCTCTCCTTCCCGATGGACGAGCTGACCCCGGGCAGGGACGAGCCGGATGAGGACGACGACCCCGGTTATCTGGGCGATATCGCGCTGTGCCCGCAGATCGCCGCACAGCAGGCCCCGGCGGCGGGTCACGATCGCGACGATGAGATCCGGCTGTTGACCGTGCACGGCATGCTGCACCTGATGGGGTACGACCACGCCACTCCCGAGGAGCACGCGGAGATGTTCGGCATCCAGGGCCGGCTGCTGCTCGAATGGCACGAGGCCTCGGCGTGAACCGAGATTTGCTCCATATTCGTCGACCGAGTGCTGCTCCCGTTGACGAATACGGAGCAAATCTCGGTTCAGGCGGGGTGATGGCATGGGGGTGACGACTCCGCTGGTGCTGGCGGTCGTCCTGGCCGTCGTCGCCGGTCTGCTGGTGAGCATCGACGCCGCGATCTCGTCCTTCTCGCGGGCGCGCGCCGAGGAGCTGGCGGAGTCCGGCAGCGCCGGGGCCAAACGCCTCGGAACGATCCTGGCCGACCCCGCCCCGTATCTGAACACGGTGCTCCTCCTGCGCATCCTCGCGGAGACGGCGAGCATCGTCCTCGTCGCGGCCGTGATCGCCGACCACGTCGAGGGCCTGTGGAGCAATGTGCTGATCGCGATCGCGATCATGACGGTGGTGAGCTTCGTCGTGATCGGGGTCGGCCCGCGCACCATCGGCAAGCAGCACGCCGAGCGGATCGCCGTGGCCTCGGCACTCGGCGTCATCCTCCTCACCGCGCTGCTCGGCCCGATCCCCAAGCTGCTCATCCTCATCGGCAACGCGCTCACCCCGGGCAAGGGCTTCAGCGAGGGGCCCTTCGCCTCGGAGGTCGAGGTCCGCGAGCTGGTCGATCTCGCGGCCCGCAGTTCGGTGATCGAGACCGATGAGTCGCGGATGATCCAGTCGGTCTTCGAGCTCGGCGACACGATCGTCCGTGAGGTGATGGTGCCCCGCCCGGACCTGGTCTTCATCGAGCAGCACAAGACCCTGCGACAGGCGATGAGCCTGGCCCTGCGCAGCGGGTACTCGCGGATCCCGGTCGTGGGGGAGAACCTCGACGACGTGGTGGGCATGGCCTATCTCAAGGACGTCACCAAGCGGGTCTTCGACAACCACGCCGCCGAGACGGCCGAGAAGATCGACTCGATGTGCCGCCCCTGCCTCTTCGTGCCGGACACCAAGAAGGCCGACGACCTGCTGCGCGAGATGCAGGCCGACCGCACCCACGTGGCGATCGTGGTCGATGAGTACGGCGGTACCGCGGGCATGGTCACGATCGAGGACATCCTCGAGGAGATCGTCGGCGAGATCACCGACGAGTACGACTCCGAGCCCGATGACAGCGAGCAGCTCGCCGACGGCTCGTGGCGGGTCAGCGCGCGCTTCGATGTCGACGATCTCGAAGAGCTGTGCGGTGTGCCGATCGAGGACGACGATGTCGACTCGGTCGGCGGTCTGATGGCCAAGCACCTCGGCAAGGTGCCCATTCCGGGCAGCGTGGTCGAGGTCGACGGGCTGCGGCTGGAGGCTCAGACTCCCGCCGGCCGCCGCAATCGCATCGGACGGGTCCTGGTCTCCCGCCTCGACTCCTGAGCGCGCGGGGTCGGGCCGATACGCTGAGCCCATGGATCTGTCGGCTGAGGATGCCAAGCTCGTCACGCTCGCCCGCGCCACCCGCGCGCGCATCGGTGCCGCCCAGGGGGCGGCGGTCCGCGATCTCGACGGTCGGACCTATGCCGCGGCCACGGTCGCCCTGGAATCGCTCACCGTCGCCGCACTGGACCTCGCCGTCGCGATGGCATTGTCCTCCGGGGCGAAGGGACTGGAGGCCGGGGCCGTGGTGACCGAGGGCGATGTGCCGATCCGCACCGAGACGGTGCGCGAGTTCGCCGGCGCGGGAGTCCCGGTCGTGGTCGCCGATGCCACCGGCGCGGTCGACACGGTCGTGGAGGCCTGAGATGGCGGAGTTCCATTCCGGCTTCGTCAGCTTCGTCGGCCGCCCCAACGCCGGCAAGTCCACGCTGACCAATGCCCTGGTCGGTGAGAAGGTGGCGATCACCTCGTCGCGTCCGCAGACCACCCGGCACGTCGTGCGCGGTCTCGTGCACCGCCCGGACGGCCAGTTGATCCTCGTCGACACCCCTGGTCTGCACCGTCCGCGGACCCTGCTCGGCGAGCGGCTCAACGATCTCGTTCGCTCGACCTGGTCCGAGGTCGACATCGTGGGCATGTGCTTCCCCTCCGATCAGCGCATCGGCCCGGGCGACCGTTACCTGGTCGGCGAGCTCGCGTCGCTGCGGTCCAAGTCCATGTTCGCGATCGCCACCAAGACCGATCTGGTCTCGCCCGAACGACTCGCCCAGCACCTGCAGGCGATCTCCACGGCGGGACAGGAGGCGGGGGTCGAGTGGGCGGAGATCGTCCCCGTGTCCGCCACCAGCGGCGATCAGGTCGGTCTGCTCGCGGACCTGCTGGTGGCCGCGCTCCCCGAGGGTCCGGCGTTCTACCCCGAGGGTCAGCTCACCGACGAACCCGAGGAGACGCTGGTCGCCGAGATCATCCGCGAGGCGGCGCTGGAGGGCGTCCATGACGAGCTCCCGCATTCCCTCGCGGTTGTCGTCGAGGAGATGGTGCCGCGCGAGGACCGTCCCGCCAACAAGCCCCTCCTCGACGTCCGCGTGAATGTCTACGTCGAACGCGACAGCCAGAAGGGCATCATCATCGGGCACCGCGGCGCCCGGTTGAAAGAGGTCGGCACGGTTGCCCGTGCGCAGATCGAGAAGCTGCTCGGCACCAAGGTGTACTTGGATCTGCACGTGAAGGTGGCCAAGGACTGGCAGCGGGACCCGAAGCAGTTGGGACGTATGGGTTTCTGACCTTCACGACGGCCGGCCGATCGAACGGGAGAGTGAGATGGGGAGACACGAGAACGCCGACGATGATGGGACCGGGACCGCCCAGGTCGGAACCGGCCAGCACGAGTCACCCGCCCACGACGCCGAGGCCGGAACGACGATCGCGGGTGTCCTGCGGTCCCCACGATTCTGGCTGGCGCCGCTGATCCTCGTCGTCGTGATCATGTCCCTGATGGCTGCCCTGTACATGGGCGCCGTCGCCGACCCGCAGAAGAATCTGCACGACTTCCCGATCGCTCTGGTGAACGAGGACCGCGGCGGGCAGGTCGACAACCCGGACGGCGGCACGAG
>JAEZEJ010000102.1 GCA_023417775.1 Actinomycetes bacterium | reverse complement strand
AGTGTGGGGTGCCCCCACACTCGACGGGTTCTCAACGGTGGCGCAGCTGGTCGTTGAGTTCGAGGGCGGCGGAGCGCAGAGCCGCGGCATCCGGGCCCGCGGAGAGCACACCGCGGGAGGTCGAGACCAGCAGCCTCTCGGACGGCAGCCGGCCGAACAGCCGATCGAGGTCGCCTGTTCCCCCGCCCTGAGCGCCGAAGCCCGGGATCAGCAACGGGCCGCCGATATCGAGCTCCTCATCGGTCTCGCCGATGGTGGCACCGACGACGGCCCCCAGCGGACCCATCGGCTCCAGCCCCTCGTTGGCCGCCTTCAGCTGAGCCAATATCGATCCCGCCACCGTGCGACCGGTGTCGGTGCGGGCATGCTGCACCTGGGGCGCCTCGGGATTGGAGGTCAGCGCCAGCACGAAGACACCGGCATCGTTCAGCTCCGCCGCGGCGAAGAAGGGCGCCAGTGTGCCGAATCCCAGATAGGGACTGACGGTGATCGCGTCCACCGCCATCGGCGAGTCCTCGTCGAGGTACGCCGTGGCGTAGGCGGCCGCCGTCGAGCCGATGTCGCCGCGTTTGACGTCGAGGATCACCAGCGATCCGGTGTGCCGCAGGTCGGCGATCGTGCGCTCCAGCACGGCGACTCCCCGGGCGCCGAAGCGCTCGAAGAAGGCGGACTGGGGCTTGACGAAGCCGACCTGTCCGGCGAACGCCTCCACACAGGTCGCGGCGAACCTCTCGAGGCCGTCGATCGAGTCCTCCAGGCCCCACCGCTCCAGCAGCTCCGCATGGGGGTCGATGCCGACGCACACCGGCCCGTAGGCCTGTGAGGCCGCCTCGACACGTGCTCCGAAGCCCGACCTCATGCGCGCCCCGCTCCGATGGTCGCGCCCCAGGACTGCAGAGACCTCACGCCGATCGACGCGGAGATCTGGGTCTCGATCCCCTGCACCGCCGCCGCGAGCCCCTGCACCGTCGTGATGCACGGGATGCCCTCGGCGACCGCCGCCGTGCGGATCTCATAGCCGTCGACGCGCGGGCTGCCACCGCTGGTGATGCCGTGCGGGGTGTTGATGATGAGCTGGACGTCCTGCGCGTGGATCTTGTCCACGATCGTGCTCCGACCGTCCTCGTCGGCAGCGTCCTCGTGGAGCTTGCGCAGGATCGTCGCCGGTACCCCGTTGCGACGCAGCACCTCGGCCGTCCCCGTGGTGGCGAGGATCTCGAAGCCGAGATCGGCCAACCGCTTGACCGGGAAGATCATGTGCCGCTTGTCGCGATTGGCGACCGATACGAAGACCTTGCCCGATGTCGGCAGCCCGTTCTGCGCCCCCGCCTGGCTCTTGGCATAGGCCGCTCCGTAGTGAGCGTCGATGCCCATGACCTCGCCCGTGGACCGCATCTCCGGGCCGAGGACGGTGTCGACATAGGTGCCCTCATAGGTGCGGAAGCGGTTGAAGGGCATCACGGCCTCCTTGACCGCGATCGGCGCCTCGATCGGCAGGCTGCCGCCGTCGGTGCCCTCGGGCAACACACCGGCGGCCCGCAGCTCGGCGATCGACTCGCCGAGCATGAGCCGCGCCGCCGCCTTGGCCAACGGGGTGGCCGTCGCCTTCGACACGAAGGGCACGGTCCGCGAGGCACGCGGATTGGCCTCCAGCACGAACAGCGTGTCCGAGCTCAGCGCGAACTGGATGTTGATGAGTCCGCGCACCCCGACCCCGGCGGCGATCGCCTCGGTCGAGGCGCGGATCTTGTCGATCTCCAACTGTCCGAGGGTGATCGGGGGCAGGACGCAGGCCGAGTCGCCGGAGTGCACCCCCGCCTCCTCGATGTGCTCCATGATCCCGCCGAGGAAGAGCTCGGTGCCGTCGTACAGCGCGTCCACATCGATCTCGACCGCATCGTCGAGGAAGCGGTCGACGAGCACCGGGCGCTCCGGGGAGATCTCGGTGGCCGTGCGGATATAGCTCTTGAGCGCCTCCTCGTCGTAGACGATCTCCATGCCGCGTCCGCCGAGGACATAGGAGGGACGCACCAGCACGGGATAGCCGATCTCGTCGGCCACCCGCTTGGCGCCCTCGAAGGTGGTGGCGGTGCCGTGCTTGGGAGCCGGCAACCCGGCCTCCTCCAGCACGCGGCCGAAGGCTCCCCGCTCCTCGGCGAGGTCGATGGCCGACGGCGGCGTGCCCACGATCGGCACTCCCGCGGCCTCCAGACCCGCGGCGAGGCCGAGGGGTGTCTGGCCGCCCAGTTGCACGACGACACCCGCGACCGGACCGGCCTGCTGCTCGGCGTGGACGACCTCCAGGACGTCTTCGAGGGTGAGCGGCTCGAAGTAGAGACGGTCGCTGGTGTCGTAGTCGGTCGACACGGTCTCGGGATTGCAGTTGACCATGACCGTCTCGTAGCCGGCCTCGCTGAGCGCGAGCGCCGCGTGGACGCACGAGTAGTCGAACTCGATGCCCTGTCCGATGCGGTTCGGTCCGCTGCCGAGGATCAGCACGGCCGGCCGATCACGGGGCTCGACCTCGGTCTCCTCGTCATAGGACGAGTAGTGGTACGGCGTCTGCGCCGCGAACTCCGCCGCACAGGTGTCGACGGTCTTGTAGACCGGCCGGACCCCGAGGGCATGCCGCACGCCGCGCACCACATCGGCCGACATCGCCCGGATGCGCCCGAGCTGATGGTCGCTGAAGCCGTGCCGCTTGGCCCGGCGCAGCAGCGCCGGAGAGAGCTCTTCGGCCTCGATGAGCTCCTGGGCGACCTCGTTGATCAGTGTCAGCTGATCGACGAACCAGGGGTCGATGCCCGTGGCCTCGAAGACATCATCGGGGGTCGCGCCGGCGCGGATGGCGTCCATGACCTTCTTGAGCCGGCCATCGTGCGGGACGGCGATCTCGGCGAGCAGCGTGTCCTTGTCGAGGTCGACCCATTCCTTGGTCCAGTCGAACTCGGCCCCCGAGCGCTCCAGCGACCGCAGCGCCTTCTGCAGCGCCTCGGTGAAGTTGCGGCCGATCGCCATCGCCTCGCCGACCGACTTCATGTGCGTGGTCAGCCGCGGGTCGGCGCCCGGGAACTTCTCGAACGCGAAGCGCGGCACCTTCACCACCACGTAGTCGAGCGTGGGCTCGAAGGAGGCAGGTGTCTCCCGCGTGATGTCGTTGGGGATCTCGTCGAGGGTGTAGCCGATCGCGACCTTGGCCGCGATCTTGGCGATCGGGAAGCCGGTCGCCTTCGACGCCAGCGCGCTGGAGCGGGAGACCCGGGGGTTCATCTCGATGACGATGACCCGGCCGTCGACCGGGTTGACGGCGTACTGGATGTTGCAGCCGCCGGTGTCGACGCCGACCTCGCGGATGATGCCGATGGCCAGGTCGCGCAGGTGCTGGTACTCGCGGTCGGTGAGCGTCATCGCCGGGGCGACGGTGATCGAGTCGCCGGTGTGCACGCCCATCGGGTCGAGGTTCTCGATGCTGCACACGATGACGACGTTGTCGGCCTTGTCGCGCATCACCTCCAGCTCGTACTCCTTCCAGCCGAGGATCGACTCCTCCAGGAGCACCTCGGTGGTGGGGCTGGCGGCGAGGCCGGCGCCGGCGATGCGGCGCAGGTCGTCCTCGTCGTAGGCCATGCCCGAGCCGGTGCCGCCCATCGTGAAGGAGGGGCGCACCACCATCGGGTAGCCGAGCTCGCCGGCGGCGGCCAGGCAGTCCTCCATGGTGTGGCAGATGACCGACTTGGCCGACTCGCCGCCGAGCTCCTCGACGATCTTCTTGAACACCTGGCGGTTCTCGCCGCGGTCGATGGCCTCGATGCTGGCGCCGATCAGCTCGACGCCGTACTTCTCGAGCACGCCGTTGGCGGCCAGCGCCATCGCGGCGTTGAGGGCGGTCTGGCCGCCGAGGGTCGCCAGCAGCGCGTCGGGGCGCTCCTTGGCGATGACCTTCTCGACGAACTCCGGGGTGATCGGCTCGACGTAGGTCGCGTCGGCGAACTCGGGGTCGGTCATGATCGTGGCCGGGTTGGAGTTCACGAGGATGACCCGCAGGCCCTCCTCCTTCAGCACGCGGCACGCCTGGGTGCCGGAGTAGTCGAACTCGGCGGCCTGGCCGATGATGATCGGGCCCGAGCCGATCACCATGATCGACTGGATGTCTTCGCGCTTCGGCACGGGTGTTCAGGCCTTCCGGTCGGTCATGAGCTGGACGAAACGATCGAAGAGGTACGCGGCGTCGTGGGGGCCGGCCGCGGCCTCGGGGTGGTACTGCACCGAGAAGCCGCGCAGGTCGCCCTCGGGCGAGCGCAGCTCGAGGCCCTCGACCACGTCGTCGTTGAGGCAGACGTGGCTCACGCTGGCGACGCCGTACGGCGTCTGGGTCTCGCGGTCCAGCGGCGCGTCCACGGCGAACCCGTGGTTGTGGGCGGTGACCTCGACCTTGCCGGTGGTGCGGTCCATCACCGGCTGGTTGATGCCGCGGTGGCCGTACTTGAGCTTGTAGGTGCCGAAGCCCAGCGCGCGGCCGAAGAGCTGGTTGCCGAAGCAGATGCCGAAGTACGGCAGCCCGCGCTCGAGGGCGCCCTGGAGCACCTCGACCTGCTGGGTCGTGGCCGCCGGGTCGCCGGGGCCGTTGGAGTAGAAGAGGCCGTCGGGCTGCAGCGCGAGGACGTCGTCGAGCGAGGCGGTCGCGGGCAGCACGTGGACCTCGATGCCGCGCTCGGCCATCCGGGCCGGCGTCATGGTCTTGATGCCGAGGTCGAGGGCGACGACGGTGAACCGCTTCTCGCCCTGGGCCGGGACGACGTACGCCTCGGGGGTGGTGACCTCGTCGGCGAGCTCGAGGCCGGACATCTCGGCCGAGCCGCGCACCCGGGCCAGCAGCGCCTCGGGGTCGGTCTCGGTGGTGGAGATGCCGACGCGCATCGCGCCGCGCTCGCGCAGGTGGCGGGTGAGCGCGCGGGTGTCGACGCCGGAGATCCCGACGACGCCCTGCTCGCGCAGCTCGTCGTCGAGGGTGCGGCGCGCACGCCAGTTCGATGACACGCGGGCGGGGTCGCGCACGACGTACCCGGCGACCCAGATGCGCTTGCTCTCGGGGTCCTCGTGGTTGACGCCGGTGTTGCCGACGTGGGGGGCGGTCATCACGACGACCTGCCGGTGGTACGAGGGGTCGGTGAGGGTCTCCTGGTAGCCGGTCATGCCGGTGGTGAAGACCGCCTCGCCGAAGGTCTCGCCCTCGGCGCCGAACGCCTCGCCGCGGAAGGTACACCCGTCCTCCAGGACGAGCAGGGCCTCGGTCATGCCAGCTTTCCTTCCAGCACGGTGGGGACACCGCGCAGCACAGTGGTGTGCACGGCCGCGGACAGGGTGCGGCCGTGCCAGGGGTTGTTG
>JAEZEJ010000090.1 GCA_023417775.1 Actinomycetes bacterium | reverse complement strand
CCCCCCCCCCCGCCCCCGCCCCCCGCGCCGGGGGGGCCCCGTCGGCGGTCGGTCCTCGGTCGCCGGGGTCGAGTAGGCTGCCGGGTCATGGGGGTTGACGCATGACACCGGCGGCCGATGCGGTGAGGGAGGCGATCGCGGAGTATCGGGTCTTCGACGACCCCCTGCCGCTCGATCTACAGGAGGTCGTGCATGTCGCGGCCACCGTCTGCGGTGTTCCGACGGCCGTGATCAACATCCTCGACGAGCACGCGCAGCATCAGATCGCGGCGGTCGGCCTCGATCCCGCGAGCTGCGCGCGCGAGGACTCGATGTGCGCCATCGCCCTGCACGAGCCCGGCCGCACGGTCGTCGCCGATGCGAGCGCCGATCCGCGGTTCGCCGCCAACCCCTTCGTCACCGGCGAGATCGCCTCCGTGCGGTTCTACGCCTCGAGTCCGCTCGTGACGCCGGCCGGCGTAGTGCTGGGGACCCTGTGCGTCTTCGACGGGTACCCCGGTGAGCTCACCGTCGAGCAGGGACGCGCCCTGGACGCCCTCGCCCGTCAGATCGTCGACATCCTGGAACTGCGTCGCCTGGGCCGGGCGCTGCGATCCTCCAATGAGCAGCTCGAACGGTTCGCGGCACAGGTCAGCCACGATCTGCGCAATCCGCTGATGGCGCTGACCGGCTTCCTCGAGCTCGCCTCCGACAGCCCCGAGATGTCCGATGCTCCGCTGGCCAGTCAGGCGCTCGTCCGAGCCGGGGCCGCGGCGACCCGCATGTCGGCGCTGGTGACCGATCTCCTGGACTACGCGCGTCTCGGCGGTGCCCGGCCCCGCCGTCAGCGGGTGCCCTTCGCTGCCACCGTCGCCGCGGTCCTCGACGACCTCGCCGCGTCCATCGCCTCGAGCCGGGCCGTGGTGGAGCAGGACGCCGACATCGTCCTCGAGGGAGATCCGACGCTGCTCGCCGCGCTGGTGCAGAACCTGGTCTCCAATGCGATCAAGTTCGCGGCCGCCGCGCAGGTCCGTCCCCGGGTGGTCGTGCGTGCGGAGCAGCTCCCCGAGCTGTGGCGGATCAGCGTCGAGGACAATGGCCCGGGGGTCCCGCTAACGGATCGCGAGTCGGTCTTCGGGCTGATGGAACGCGGATCGACCCAGGAGCCGAGCGGCCTCGGGATCGGTCTCTCGACCTGCCGGCGGATCGTCGAGGCCCACGGTGGCCTGATCGGCATCGAGGACTCCGAGCTGGGCGGCGCGACCGTCTGGGTGCAGCTGCCCCGACCCAGCTGAGATCACTGGCTGCGGGTGGCGGGAGAGCGGGTCTTGTCGGGATCGGTCTCGGGGAGATCGCCGAGCACGTCGTCGATCGCGGCGAGCGTGCCGGCGTCGAGGGTCCGGCCGGCGGCCTCGACATTGTCGGCGACCTGCTCGGGCCGCGAGGCGCCGATGATGGCACCGGCGATGTTGTCATTGCTGAGCACCCAGGCGAGGGCCAGCTGGGCGAGCGAGAGCTCCTGGCCGTCGGCGATCGGCTTCAGCCGCTGCACCGCCTCGAGGGTCTCGTCGTTCATGAACCTCTTGATCGTCTCGGCGCCACCCTTCTCATCGGTGGCGCGCGAGCCCGCGGGCAGCTCGCCGCCGGGCGTGTACTTGCCGGTGAGCACGCCCTGGGCCAGCGGCGACCAGACGATCTGCGAGACCCCGAGCTCACGCGATGCCGGCACGACCCGCTCGTCGATCACCCGCCACAGCATCGAGTACTGGGGCTGATTGGAGATGAGCGAGATGCCGAGGTCCTTCGCGAGGTAGTGGGCGGCGCGGATCTGATCGGCCGTCCACTCGCTGACGCCGATGTAGAGGGCCTTGCCGGCGCGCACGACATCGGCGAAGGCCTGCATGGTCTCCTCCAATGGCGTCTCGTAGTCGTAGCGGTGCGCCTGGTAGAGGTCGACGTAGTCGGTCTGCAACCGCGACAGGGAGGCGTCGATCGACTCCATGATGTGCTTGCGGGACAGGCCCATGTCGTTCGGGCCGGTCTGCCCGGCGGGCCAGTAGACCTTGGTGAAGATCTCCAGCGAGGACCGTCGCTCGCCCTTCAGCGCCTCACCCAGCACCGTCTCCGCGGCGCCCGCCGCGTACACATCGGCGGTGTCGAAGCTGGTGATGCCCGCATCGAGCGCGGCGCGGACGCATGCGGTGGCGACATCGTTCTCCACCTGCGAGCCGTGGGTGAGCCAGTTGCCGTAGATGATCTCGCTGATCTTCAGGCCGCTGTTGCCGAGGTAACGAAACTCCATGCCGCCAGGCTAGCGCGGGCGTCTGAGGTAGGGGCGGCACGAGATCGGGCATCTGTCCGATGCCGGCGCCTACCTCAGGAGCCGAGGCTCGGGACATGATCCTCGATCCGCAGAGCTTCGTCACAGCCGTCCAACACGAACGCCTGGAGCGCCAGCGCGTACGGGTATCGCCGATGATGGGACGGTGGGCATGGAAGCGACATCACTCGTCGGACGCGAGCACGAGCTCGACGAGCTCCGTCGCGCGCTCGGTCTCGCCGGGGAAGGCATCCGCGAGGCGGTGATCCTCGGCGGCGATGCCGGGATCGGCAAGACCCGGCTCGTGCGCCAACTCGTCGCCGAGGCCGGTGCCTCCGGCGCGCTCGTTCTCCTCGGCCACTGCCTCGATGTCGGCGACGCGCTGCCCTTCCAGCCGCTCGCGGAGATCCTCGACGCCGCCGAGCCCGAGGTGCGCGACGAGATCCTCGCGGCCGCCCCGTCGCTGCGCGTGCTCGCGGGACATGGCGATGCCACGCAGGAGGCCTCCGATGTCATCGGCGGGTGGGCTCGCGCCCTGGAGCGACTCGGCGAGCACCGTCCCGTGCTCGTGGTCGTGGAGGATCTGCACTGGGCGGACGAGTCGACGCGCCGCCTCGTCCACGTGATGCTCGCCCGTCGGTACTCCTCGGAGGTCAGCGTGCTGGTGACCGTCCGCAATGACGATCTCCACCGTCGCCATCCCCTGCGGACGCCGCTCGCGGAGTGGACCCGGCTGCCGCAGGTGCGACGCCTGCAGCTCGGGCCGCTCGGCGATGAGGCCATGCGCCGGCTGCTGCTCACGCGCGCCGGCCGGTTCAGCGATGCGGTCGACGCGGCCGTCGAGCGGGCGGAGGGCAATGCCTTCTACGCCGAGGAGCTGCTGGAGGCCGAACTGCGTGACGACCGCATCCCGGCCGAGCTCGCCGACCTGCTCCTGCTGCGCGTCGATCAACTGGGCACGGATGCGCGCGAGGTGGTCCGCGCGGTGGTGTGCACGGGCGGACGCGCGACGACCGCGCTGCTGAGCGCGGCGACCGACTGGCCGTCGCCGCGGCTCGATGATGCGCTGCGCGAGGCCGTGGACCGCAAGATCCTCGAACCCGGCCGCCGCGACGGCACCTTCCGCTTCCGGCACGCGCTCATCGCCGAGGCCGTCCACGACGACTTCCTCCCCGGCGAGCGGGACCGGTGGCATACGGCCTTCCTGGAGGCCCTGCTCCGCGATCCCGAGCGTCGTCCCGCCCACGTCGCCGTCCATGCCCACGCGATCGGCCGGTACGACGTCGCCCTCGAGGCCGATGTCCAGGCTGCTGAGGCGGCCACCCGAGTCGGGGCCCATGCCGAGGCCGCCGAGCACCGGATCCGCGCTCTCGGCATCGTGGACGGCGGTGATCGCTTCGCGCTCGTGCGCGGCGCGATCGACTCGCTCCTCGCGGCCGGGCGCACCCGCACCGCGTCGCGACTGCTCGTCGACGAGCGGGCCCGCCCCGGCTGGGACGCTGCGGACACGACCCGGCTGGCCGCCCTCGCCGCCGATGTGGGGTATTACCAGAACATCGCCGACCACGAGCTCGCCGAGCTGGCGGACGAGGCGCTGCGATCCGCCGAGGCGACGGAGGACATCGAGGCGAGGATGCGAGCCGAGGTCGTCGGCGCCCGGGTCGCGTGGGCCGTGCGTCGGGACGACGACGGTCTCGCGCTGGCCGAGCGCGCCCTGCACAGGGCCGAGGCGCTGGGCGATGAGACCGCGGCGGCCGATGCGCAGACCACCCTCGACCGCATCGTCCACCGGGCGAGCAACAGCGATCCCACGCTCGACGAGCGGTTCACCACCCTCCTCGCCGACTCGCGCCGACGCGGCGACCTGATGGCCGAGCTGCGGGGGCTGCATCATCTGGCCTTCGTCCGCCTCGGGCGAGGTGACCTGGCCGGTGCGGGAGAGTACTTCGCCGCGGGCCAGCGACGGGCCGAGCAGACCCGCCGGCCGTGGTCGCCGTTCGGCTTCGACGGGCGCTTCTACGGTGCCGTCGTCTGCTATCTGCGCGGCGACTGGGACGCGGTCGTCGACCTCGCGATCCTTCCCGATGATGCGCCGCGTACCGCTCACATGTGCATGGATGCCGTGGTCATGAGCGTGCGCGCGGCGCGCGGCGAACGGGCCGACGAGGCCACCATCGCCCGCCACCATGCCTGGTGGCCCCGCGACATCGCTCTGACGATCCACTCGGGTATCGCCTTCATCGAGATGGCCGAGGGGGTCGACGAGATCCTGGAGGCCCACGACGCGCTGGCCGTCTCGCTCGAGACCTTCTGGCGCGAACCGCAGGCGCCCGCGCGCGTGCGGGCCAGTGCGGTGACGATCGCGGCGCTCGCGCGTCACATCGACGGGGCGACGGCGCCGCGTCGGCGCGATCTGCTCGATCGCGCCGAGAGGATCGGGGAACCGGGCTTGGCGACGGTCGAGGTCCATGGCGAGATGGGGCCGGAGGGCCGGGCTTGGGCCGCACGGCTGACGGCGGAGCTCGCCTCGATGCGCTGGCGCGCGGGGGCGACGTCGGCTCCCTCGCTGGAGGAGCTGGAGCGGCAATGGAGGACCGCCCACGAGCTCTTCGCCTCCTTCGGGGATCGCTACGAGACCGCGCGCAGCGCTCTGGGCTCGGCGACGGTCCTCGCCGCGGCGGGGGAGCGGGCCGCGGCCGAAGGGCTCGTGGACGAGGTGCTCGCCACCGCCCATGAGCTTCGCGCCGAGCCGCTGCTCCGTGCCGCTCGCCGGCTCGGGTCCCCACCCGCGTCGGCCGACGACCTGACAGCGCGCGAGCACGAGGTGCTGGAACTCGTGGCGGTCGGCCGGAGCAATGGCGATATCGCCGGTCAGCTGTTCATCAGCCGCAAGACGGTCTCGGTGCACGTCTCCAATATCCTCGCCAAGCTCGGCGTCGCCTCCCGGACCGAGGCCGCCGCGGTAGCCCGCGAACGCGACCTCCTCGAGTGACCGAAAGCCCCCGTTGAGTGTGGGAGGTACCCCCACACTCAACGGGGTCCGCGAGCCGTTCAGGTCTGGTCTTCCAGGGCTTCGGCGGCGCGGGCGATATTGCGCTGCATACCGCCGAAGACGATCCCGTGGAAGGGGTAGATCGACCACCAGTAGAGGTGGCCGAGCAGGCCCTTGGGGTGGAAGAGCGCCCGATGGTGGAAGGTCGTGGTCCCGCCATCGGCCTGACCGACGCGCATCTCCAGCCAGGCCAGCCCCGGCAACTTCATCTCCGCGCGCAGCCGGACGACGGAGTGCCCGTCGGTCTCCTCGACGCGCCAGAAGTCGACCGCATCGCCGACCCGCATGCGCGCGCTGTCGCGGCGACCACGGCGAAGGCCGGGTCCGCCGAGGAAGCGGTCGGCGAGTCCGCGCACCTCCCAGGCGAGCGGCCAGGAGTACCAGCCGTTGTCGCCGCCGATCCCGTCGATCACCTGCCACAGATGCTCCGGGGAGGCGTGCACCTCGCGGGTGCGCTCGTCGGTGTAGAGGCTGCCGCCCGACCAATCGGGATCCGACGGCAGCGGCTCGCTGGGCGCTCCGGCGGTCGCGGCGGAGGACCAGCGGGTCGGGACGTCCAGATCGCGGATGCGGGTGAGGGCCAGCTCCACGGAGCGGTCGAAGCCGACGAGACCTTCGGGCGGATCGGGTATGTAGTCGGCGATGTCGTGCTCGCCCGCGACGACGGTGTTGCGCAGGCTCTCGACCAGCGGCCGGGCGAGGGCAGCGGGTACGGGCGTCACGATCCCGACCCAGTGGCTGGACCACCAGGGCGACAGCACCGGCACGGGCAGCACCCGTCGCCGGGGGAGTTCGGCGACGTGGGCGTATCGCTGCATCATCTCCAGATAGGTGAGGACATCGGGGCCGCCGATGTCGAACCGCCGGTTCACGTCATCGGGCAGCTCGGCGCTGTCGCGCAGGTAGCGGAGCACGTCGCGGACGGCGATCGGCTGGATCCGCGTGTGCACCCAGCGAGGGGTGACCATCACGGGCAGGCGCTCGGTCAGATAGCGCAGCATCTCGAAGGATGCCGAACCGGAGCCGATCACCACCCCCGCCTGCAGCACCGCCGTGGGCACGCCGGAGTCGAGCAGGGTCTGCGCCACCTGATTGCGCGATCGCAGGTGCTCGGACAGCTCCTCGTCCTTCGGCACCATGCCGCTCAGATAGACGATCCTGCGCACGCCGGCGTCCTGTGCGGCATCGGCGAAGGTCTGCGCGATCTGCTGCTCCTCGTCGGCGAAACCGCTGCCGGTGCCGATCGAGTGCAGGAGATAGTAGGCGACGTCGATGCCCTCCAGCGCCCGGCGGACGTCGTCGGCATCGGTCGCGTCGCCCTGGGAGATCTCGACCTGATCGGACCACTCGCGGGCCTTCGCCTTGGCCTCGTCGCGGACCAGGATGCGCACCTCCTGGCCGGCATCGAGCAGCTGGGGCACCAGCCGTCCACCGATATATCCTGTCGCTCCGGTCACCAGGCTGCGTGTCATCTAGCCAGTCTGAGTCAGGGAACGAGGCTCCGCTCGTCGCGCGTGGAGAGGGTGAGGACGACTTCGGTCACGTTCTGGTGTTCTTCCAGCTCGGCCTCGAGCCCCCGCAACCGTTCGGCGACCTGGTGTTCGGGGCGGTCGCCGGCGATGTCGACGGCGGCGACGATGAAGAGCTGGGCGGGCCCGACGTACTCGATGTGCAGATAGGTGACCCGGTCGACGGCGGGATGACCGAGCAGTTCCCGCAGGACCCGCACCCGGGTGTCGGTGGGGACGCGTTGTCCGCGCAGGAACTCGCTGTTGCGGGTGATGAGGAAGACCGCCACGATCGCCAGCAGCACACCGATGACGATCGACCCGGCGGCATCCCAGACCGCGTCCCCCGTGATCTGGTGGAGCGCGAGCCCGGTAGCGGCGAGCAGCAGGCCGAGCAGGGCGGCGGCGTCCTCGGCGAACACCGCCCGCAGGGTCGGATTGGACGTGCGGCTCACATAGGAGAGCGTGCGCATCTTCATCCGGTCGCCGCCGCGGCTCGCCTGGCGCAGCGCCTGGACGAAGGAGCTGCCCTCGAGCACGAAGGCGACCGCCAGGACGATATAGGCGATCGTGTAGTCGGCTTCGGCCTCCGGCGCGGTCAGCTGCTGGATGCCGTGCATGATCGAGACGACCGCACCCACCGTGAACAGGCCGAAGGCCGCGAACATCGACCAGATATAGGTCTCCCGGCCGTAGCCGTAGGGGTGCTGGCGATCCCGGCGCCGTGAGCCGCGCTTCTCGGCGACGAGCAGGAAGATCTCGTTGCCGGTGTCGGCCCACGAGTGGGCGGCCTCGGCGACCATCGAGGCCGAGCCGGTGATGACGGCGGCGACCGACTTCGCCACCGCGACCGCGAGATTGGCGGCGAAGGCGATGACGACGGTCAGCAGGCTCCCCTCGGGCACCTGACCATCGTGCCACGATCGGCGGCCGCCGCCGGGTGAGTCGTCGCCGCCGATGCCACATCCCGCGTGCCCCCGCGCCGAGCTGCCGTCACGTGCCGGGCCGCGCGGCGGCTCCTGTGGGACAGTGCGGTCATGAGCGATGAGTCGAATGTGCGCAGTGTCCGCCTCGCCCGGATCTCCCAGGGGCGCTACCGCATCGAGAACGCCCGCGGCGGCGTACTGGAGATCGGCCACGGCGAGGATGCCGACTTCACGCCGGTCGAGCTGCTGCTGGCCGCGATCGCCGGATGCTCGGCGATCGATGTCGACTTCCTCACCACCAAGAAGGTCGAGCCCTCACGCTTCGACGTGTCGGCCTCGGCGATCAAGGTCAGCGAGCCGGAGGGCAACCGCCTCGAGGACATCGCCCTCGGCTTCGACGTCGTCTTCCCCGGGGACGAGACCGGACGGCAGATGACCGACCGCCTGCCCGCTGCGATCGAGCGCTCCCACGACCGCCTCTGCACCGTCTCGCGCACCGTCGAACTCGGGACCCCGGTGACGGCGGGGCTCACCGCCTGAGCAGCTCGGCGAACAGCGCGATGGCCTCGTCGATCGCCGCCTGGGCCGCCGTCGACGCCACACCCATGTCGAAGAAGCCGTGGATCAGTCCGTCATAGCGACGCAGCGTGACCGGCACGCCCGCCTTCTCCAAGGCGGTCGCATAGGCCTCGCCCTCATCGCGCAGCGGATCGAACTCCGCCGTGAGCACGATGGCGGGGGCCAGGCCGCCGAGGTCCGCGGCACGGAGCGGCGCGTACCGGGGATCGTCGACCGGCGGGGCCGCCGACGCGTACTGGTCCATGAACCACGCCATGGTCGGCGCGTCGAGGAAATAGCCCTCCGCATTCTCCACCCGGGACGGGTAGTCGGCGGCGGGGTCGGAGTCGACCGCGGGATAGATCAGCAGTTGCGCGGTGACGGCGGGGATCCGCTGGGCGACGACGGCGGCCAGGTTGCCTCCCGCGCTGTCGCCGGCGACCCCGAAGCGGTCGTCTCCGCCATAGTCGTCGAGACGTGTCGCGAGGTACTCGGCCGCGGCGATCGCATCCTCGGCGGCTGCCGGGAAGGGATGCTCGGGGGCCAGCCGGTAGTCCAGCGAGACCACGAGGGCCTCGGCCTCGCGGCAGATCGCGCGGGCGGCATTGTCATGGGTGTCGAGATCGCCGACGACCCATCCGCCGCCGTGCAGGAACAACACGGTGGGCACCGGACCGGAGGCCTCCGGGCGGTAGACCCGCGCCGGGCGGTCGGCGATCGTGGTCTCCTCGACCGAACTGACCGGGATGATCTGGTCGGGGGTGCGCAGGTCGACGGTCAGCGCCCGCATCGCGGCACGGGCACCCTCGACGCCGAGCTCGGGCATCGACGGGCTCGCGTTGACGTAGCTGAGCAGCCCCGCCAGCTGGGGATCGAGAGGCATCAGAGCCTCCTGGTCGGGTCGGCGCCGACGGCGCCCTTGGCCTCGACCCAGAAGTCCAGCGCCAGGTCCTCCTCGCGGCCGCCGTTCAGGTAGACCGTGAAGTCGGTGACTCCCTCGGCCTCGAGGACATCGTCGTCGATGAAGAAGTTGCCGGTGACCTCGCGCGACGGCTTGGTGAGGATCGCGTGGGCGGCGTCGGCCATGATCTGCGGCGTGCGTGAGGAGGACTCGAGGCCGGGGCCCACCACATTGCGGACGGCGGCGGTGTCGATGGCGGTGCGCGGCCAGAGCGAATTGGCGGCGATGCCGTCCTCGCGCAGCTCCTCGGCGAGCCCGAGGGTCACCAGGCTCATGCCGTACTTGGCGATGGCGTAGGCGGTGTACTGGCCGAACCACTTCGGGTCGGTGAGCAGGGGCGGGGAGAGCGTCAGGATGTGCGGATTGTCTGCGGCGCGCAGGTGCTCGATGCACAGCTTCGACAGCAGGAAGGAGCCGCGGCTGTTGATCTGCGTCATGAGGTCGTACTTCTTCATCGAGAGGTCCTCGGTGCGCGAGAGGTCGATCGCGCTGGCGTTGTTGACGACCAGGTCGATGCCGCCGAAGCGCTCCGCGGTCTGTGCGACCGCGTCGGCGACGAAGGCATCGTCGCGGATGTCCCCGACGAGGGGCAGGGCCTGACCGCCGGCCTCCTCGATGGCCTGTGCGGCGGTGTAGATGGTGCCCGGGAGCTTCGGATGGGGTTCGGCGGACTTGGCCAGCAGGGCCACATTGGCGCCGTCACGGGCGGCGCGGACGGCGATCGCCTCGCCGATGCCACGGCTCCCACCGGACATGATCATCGTGGTGCCTGACAGGGACATCGAGAACCTCCACTGTGTCGGATGTGTCCCCATCATGGCCTATCCTCGAACCATGGCGATGGAAAATATCATGTTTACTGAGCTCGTCGAGCGCCGTGGCAGTTGCCGCGGCTATGCCGCCGAGCCGGTGGGCAGCGAGGTGCTGGAGCAGCTCGTGACGACGGCCCAGCGGTCGCCCTCCTGGTGCAATACGCAGCCATGGCAGACCGAGATCGTCAGCGGTGCCGCCCTGGACCGGTTGCGCAAGGCGCTCGTCGAGGACGACCGCTGGGGCAGCGACTTCGACTTCCCCGGCGCCTATGAGGGGGTCTACCGCGATCGCCGTCGCGATGTCGGCTGGCAGCTGTACGAGGCGGTGGGGGTCGAGCGCGGCGATCGTGAGGGCTCCGCGCGGCAGACGCTGCTGAACTTCGACTTCTTCGGGGCCCCGCACGCCGCTTTCATCACCGTGCCCGCCAGCGTCGGCGTCTACGCCCTCGTCGATGTCGGCGCCTACGTGCAGACCTTCCTGCTCGCGATCGAGTCCCACGGCCTCGGCGCGATCGCCCAGGCCGCGCTCGCGCAGAAGTCGGAGTTCCTGCGCGACTGGTTCGCATGGGAGGACGACCGCAGGATGGTCTGCGCGATCTCCTTCGGCCGCCCCGACCGCGACCACCCGGCCAACTCCTTCCGCAGCCGACGGGTGCCGGTCGCGGAGGCGGTGCGCTTCCACGACTGACTCCCCTCGGAGCGGCGACCTGCGCACCTCGCGGCGGGCTCGAGGGGTGCCCAGGGCACCGCTCGCGGTCGGTCATCATCTCCAACCCGTGCCATCCGCAGGAGTATCCGACCTACTACGGTGAGCGGGTGAGCGACATTCCCCAGTGGTACTCCGCCGCCCTGGCGCAGCGGCCCGAGCTGGCATCGGTCGACGTCGAGGGCGCGTCGATCCGCTACCGGGCCTGGGGCTCGCAGGGCTCGCCCGTGGTCGTCCTCGTCCACGGCGGCGCGGCGCACAGCGGCTGGTGGGACCACATCGGCCCGCATCTGGCGACCGAGCACCGGGTCCTGGCCCTCGATCTCTCCGGCCACGGCGACAGCGGACGACGCGAGAGCTACGACCTGGAGACCTGGGCGCGCGAGGTCGTGGCCGTCGCCGCCGCCGAGTCCGCTGACCCGCCGGTCGTCTACGGGCACTCGATGGGCGGCTTCGTGGCGCTGACCGCGGCCCGCGACCACGGCCACCGGCTGCGCGGTGCGGTGGCGATCGACTCTCCGGTCCACAAGATCTCGCCGGAATCGAGCGAGCGTCGTGACCGGCGAGCCGATGAGAAGCCCCGGCACTACCCCGACCGGGAGACGATCCTCGCGCGCTTCCGCACCCTGCCCGAGGACGAGATGCAGCTCGACTACGTCATGCGTCATCTCGCCGAGGGGTCGGTGACCGAGGACGACGAGGGCTGGCGGTGGAAGTTCGACCCCCGCGTCTTCGTCAACTCGATGATGGAGCCGGAGGACCTGCGCGGCGCCGCCTGCGAGGTCGCGCTGCTGCGCGGTGAACGCGGCATGGCCACGATCGACATCACCGAGACGGTGCGCGAACGCCTCGGCGGCACGGTGCCGGTGACCGTCATCCCCGATGCGGGACACCACATCATGATCGATCAGCCCGTCGCGTTGATCGCGGCACTGCAGACCCTGCTCGGACAATGGAGGATCACCCGATGACCGACGTGCTGGTGGACCGCCGCGACGGCGTCCTGCGCATCACCATCAACCGCCCCGATCGCCTCAACGCGCTCGATACCTCGATGGTCGAGGCGATCAGCGACGCCCTCGCGGATGCCGAGGGGGTCCGCGTCGCCGTCATCACCGGTGAGGGCCGGGCCTTCTCCTCGGGTGCCGTGATGGCCAAGGACGCCGTCAATCCGGGCATCCTCGAGGCGATCGACCGGCTCATCCACACGATCACCGATGCGCCCTTCCCGGTGGTCGCCGCGGTCAACGGCATCGCGGCGGGGGTCGGATGCTCGATCGTCGTGGCCTGCGATGTCTCGATCGCCAGGTCCTCCGGCTATGTGCTGCAGGCCTTCGTCAACATCGGCCTGATGCCCGATGGCGCGGCCACCGAGCTGCTGGCGGCGTCCATCGGGCGCACCCGGGCGATGCGTCTGCTGCTGAGCGGGGAGAAGCTGCCGGCCGAGCAGGCCGTCGAGTGGGGCCTCCTGACGCGGGCCGTCGCCGATGACGACTTCGATGCGGCGGTCGAGCAGGTCGTGGCGGGCTTCGCCGCCGGGCCGACCCGCGCCTATGCGAGGACGAAGGAGGCCGTCAACGCGGCGAGCCTGCCCACGCTGGGGGCGACCCTCGATCGCGAGGCCGCCGGGCAGACCGAGCTCGCCGGGACGTCCGATCACGCCGAGGGCAAGGCCGCCTTCATCGAGAAGCGCGCCGCGAACTTCACCGGCCGCTGACCTGCGTCCCGGGTGGACGCCCACGCACCGTCCGGGGGTCAGCCGCGGAGGGCGCCGACACCGAGCACGGCGGCGAGACCGAGGGCGCTGCGCGGGTGATAGGCGGCCGTCCACAGCCCGCCGTGGGCCGCGTTCTGCGCCTCGTCCATCCAGGGCTCGGCCTGCGCCGCCTCGCCGGCACGCAGATCGTGCACGAGGAGCGCGGCCATCAGCACATTGCTCGTCGCCGGGTCGAAGACCTCCACGCCGAATCGGTGGGCACCGGCGTAGGCGGCGGCGAGGGCCTTGTTCTTGACGACGGAGCGGGTGCGGGTCGCGGGCGCCACATTGAGCGAGACGAGGGTGCCGTCGTGGCGTGCGGAGGTGGCTCGCCAGCGCTGGAGCCTCTTGGCGAAGGCGTAGTTCGGGCCCTGCTGGGGCACGAGAGCGTCGCAGATGCCGAGCTCGGCGCCGGGCGGATAGTTGCGCTGCAGCAGGCGGCCTCCGCTCACCACCCGCAACGGGGTCCGCAGGAACCGCGAGGCCTGCCGATAGCGGTCATTGGCCGTGATGACCTCGGTCCGGTGCACGGCGAAGACATCGGTGGGCGTCGCGAGGAAGGCGAGCGCGGTGTCGGGACGGCGCTCGCGCAGATGGGAGCCGAGCGCATCGGCGGCCATCGACACCAGCACATGCGTCCCGCCGTCGGCATAGCAGTAGTTGCCGAGCACGAGTCGTCCGTCGATGCCCTCGAGCCACTGGGCGATGGCCGGGAGCTCGTGGACGATATCGGCCCCGGCCTCGCTCGCGTCGTCGATGACGATGCGAGCGGGGAGGTGCACCCGTCCCGCCCCGGTCTCGGCGTGCTCGCGGATGCGTTCCTGGATGTCGTGGCGCGGCAGGTCGAGGGCGACCACTTCGGCGCCCCAGCGCAGCAGTGAGCGGTACGGTCCCATCTCGGCTCCGGCGCCGAGGATCGCCACGGTGTCGCCCTCGAGACGCAGCCACTCGGGATGCTCCTGGACCCGGGTGACGGCCTGCGCGCACGAGGCGGTGATGACGCCGTCGGCGACCCAGGAGTCGAGCTGGTCGGTGAGGCGCCGGCCGCTCAGCCGCTCCCCGCGGTAGGGGATGGTCAGCTCGGTCTCCGGCTCGGCGCCGCCCTCGATCGTGCGGGTGTGGAAGGCCTGGGTGACGCTGGCTCCGCCGGTGGCCTCGCCGATCGGGACATCGTCGAAGCGGAAGCGCTCCGTCGCCGCGTTCAGTCCACGGTCGGCGATCTGCACGGCCGCCTCGGCGTCCCCGATCCCGGCTTCGACGAGCCGCGTGAAGTGCGCCAGATACCCGCGCCGCCAGTTCGTCTCCCGCTCCACGGCGGACGCGCCGACCGCATCGACCTCGCGCAACGCCTCGGCGACGACCTCCCGTGCGGTGGCCGAGGTGCTGTCGCCTGGAAATCTCACTCCCGACGTACTCATGAACGCGAGACTAGCCTCGGGTTCGATGCGGGGGCGAGCCGAGCCCGCGATCGGCCGGAGTGCGCGCTGAGGTGGCCGCTCGCGGCGGCGGGTCTACCTGCCGGTAGGGTCGCGGCGTGGGTGTCGTGCATCTCATTCGCC
Source organism: Actinomycetes bacterium (assembly GCA_023417775.1). GTDB lineage: Bacteria > Actinomycetota > Actinomycetes > Propionibacteriales > Nocardioidaceae > Aeromicrobium. Next base: position 4,193 of record JAEZEJ010000090.1, on the reverse strand, counting down.
ATGGCCAGGCCTCATTCGGCAGCGACGACTATGACGTGCTGTCGTCCATCGGGGAGGTCCAGGGCTCCGCGCTCGGGCAGAGCTGGGAGGCCGGTGCCTTCATGCCGACCGATGCCGTCGCCGGCTCGATGAAGCGGCACGCGCAGACCGCCATCGCGGCGATCGACGCGTGCGGCGGGCCGGACGGCTACGACATCGACGCGGGCTGGAACGAGTACGACCACATCGGCATCGCGACCGCCCACGACGACGGCGCTCTGCAGCTGGACAGCAAAGCCTTCCAACGGCTGCTGAACGAGGCGCTGGCGGACTGGCGCGCGGGTGTCGGTACCTACGACGAGCCGTACAGCTCCTTCGTCGGGCGCGTCATGGGGTCCTTCGAGGCGGCCGTCGGGCTGGCGGGCCCCGGTCGCAGCGTCGCGGTGTTCACCTCGGGCGGCCCGATCGCGATGGTCGTCTCGCACCTGCTGGCCGGCGACGACTCGCTGTTCCAGCGCCTCAACGATGTCATCATCAATGCGAGCGTCACCACGGTCATCGCCGGGTCCACCGGGCCGCGGCTGCTGAGCTTCAACGAGCACGCCCACCTCGCCCGCGACCTGGTCACCTACCGCTAGCCGCCACCGGGACGGAAGCCTCGACGGCCTACCTCCGTGCTCTCGAGTTCCGGCCCGCGGGCCGGGGAGTCGCTGCCATACTCCAAGGAACGATCGTCGACTATCGAGGAGTCCGCATGCGCCGCACCACCTTCATCTCGGGAGCATCGTCGGGTATCGGCGAGGGCATGGCGCGCGTGCTGGCCGAGAAGGGCGGACATCTCGCGCTGGCGGCGCGACGCACGGATCGGCTCGAGGCGCTCCGCTCCGAGCTGCTCGCGGCGTATCCCGGTATCGAGGTGAGCGTGCACGCCCTCGACGTCAACGATCACGACCGGTCTTCGAGGTGGTCGGCGAGGCGGCGGCCGAGCACGGCGGCCTCGACCGGCTGATCGTCAACGCGGGCCTGGGCAAGGGAGGCCGGATCGGCACCGGACGTTTCGCCGCCAATCTGGAGACCGCGCAGACCAATGTGCTGGGAGCGCTGGTGCAGTGCGAGGCGGCGATGGAGCACTTCTACGACCGCAAGGCCGGCCACCTGGTGCTGATCTCCTCGATGTCGGCGATGCGCGGCATGCCCTCGTCGATGACCACCTATGCGGCCACCAAGGCGGCCGTCGCCCACCTGGCCGAGGGCATCCGGATGGACCTGATCGGCCGCAAGGGCCTCGATATCAAGGTCACGACCCTCTATCCCGGCTATATCGCCTCGGAGATGAACGAGGGGGTGGATTCCCCCAAGGACTCCGCTCCGCTCCGTCCAGGGAGGTACCCCCAGGAGGCGAGGCTGATGGTCGATACCGAGACCGGCAGCCGCGCGCTGGTCGGCAAGATCGAGGCCGAGGTGGCCGAGGCCTGCGTGCCGACCCTGCCCTGGGCGCCCCTCGCTCCCGTCATGAAGCACGCGCCGCTCGGCCTCGTGAAGCGGCTGGTCTGACTCCTCGGGGCACGCACGTTCTGCAGGGGCCGGCCTAGGCACTCATCGAAATGTCCAGGGCGGTGACCTGCGCACGTCTCGAGCGCGGTGAACGGTGTCCATCCCGACGCCCGGGTCAGGCTCCGTCGTCGAGGAGGTAGCCGCTGCCGCGGACGGTGACGATGAGATCGGAGGCCTCCGGTCCGAGGCGCTGACGCAGCCGGTAGATCGTGGCCTTCACCAGATCCCGGCCGCCGACCCAGTCCTCGGACTGCCAGCCCTGGGTGAGGAGCAGACGCCAGGAGCGCACCTCGCCGGGATGCTCGGCGAGTGCCGCGAGCAGCCGCCACTCGGTCTCGGGCAGGGTGATCTGCCGTCCCGAGACGCGCACCGTGTGCGAGGACCAGTCGATCGCGAGGAGGCCGAACTCCGAGCGACGCGGCTCGCGTCCCCGCCCGCGCCGCAGCACCGAGTCGATACGGCTGAGCAGGATGCGCGGCTCGAAGGGCTTGATGACGTAGTCATCGGCGCCGGCATCGAAGCCGGCGAGGATCTGCTCGGTCTGCGAGCGCGCCGTCACCATGATGATCGGGACATCGCTGGTGGCGCGCATCCGCTGGCAGACCGCGACCCCGCCGATCCGCGGCATGGTGACGTCGAGGACGACGATGTCGAAGGCCTCGCTCTGGAAGGCCGTCATCGCCTCCGCCCCGTTCAACGCCTTGCGCACGGTGAAACCCCGGTTGACGAGCAGATACTCCAGGATCAGCAGCATCTGCGGCTCATCATCGACGATGAGGGCTCTCGGCTCAGCGACGGTCATCGTGATCCCCCTTCGGCAGCGTGATCATGAACGACGTGCCCGCCTTGAGCCGGGTGTCGACGACGACGCTTCCGCCGTGCGCCTGGATGAGCGAACGGGTGATGGACAGCCCGAGCCCGGTGCCGTCGTGGGACGGCGCGCCGGACCGGAAGGGTTCGAAGAGCTGTTCGCGCTCGTGCGGGGACATGCCGTCTCCGGAGTCGGTGACCTGCAGGACGAGCGCGTGATCGTTGTCGAGCAGCTTGATGTAGATGTCCGAACCCGGCGAGCTGTAGCGGCAGGCATTGAGCAGCAGATTGCTCAGCGCCTGCCGCAGGGCCACCTGATCGACCATCGCGGGGGACATGATGCGGGGCAGGTCGAGCAGGATCCGCTGGTGGCGCTGTTCGGCGACGAGCCGCATGCCCGCGGCGATCTCGCGGACGAGGCGGGGCAGGTCCGTTCGCTGCGGCTCGAGGGTGAAGGTGCCGGAGTCGATGCGCGCCTGGACGAGGATGCCCTCGCAGATGGCTGCCCCCTGGGCCGTCTGCTGGGCGATGATCGCGACGAACTGGCGCTGCTGGTCGTTGAGCGGCCCGGCCTCCTCGGTCTCGAGCACCGACACCGAGGCCTGGATCATGGTCAGCGGATTGCGCAGCTCGTGGCTGACGGCCCAGGCCGTCGCCGCGTGCCGTTGGGAGAAGGCCATCAGCCGGTCGAGGGCGTCGCGGCGGTACTGCTCCTCGCGTCGTGCGGTGACGAGACAGCCGATGATGACCGCGGGGAGCGTGATGACGGCCCAGACGATCGACGCGATCAGCCCGACCTGATGGTCCAGCAGCCAGCCTCCTCCGGCGACCACCAGTCCGCCCCCTACTCCGGCGGCATAGGGGAAGAGCGGTCGCCAGGGTGACAGCTGGGGCGTCGGCACCAGGGTGGGAGTCACGTCGTCACTGGCCATGGCGGTTTGATTGTGCCTCAGTGAGGACGGCCTGACCAGTGCGGTGCGGGCCCTCAGCGTGATGGCACCTCGCCGGTGCCGGCCGTCGGATCGCTCGCCTCGGCGTCGATGAGGTGGGCACCGCCGACGGGCGTCGAGGGCCAGGACACCAGCCGCCAGCCGGAGCCGGGGTCGCCGTCCAGCTCCACCAGTCCCGTGTTGCTCAGCGGGGTCGTCCCGGTGAGGGCTCCGCCGCCGGTGCGGTGCCAGGCCCAGGCCCGGATGGCACCGCCATGTGAGACGACCACCGGATTCTCGCTTCCGGTGGCGGCGATCCCCGCGATGGCGGCGTCGAAGCGTTCCATGAACTCCCAGCCGTCCTGCCCGCCCGGCATGCGCCGATCGAGGTCGCCCAGGGCCCAGGCGGTGACGGTCTCGCGGTAGCCCTGCCAGGCCTCGGCGTCGCTGCGCATCGAGAGGTCTCCGGCCCCGATCTCCTCGACGCCCTCGGTGATTACCGGGTCGAGGCCGCGCCGGCCGGCGAGGGGAGCTGCGGTGAGCTGGGTCCGGAGCAGGGTCGACACGGCGATCCGGTCGATCGGGACACCGGCGAGGGCATCGGGGACGGCCTCGGCCTGGCGCTCGCCGAGGTCGGTCAGGCCGGGGCCGGGGGTGCGGGCGTCGAGCTGTCCGGAGACATTGGAGGGGGTCTGTGCGTGGCGCAGGAGCAGGAGTCGCATCCCGACATGATGGGTGGGCGAGGTGACGTGCCCGGCCGGCGTGCTGCTCCGGTGCACCCAAGGTGTCCCTGGGGAAGCGTTCGATGGCTGCGATTCCAGTGGTAACGCGATTGTTACCAATCCTTACGGCAGCCCTCCGCGGCGGCGACCGCGCGAGGGCGGAGTGCGGGGCGGTGGCTGCCGGCCCGAGGTGGCAGCC
>JAEZEJ010000071.1 GCA_023417775.1 Actinomycetes bacterium | reverse complement strand
CACGCGCAACGCCTGCTCCTTGTTCTGCAGCTGGCTCTTCTCGTTCTGCATGCTGACGACGATGCCGGTGGGCACGTGGGTGATCCGCACCGCCGAGTCGGTCGTATTGACGCTCTGCCCGCCGGGGCCGGAGCTGCGGAAGACATCGATGCGCAGATCGTTGTCGTTGATCTCGACGTCGATCTCCTCCGCCTCGGGCAGTACCAGCACGCCGGCGGCCGAGGTGTGGATCCGTCCCTGCGACTCGGTGACCGGCACGCGCTGGACCCGGTGGACGCCGCCCTCGAACTTGAGCTTGGCGTAGGGGGCCTCGCCCGGATCGGGCGTGCCCTTGGCCTTGACCGCCATCGTCACCGACTTGTAGCCGCCCAGGGCCGACTCGGTGGCGTCGAGGATCTCGGTGCGCCAGCCGTGCTGTTCGGCGAAGCGGGTGTACATGCGCAGGAGATCGCCGGCGAACAGGGCCGATTCCTCGCCGCCCTCGCCGCCCTTGATCTCGACGATCACGTCCTTGCCGTCGGAGGGGTCGCGGGGAACGAGCAGTTGCTGGAGGCGCTCGGCGAGCTGGGTGGCCTGACGGTCCAGGTCGTCGACCTCATCGTCGAGTCCGAGCTCACGGGCGGCGCCGAGGTCGTCGGTCGCCTCCTGCCAGGCGCGATAGGTCCGCACGATGGCGCCGAGCTCGGCGTAGCGCTGACCGAGCCGCTTGGCGCGGGCGGGATCGCTGTGCACGGCGGGATCGGCCATCGCCGTCTCCAGCTCCTGATGCTCACGAACGAGCTGATCGACCGCCTCGAACACATCGACTCCTCACTCGATGAGCGACCACACAAACACCAGAACGCCGGCCCTGTCATGCAGGACCGGCGTTCGGACGGAGTTACTTCTTGCCGTAACGCTTCTCGAAGCGCGCGACGCGTCCACCGGTGTCGAGGATCTTCTGCTTGCCCGTGTAGAACGGGTGGCAGGCCGAGCAGACGTCGGCGCGGATGCTGCCCTCGGTGGCGGTGCTGCGCGTGGTGAACGTGTTGCCGCAGGTGCAGGTGACCTGGGTCTCCACGTACTCGGGGTGGATGCCTTGCTTCATAGTGAGTCCTCTCTACAGGTCGCTGGGTCGAGCCGCGGCGCGCCTCGTGAACCAGAACCAATGAACGATTCTGCCAGTTGCCCCCAAGTCAACCACACGCGGGTCGGCTTTGTTCCCGCCTCGCGCGGTCCGGCCTTCACATGACGGCGACCGGCCATCAGCGACGGGCGGTGGGTAGGCGTCCGTTCGGTCCGGGGACATGGACGCTCACCCACCGCCCACGATCTGGAACGGACGCCTACGCACCGCCGCGGTCAGAGCAGCTTCTCGATATCCGGTGCGATCGACTCGGGGTCGGTCTGCGGTTCATAGCGCTGGACGACCTCGCCCTCGCGATCGACCAGGAATTTGGTGAAGTTCCACGCGATCGCGCCGCCGGATGTCGCGGACTTCTCGTCCTTGAGCCAGCCGTAGAGCGGATGAGTGTCGTCGCCGTTGACGTCGATCTTGGCGAACATCGGGAACTGGACGCCGAAGCTGGACTCACAGAAGGCGGCGATCTCCTCCTCGGTGCCTGGCTCCTGATGACCGAACTGATCGCCCGGGAAACCAAGCACGACGAATCCTCGATCGCGATAGGTCTCGTACAGCCCCTCGAGTCCGGCGTACTGGGGTGTCAAACCGCACTGCGAGGCGGTGTTGACCACGAGCGCGACCTGGCCGCGGTAGTCCGCGAGCTGGCGCTCGGCCCCGTCGATCCCGGTGGCGGTGAAGTCATAGGCAGTCGTCATGCCGCCAGGTTACGTCGCTCGCCCACGGTGGCGGGTCCGGAGCCTCGGCGGTACGCCATCAACCTCATCCCCGCCGCAGCGGTACCTCATCAACCCCATCCGCATCGGATGGGGTTGACCAGCTACCGCCACCACGACCGTAACGTTGACCAGCTACCGCCACCGCCGAGGACGACCAAGGGCCGCCCCATGTCGGGAGCGGCCCTTGGTGCGGTGACGACGATCAGTCGGCGCCGTTGTTGACGCCGCCGGGCATCGTCTTGTTGATCTCCATGAGGAACTCGACATTGTTCGAGGTCTTCTTGAGCTTGCCCAGCACGAGCTCCAGACCCTGCTGGCCCTCGAGCCCGGAGAGCACCCGACGGAGCTTCCAGATGATCGAGAGCTCATCGCGAGCCATGAGCAGCTCCTCACGACGCGTGCTCGAGGAGTCGACGTCGATCGCCGGGAAGATCCGCTTGTCAGCGAACTCTCGCCGCAGCCGCAGCTCCCAGTTGCCGGTGCCCTTGAACTCCTCGAAGATGACCTCGTCCATGCGCGAACCGGTCTCGATGAGCGCCGTGGCGAGGATCGTCAGCGAGCCGCCGTCCTCGATATTGCGCGCAGCACCGAAGAACTTCTTCGGCGGGTACAGCGCCGAGGAGTCGACACCACCGGACATGATGCGACCCGAGGCCGGAGCCGCGAGGTTGTACGCACGGCCCAGTCGGGTGATGCCGTCGAGCAGCACCACGACATCGTGTCCGAGCTCGACGAGGCGCTTGGCCCGCTCGATCGCCAGCTCGGCGACCGTGGTGTGGTCGCCCGCGGGACGATCGAAGGTCGAGGAGATGACCTCGCCCTTGACGGTGCGCTGGAAGTCGGTGACCTCCTCAGGACGCTCGTCGACGAGGACGATCATCAGGTGGCACTCGGGATTGTTCTCGGTGATCGCATTGGCGACCTGCTGCATCACCATCGTCTTGCCGGCCTTGGGCGGCGAGACGATGAGGCCGCGCTGGCCCTTGCCGATCGGCGAGACCAGGTCGATGACACGCCCGGTCATGCCGCCGGCCTCGCCCTCCAGGCGCAGACGCTCCGAGGGGTACAGCGGCGTGAGCTTGGAGAACTCGACCCGGCGCTTGGCATCGTCGACCTCGAGTCCGTTGACCGAGTCGATCTTGACCATCGGGTTGAACTTCTCCTTGCGCTCGCCCTCACGGGGCTGGCGCACCTGGCCGACGACCGCGTCACCGCGGCGCAGACCGAGACGGCGCACGAGCGACATCGCGACGTAGACGTCGTTCTCGCTCGGCAGGTAGCCGGTCGTGCGCACGAAGGCGTAGTTGTCGAGGATGTCGAGGATGCCCGCGGCCGGCACCAGGACGTCGTCCTCGGTGTAGGTCGGCTCGGCCTCGAGACCACGGCCGCTACGACCGCGGCCGCGACGGTTGCGGCGGCGTCCGCCGTCGTCATCGTTGTTGTTGCTGTTGTTGTTGCGGTTGTTGCGGTCGCGGTTGTCGTTCCCCCGGTTGCCGCGGTTGTCGTTGCCGCGGTTGCCCTGGTTGTCGCGATTGTCGTTGCCGCGGTTGTCGTTCTTGCCCTGGCCGCCGCGGGACTGGTCGTTCTTCTGACCACCCCTGTTCTGGTCGCCGGACTGGTCGTGCTTGTTCTGGTCGTTCTTGGACTGATCGTTCTTCTGATCGCCCTTGTTCTGGTCGTTCTTCTGACCGCCCTTGCCCTGGCCGCCCTTATTCGACGTGCCCTTGGCCGCGATGTCCTTCTTCGGGGCGTCCTGGCTCGAGGTCGACGCATCGTCCTTCGCCTGATCGCCCTGCTTCTGCTCACTGCCGCTCTCGGCGGCCGACTCGGCATCGCTCGGGCGGGTCGCGCGGCGACGGGCCGGCTTGCTCTCGGCGGGAGCCTCCGCGGCGACCTGCGTCTCGGCGGCGGGCGACTCGCTGGCGGCCTTGGCCGCGGGAGCCTTCGCTGTGGGAGCCTCGGCCTTCGGAGCCTCGCCGCGAGCTTCCTTGATGGCGTCGATGAGCTGGCCCTTGCGCATCTTGGTGCCGTCGATACCCAGGCCGGCGGCGATCTCCTGCAGCTCGGCGAGCACCTTGCCGCCGAGGGAGCCGCCGGACTTGCGGGCCGTCTTCTTCGGCGCTGCGGTGGTCTCGGTGGTGCTGGTTTCAGTCACTCGGTTCAATCCTTCTGGACAGCCACGAGCCCACGGACCCACCCGGTGATCACACGCAGAGGTGGGAAGAATATTGACATGGGCCTGCCCGCATCTGACGAGCATATGAAGTGGCATTGTGCCGGGGAGATCGACGTCTCGACTCCGACATTCACCACTGTAACACCCGGTACCCGTCAGGTATTTCGTTCGGGGTGGTTTTTCGCCGAGAAGATACTCAGATCAGGCGCGTGCCACGCGGGTCGACCCCGAGATCGGCGGCCCACCAGCCTTCGGGGACCGCATCGGCGACCCCCTCGGCGAAAGCCAGGACCGTCGGACCCGCACCCGAGATGACGGCCGGAATCCCCTCGACCCGTAGCTGTCGCACCAACTTGTAGGAGTCGGGCATGGCGGTCGCGCGGAAGGACTGGTGCAAGCGGTCCTCGGTCGCGGAGATCAGCCGCTCCGGAGCGCCGGTGAGCGCGGCCACCAGCAGGGCGGCGCGTCCGGCGTTGAAGGCGGCATCGCCGTGCGGGACCATCTCCGGCAGCAGGCCGCGGGCCTTCTCGGTGGAGACCGCCTCCCCCGGCACGAAGACCGTGACCGGCACGTCGACCTCGAGGCGGACGCTCTCGGCCGCGGCACCGTCGATCCAGGCGATCGCCAGTCCACCGGTGAGAGCGGCGGCGACATTGTCGGGATGACCCTCCAGGTCGGTCGCCAGCTGAAGCATGGTGCGGTCGTCGAGGCGCTCGTCTCCCCCGAGGACCAGTGCCCTCGCCAGGACGATGCCCGCACTGATCGCGGCTGCTGAGGAACCGAGTCCCCGACCGTGAGGGATCGTGTTCTCGCAGGTCAGGCGCAGCCCATCGGGTCGTTCGCCGAGCAGGTCGAAGGTGGCGTCCATCGCCCGGATGATCAGATGAGAGGCATCGCGGGGCACATCCGCGGCTCCTTCGCCGCTGACGTGGATCTCCACTCCCCCGTCGGTGGCCTCGGCGGTGACGAGATCGCCCATGGTCAGGGCGAGGCCGAGCGCATCGAAGCCCGGGCCCAGGTTGGCGCTCGTGGCCGGCGCATGGACACGCACCGGCTCGCGGGCGATGCTCATCGAAGGCCCGCCACCTCGGCGGCGGCCTCCACCGTCGGCTCGATGACATCGTCGACGATGGAGTCGATGCGCGAGAGCGGCGTGTCGATGTCCTTCAGTCCGTGCCCGGTGACGGTGACCGCGATGACCTGTCCCGAGGCCACCTCTCCGGCCTCGACGGCCGCGAGGAGTCCGGCGATGCTCGCGGCCGATCCGGGCTCGACGAAGATGCCCTCCTCGGCGCCGAGCCGGCGCTGGGCATCGAGGATCTGGTCGTCGGTGACGGCATCGATCCGGCCACGGGACTCGTCGCGCGCATTCTCCGCCAGCTGCCAGGACGCGGGATTCCCGATGCGGATGGCCGTGGCCAGGGTCTCGGGCTCGCGCACGATCTCGCCGCGCACGATCGGCGCGGCGCCCGCCGCCTGGAAGCCCCACATCGCGGGCCGGCCGCTCGCGATGCCGGCATCGGCGTACTGTCGATACCCCATCCAGTAGGCGGAGATATTGCCGGCATTCCCGACCGGGAGGACGTGGACATCGGGGGCGCGCCCGAGGACGTCGACGATCTCGAAGGCGGCGGTCTTCTGACCTTCCAGCCGCATCGGGTTGACCGAGTTCACGAGGGCGACCGGGTAGTCCTTGGCGAGCCCGCGGCTGATGTTCAGGCACTCGTCGAAGCCACCGCGCACCTGGATGATCTCACCGCCGTGCATGACCGCCTGGGCCATCTTGCCGGCGGAGATCTTGCCATGCGGCACCAGGACGATCGGGGTGAGGCCGGCGCGGGCCGCATAGGCCGTCATCGAGGCCGAGGTGTTGCCGGTCGATGCGCAGACGACGGCCTGGGCGCCCTCGCCCTTGGCCGCCGAGATGGCGACCGTCATGCCGCGGTCCTTGAACGAGCCCGTCGGATTGTCACCCTCGACCTTGACGTAGACCTCGCCGTCGACCAGGCCCGAGAGCCACGACGATCGGATGAGCGGTGTGCCACCCTCCCCGAGGGACACGTTCGGGGTCTCCTCAGCGAGCGGGAGCCAGTCCCGGTACTCCGCGATGACGCCGCGCCACGGATGTGCCATCAGGCCACTCCTTCCACACGCATGACCGAGGAGACGCCGCGCACCATGTCGAGTTCACGCAGCCGATCGATGGTCGCGGACAGAGCCGCGTCCTCGGCCTCATGGGTGACGACCACGAGCTGGGCGTCGTCCCCGTGCCCCTCCTGACGCACCGTCTTGATCGAGACATCGTTGGCCGCGAAGGCCTGCGCGACCGCGGACAGCACGCCCGGACGGTCGTCGACGTCGATCGCGACGTGGTAGCGGGTACGGGCCCGGCCGATCGGCACGATCTCGTGCTGGGCGTGGACCGTCTCCCCCGCCCCGCGGACTCCGGCGAGGCGGTGGCGCGCGACGTTGACGACATCGCCGAGGACCGCGCTCGCCGTCGGCGCACCGCCGGCGCCCGGGCCGTAGAACATCAGCTGTCCGGCGCCCTCGCTCTCGACGAAGACGGCGTTGTAGGCGCCGCGGACGCTCGCCAGCGGGTGGGTGTCGGGAATCATCGCCGGATGGACGCGGGCCGAGACCTCGCCGGAGGCCCCGAGCTCGCAGATCGCCAGGAGCTTGACGACCGAGCCGATCTCTGCGGCCGACCGGACATCGGCGGCGGTGACCTCCGTGATGCCCTCACGGTGCACATCGGAGATGGTGACCCGCGTGTGGAAGGCGAGACCGGCGAGGATCGCAGCCTTGGCGGCCGCATCGAAGCCCTCGACATCCGCGGTCGGGTCGGCCTCGGCATAGCCGAGGCGCTGCGCCTCGTCGAGCGCGTCGTTGAAGCCCGCACCGGTGGTGGACATCGCATCGAGGATGAAGTTGGTGGTGCCGTTGACGATGCCGAGCACGCGGGTGACGCGGTCACCGGCGAGTGAATCGCTCAACGGGCGGACGATCGGGATGGCGCCGGCGACGGCGGCCTCGTAGTAGAGGTCGCGTTCGGCCTTCTCGGCCGCCTCGTAGAGGGTGGCGCCGTCCTCGGCGAGCAGGGCCTTGTTCGCGGTGACGACCGATGCGCCGTTCTCCAGAGCGGCGAGGATGAGCCCGCGGGCCGGCTCGATGCCGCCGATGACCTCGATGACGACATCGAGGTCGCCCCGGGTGACGAGGGACATCGCATCGGTGGTGAAGAGGTCATCGGAGACGTCGAGGTCGCGACGGCGACCCTCCCGGCGCACCGCGATGCCGACGAGCTCGATCGGGGCCCCCACACGCTGCGCCAGCTCATCGGCGTCTCCGGTGAGGACCCGGGCGACCTCCGTGCCGACGACTCCGCAACCGAGCAGAGCGATGCGCAGGGGACGTCTGGAATCAGGCGAGGTGGTCACCACCCCAGCCTATCGGCGCGTCTCGCCGCCCGGACGAGATGCCCCGAATCTGGGACGCCCGGCTTCCCCACACCTGTCGCTCACCCGCACGATTTGGGGACTTATGGCCCTCGAGGAGGTCCCAAAAGGGCCATAAGTCCCCGAAAGTCGGAGCGGACGGGATCGGTCAGCCGAGGTCGAGGGCGAGGAGGTCGTCCTCGGTCTCACGGCGCAGCAGCAGCCGGGCCTCGCCCTCGCGGACGGCGACGACGGCCGGGCGCGGGACGTGGTTGTAGTTGCTCGCCAGCGAGCGGCAGTACGCACCGGTCCCCGGCACCGCGATCAGGTCTCCCGCGCCCACATCGGACGGCAGATACTCGTCCTTGACCACGATGTCGCCGCTCTCGCAGTGCTTGCCCACGACACGGCTGAGCGCCGGCCCCGCCTCGGAGTCCCGCGAAGCGAGCGTGCAGGAGTAGTCGGCGCTGTAGAGCGCCGGCCGGATGTTGTCGCTCATGCCACCGTCGACCGCGACATAGCGGCGCGACGTGCCACCGTCCAGGGCGACGTCCTTGACAGTCCCCACCTCGTACAGCGTGAAGGTCGAGGGGCCCGCGATCGCGCGACCGGGCTCGATCGACAGGTGCGGGACCTCGATATCCAGGGCGGCGCACTCGTCGTCGATGATCTTGAGCATGCCGCGGGCGAGATCGGCGGGCGGCAGCGGATCGTCCTGGGTGGTGTAGGCGATGCCGAAGCCGCCCCCGAGGTCGAACTCCTCCGCCGTCACGCCCAGCTCGCTGGCGATCTCCGCGTGCAGACGCAGCACGCGCCGCGCCGCGACCTCGAAGCCGTCGGTGACGAAGATCTGCGAGCCGATATGCGAATGCAGCCCGCGGAAGTCGATGCCCGGCACCGCGAGTGCCCGGCGCACGGCCTCCAGGGCATCGCCACCGGCGATCGAGAAGCCGAACTTCTGGTCCTCGTGCGAGGTGGAGATGTACTCATGGGTGTGCGCCTCGACGCCCGCTGTCACTCGGACCATGACGCGGGCGGTGACGCCGAGCTCGGCGGTCAGCTCCGCGAGCCGGTCGATCTCCTCGAAGGAGTCGATGATGATGCGCCCGACCCCCGATGCGAGGGCCCGACGCAGCTCAGCGGTCGACTTGTTGTTGCCGTGCAGGCCGATTCGCTCGGGCGGGAACTCGGCCCGCAGCGCCACCGCGAGCTCGCCGCCGGTGCAGACATCCAGGGACAGTCCCTCCTCGGCGATCCACCGGGCCGCCGCGACAGAGAGGAAGGCCTTGCCCGCGTAGTACACATCGGCGTCCGGGAAGGCGTCGCGGAAGGCCCGGGCGCGGGAGCGGAAGTCGTCCTCGTCGAGGATGTAGAGGGGCGTGCCGAACTCGCGCGCCAACTCGTCGACGCCGAGCCCCGCGACGGTCAGGACGCCATCGGCCTTGCTGACGTTCTCGGCCCACAGCGGCCCGACGAGGCCGTTGACGTCCTCGGGGTGACGCAGCCACGCCGGTCCGCGGTCCCCGGCCTGTCCATGCAGGGCTCCCGCCTCGTGTGCGCGCATGTCACATCCTCTCCGGGGCATCGACGCCGAGGATCGCGAGCCCATTGGCGAAGACCTGGCGGGTCGCCGCCACCAGCACCAGGCGGGCGCGGTGGATGTCGCCGGGCTCCTCGTCGCCCTGCGGCAGCACCCGGCAGACGTCGTAGAACCTGTGGAAGGTCGCGGCGGTGTCCTCCAGATACCGGGCCACGCGGTGCGGCTCGCGCAGTTCCGCGGACTGGGCCACGACGCGGGGGAACTCCGCGAGCGAGCGCAGCAGATCACCCTCGCGCTCCGTCGAGAGCAACGCAGGTTCGAAGGACTCGAGGTCCGGAGTGAGTCCGAGGTCGTCGGCATTGCGCAGGATCGACGAGAGCCGCGCATGGGCGTACTGCACGTAGTAGACGGGGTTGTCATTGCTCTTGCGCGTCATCTCGGCGACATCGAGGGTGAGCGGGGAGTCGGCCGGATAGCGGATGAGCGTGTAGCGCAGCGCGTCGACACCGATGAGGTCGATGAGCTCGCGCAGCGTCACGATCGTGCCGGCGCGCTTGCTCAGCTTGAGCTCCTGACCGTCCTGCAGGATCTTGACGAGCTGGCCGATGAGGATCTGGATCTGCTCCCCCGGCGTGTCCCCTACGCAGGCGGCCATCGCCTGGAGACGCCCGACATACCCGTGGTGGTCCGCCCCGAGCAGATAGATGCACGGGTCGAAGCCGCGGTCCCGCTTGTCGACATAGTAGGCGGTGTCCGAGGCGAAGTAGGTGAGCTCGCCATTGGAGCGGAGCAGGACACGGTCCTTGTCATCGCCGAAGTCCGTGGTGCGCATCCAGGTGGCACCGTCGGCCTCGAACAGCCGGCCCTCCTCGCGCAGCCGGTCGAGGCCGCGCTCGACCGCATCGGAGTCATGCAGGGACCGCTCGGAGAACCACACGTCGAAGTGGGTGTGGAACTCCTCGAGCTCGGTCCTCTGCTCGGCCAGCTGCACGGCATAGCCCTCCTCGCGGAAGGCGACCAGCTGCTCGTCCTCGGGCAGCTCGAGGATGCCCGGACGGGCCGCCAGGACCCTCTGCGCCAGGTCGGCGACGTAGTCGCCGTGGTAGCCGTCCTCGGGCGGCTGCTGGCCGTGCGCACGAGCCATCAACGAGGCACCGAACTTGTCCATCTGGTTGCCGCGATCATTGATGTAGAACTCATTGGCGACATCGTCGCCCGCCGCGCGGAGCACCCTCGAGAGCGCATCGCCGACCGCGGCCCAACGGGTATGGCCGAGGTGCAGCGGGCCGGTCGGGTTGGCGCTGATGAACTCGAGGTTCACCCGGCGGCCGGTCGCCGGCGCGTGACCATAGGACTCGCCCGCGTCCAGCACCTGTCGCGCGATCTCGCCCTGTGCCCCGGCGGCGACCCGCACATTGAGGAAGCCGGGACCCGCCACCTCCACCGCCGCGATGCCGTCCGCATCGCCCAGGCGCGCCGCGAGGAGCTCGGCCAGCTCGCGCGGAGGACGACCGGCCTGCTTGGTCAGCTGCATCGCGACATTGGTGGCGTAGTCGCCGTGCTCCTTCACCTTGGGTCGCTCGACGCGAACAGAGTCGGGCACGCCCGCGCTGAGCGTCAGGGAGCCGTCGTCGACGAGGGACTGCAATGCGGCGACGATCGCCGCGGAAAGCTGCTCGGGAGTCACCGCCCCAGCCTACCGACGGCTCAGCCGTGGCCGGCCTGTCGGTCGGCGATCGCCCGCTCGATCGTGGCGATGAGCTCGTCGGGCTCGAAGGGCTTGGTGACATAGGCGTCGACTCCGGCGCGCGTCGCGGCCGACATGTCGTAGTGCTGACCCTGTGTCGTGACCATGACGATGGCCAGCCGATCCCACCGCTCATCGGCCCGTATGTGCTGCACCGCGGCGAGGCCGTCCATGCGCGGCATCATCATGTCCATGGTCACCGCGTCCGGCGGCGGTTCGGTGACGGCGAGCATCTCCAGGGAGTCCAGGCCGTCGAAGGCCTCCACGACGTCATGACCGGCCAGTTCCAGATTCGTGCGGATGAGGAACCGGATCGACGGGGTGTCGTCGACGACGAGGACGGTGGCCACCGGCCCACCGTATCGGAGCGGGCATGCGGTAGGCTCGCATTCGCACGGCCCCCGTAGCTCAGGGGATAGAGCACCGCCCTCCGGAGGCGGGAGCCTAGGTTCGAATCCTAGCGGGGGCGCCGTCGCAGAGGCCTGGTCCGCGAGCTGATCGCGTCGGCCGGATGACCACCCCACCGCTCTCACAGCTGGCCACTCATGTCCTCCCGCGCGACAATGACCGGTGGGAGGTTTCTCATGTCTCGCTCGCCAGGAGAACGGCTGCCGACCTCGGCGGCCCAGCTCGTCGCCGACGCCAATCGGCTCGTTCCACCCCTCCCCGTGGAGGAGGCCCGGTCGCTGCTCACCGATCCCGGCGTGCGCTTCGTCGACATCCGCGAGCCTCAGGAGTGGACGCGCGAGGGCATCATTCCCGGCGCATACCGGGCACCCCGCGGCATGCTCGAGTTCTGGGTCGACCCGGACAGTCCCTACTACCGCGCTGGTCTCGACGACGGCCGCCGGCTGATCCTGTACTGCGGCTCCGCCTGGCGGTCCGCGCTGGCGGCCGAGTCGCTGAATCGCATGGGATTCGACACCGTCTCGCATGTCGAGGGAGGATTCTCGGCCTGGCGCGACGCCGGGTACCCGATCGAGCCGTACACCCCGCCGCGGCCCGAGCGCGACGCGTGACCCCGCAGTCCATCGTGGCCGCCCCCATGGCTGGCGGAGTGACCACACCCGAGCTCGTCCACGCGGTGAGCGCTGCCGGAGCCTTCGGCTTCCTGGCGGGCGGCTATCTCACCGCCGAACGGCTCGCGGCCGATATCGCCATGGTGCGGGAGCAGACAGCGCGTTTCGGGGTGAATCTGTTCGTGCCCTCACCCGAGGAGGTCGACCGGCGAGCCTTTCGCGCCTACACCGCCGAGGTGCAGCCCGAGGCCGATGCCTACGGTCTCCGGCTCGACCCCGCACCGGTGACCGATGACGATGGTTGGTCGGAGAAGCTCGCCCTCCTCCTCGATGATCCGGTGCCCGCGGTCTCGCTGACCTTCGCGCTGCCCAGTGCCCGCGAGATCGCCGAGCTGCGACGGGTCGGCACACGGGTGTGGGCCACCGTGACGAATCACGACGAGACCCAGGCCGCGCACCGGGTCGGCGTCGACGGTCTGATCGTGCAGGGGGCGAGCGCGGGCGGACACAGCGCGACCCATGACCCCCGTCGCGATCCCCATCCGATCCCCACCTGCGACCTGACCCGGATGATCCGTCGCGCCGTTCCACTGCCGCTGATCGCCGCCGGGGGCGTCGACGGCCCGGGCGCAGTCCGTGAGTTGGTCTCCTCGGGAGCCGACGCGGTCGCCGTCGGCACGTTGTTCCTGCGCGCAGACGAGGCGGGCACCTCGTCCACGCATCGCGACGCTCTGGTCGATCGCCGCTATACGACGACCGCCATCACGCGCGCCTTCACCGGCCGGCCCGCGCGGGCGCTCCGCAACGGATTCGTCGACCGACACGGCGCGACCGCGCCGACGGCGTATCCCGCTGTCCATCACCTCACTCGCGAACTGCGCCGCGCTGCGGCAGCAGCGGGCGACAGCGATCGCCTGCATCTCTGGGCCGGCACCGGGTACCGGAGTGCTCCAGCGCGGCCCGCGGCAGAGATCGTCGACTGGATCGCCCGGGGCTGATCCAGCCCCTGACCGGCCACCCCGAGGGCTCCCACGCGACCGCGGAAATGAGACGGTTGTCTATGGCTGATCACACAGGACGCTGGTACGCAGGGAAGCTCCTCGGCAGCAAGGCTGCCCGCATCACGGTGTCGGTGGTCGCGCTGCTCTTCGCCGGCGGCTTCTGGCTCCTCACCGAGACCGGCGTCATCGAACCCGGCACTACGGTGGCCGTCATCGGTGTCATCCTCTTCGTGATCGTGGCCTTCCCCGCCGCGATGCTCGTCGGCGGCTCCGCGGAGCGGAAAATCGACCGCGCCGACTGAGACGCCTCGCCGACGCGGGCCCACGATCTCCCCGAGAGGCTCTGGAACGAGGCGACTGGACGAACATCGCGCTGCGAGCCGGAGGTCACGTGCCGTTCGATGCCTCGGCAGGACCCCGAACAGACGACCGCATCCTCCTACGCGACCGGCCCGTGGAAGGAGTCGGCGATCTCATCGAGATGACGGCGCAGCGTGTGAAGTCGTGCCTGATCCCAGCCGACCGGGTCGAGCGTCTCGTACCAGACCACCAAGGGCATGGATCCATATCGATGTCCCCACCCCTCGCCGAATTCCGTGCCCACGATCTGATCCGCCGTCAGCTGCAGGAACGTGGTCACCGGGCGCCATCTGACGTCGGGCTTCACCCGTGGATCGAGCGGTTCTGCCAGCCAATCGGGCCGTCGTATCGCGAGCCGAAGATCCCACCAGACGATCGGATCATCGGCGAACTGCAGGAACGCGTGTGTCGCATCGGTGTCAGCGAATTCCGAGGGCCTGCCTCCCGCCACCACCTCGGGAAGACGTGCGATCGACGGCCGGATCTGCGGCGATCCTCCATCGCGGCGCGCTTCCGCCTCTCGCCGCAGGTGGGCCATGGGCGGAGCGCCCACCCACAGCGAGCCGTCGACCCGTCGCACGAGGTCGTCCAGATTGGCGAACGCCCCGTTCCCGCCATAGGCGCCGAGACTCTCTCCAGCCACCAGGACCCGCGGTCGCGCATCCCCCGGCAACTCCTCGATGCGTCGCAGCACGGCATCGGTCAGGAGAGTGGCGCTCGTGACCGCCGCCTCCTGCTCGGACAGATAGGCCACCGGACTGGGAAGGTGTGAGTACTGCACCGCGACCGTTGCCGCATCGCCCGCGGTGAAGTACTCGATCGGCTGCACGATCTGCTCGTTGACCCATCCGGTGCCGGTCGGTGTCACGAGGAGAAGGGTCGATCTCTCGAAGGCACCGGTACGCTCCAGCTCACGCACCGCGATGTCGGCACGCTCCGCATCCGATGGCGCCACCGCCCGGCCGACGAAGACACGGATCGGATCCATCGCGGGTCGCCCCGAGTACCTCTCCAGCTCCGCCACGCTCGGTGCCCGCGTCACGAAGCGCCGCCCTTCTCGTCCCAGTTCCTCCCAGCCGACCAGCGAATCCGCGACCCCCGATCGCACCGGCACCGTCGGCGGCCGCGGATCCTCCTGCGACAGCTCCGTGTCGGCATCCGCCCGCGCGGTGTTGACACCGTCCATGAACCGCTTGTAGGCCAGCTCATTGGCCGCCAAGGTCACTACCGTCACGGTGAGCGCGAGACTCACCAGTCCGGCGATCGACCAGGGCAGAAGCCTCGAAACTCCTCTGAACACCCGGCGATAGAGCGTGCGCAGCCCCCATCCGAGAAGTCCTCCCAGCACCACGACCGCGTAAGCGACGATGACGGCCCCGACATAGAGGAAACGATCGCCGGTGTCATAGCCGAGTGCGCGCCACTCGCCCTGGCGTCCGGGAATACTGAGGATCAGCAGCACTGGCACGGACGCCACCGCGGTCCACCCGGCGAACACGCGCCACTGCCGGAGCCTCTCCCGTGGCACCCGGGCGAACAGTCCGGTCAACGAGGCGAGCCCCGCCAGCACCGAGCCGACCGCATAGAAAGCCAGCATCGCGGCCCCGGTGATGATCCCCTGGGCGACCCAGCTGCGTGGCAGCAGCGACGGGGTCAGCGACTGCTGACAGGCGATGATCGCCAGCACGAGACCTGCGAGACGACGTCGAGAGAAGACCCCGCTCGCCACCTCCATCGATGCCCGCACCGTGTCATCGTAGGCTCTTTCGCAGATCGCTCGTCGCCGCGCGCGACTGCGATTCGAGCCGACGTACTCGATACCGCTGGCACGCATCCGTCAGCAACCCTGTCGAGAACCCCGCCGCGTGCGGTTGCCATTCGATGAGGCTCCGGAACACTGCAGGACATGAAGCTGCTGCTGATGGCCGACACCCATGTGCCGACGCGAGCCCGCGATATCCCCGAGCGACTCTGGGACGAGGTCGATGTCGCCGACGTGGTCTTCCACGCCGGCGACTGGATGGACCTCGCCCTGTTCGAGCGGCTGGAGGCCCGGAGTGCCCGCCTGATCGCCTGCTGGGGCAACAACGACGGCGATGATCTGCGCGCTCGATTGCCGGAGAGAGCCGATGCCGAGCTCGATGGCCTGCATGTCACGGTGGTCCACGAGACCGGAGCATCGAAGGGTCGGGAGCAGCGGATGGCGGCGGCCTACCCCGATACCGATGTCCTCGTCTTCGGGCACAGCCACATCCCGTGGGACACGGTCGCCGAGAACGGACTGCGACTGCTCAACCCCGGCTCCCCCACCGACCGCCGCCGCCAGCCCTACTGCACCTATATGACCGCTGAGCTCATCGACGGCGAACTCCGGGACGTGGAGCTGCGCCGGATCTGAAGAACCGACACATCGCTCGACTTGTGCGACGGCGCTGGGTGACTAGCGTCGGCAGCAGACGCTTTCTCACCCCTCTAGGAGGCACCCCATGCCCACCCGCCACGCACGCACCGCCTGGGACGGCGGCTTCGAGGACGGATCCGGTCAGGTCGAGCTCACCGACTCCGGCCTCGGCACCTTCGAGATGTCCTTCCCCAAGCGTTCCTCCGAGGACGGAGGCGGCGCGACCAATCCCGAGGAGCTCATCGCCGCCGCGCACTCGGCCTGTTACACGATGCAGCTGACCGCGCTGCTCGGACAGCGCGGGGCGACACCCGTCAGCATCGAGACCTCGGCCGCCGTCACCCTCGGACCCGACCCCGAGGGCGGATTCAAGATCAGTCGCATCGACCTGACGGTCCGCGGCGAGGTCGAGGACATCGACGAGGACGGCTTCGCCGAGGCCGCCGAGGAGGCCAAGGCCGGGTGCCCGGTCAGCAAGGCCCTCGACGGCGTCGACACCATCACCCTGGACGCCACGCTCGAGACCGCGTGACACATCCCACTCGTGGCTCCGTGGGCCGCGAGGAGGAGACGAGTACGATGCTCAGGGCCCATACGTGGGCCCTGAGTTCTCGTTCTTAAGGAGAGGGCATGTCGGTCACCGACGTGGACCTGAGCACATTCGACTCCCCCGGCAGGGGGCGCGGCCTGCTCGATGTGTTCCGCCGTCGCTATCTGCTGCGACTGCTGGTGCGCAAGGGCACGGCCACCCGCTATCGCAACTCCGTCCTCGGCTGGACCTGGTCCTATGTCAAGCCGGGCGTGCAGTTCGGCGTCTACTTCTTCATCATCGGCATCGTCCTCAACGCCCACCGCGATGTCCAGTACTTCCCGGTCTACCTGTTCTCCGGCCTGATCCTCGTCAACTTCTTCAACGAGGCCTTCGGCAATGCCACCACCGCGATCGTGGAGAACCGCGCCCTCGTCCGCAAGATCTATCTCCCACGTGAGCTCTTCCCCGTCTCGGCGATCATCGTCGCCCTCATCCACTTCCTGCCCCAGGCGGCGATCCTGCTCGTCATCGTGGTGATACTGGGCTGGGTGCCGAGCCTGGCCTCGATCGGCATCGCCCTGGCCGGACTCGCCCTGATGGCGACCTTCGCCCTCGGGCTCGGCATGATGTTCGGTGCCGTCAACGTCCGATTCCGCGACGCGCAGAACTTCGTCGAGATCATCCGCATGGTGGCGATCTGGTCCACCCCGACGATCTACACCTGGGTCCTGATGCGCGATGTCCTCCCCGAGTGGGCGTTCAACATCTACTTCTCCAATCCGCTGGCGATCGGCGTCGAGATGTATCACGAGGCCTTCTGGGCACCCATCACCGATGGCAGCGCCGTATGGCCCCCCAATGCCCTGTGGAATATCGTGGCGGCCACGGCCCTCGCGCTGCTCACCGTCTTCATCGGTCAGCTGATGTTCCGTCACTTCGAGCGCACCTTCGCCCAGGACCTGTGAGGCCGATGTCCGACCCCGCCCTGCCCAGCATCATCGTCGACGACGTCTCCAAGCATTTCCTCAAGCGCAAGACCCACTCGCTGAAGGAGGCCTTCGTCACCTGGGCCAAGCGCAAGCCGGTGCGCGCCGATCGCTTCGTGGCGCTGGACGGCGTCAGCTTCACCGTCCCCGAGGGCGAGGCCGTGGCGGTGCTCGGCCTCAACGGATCGGGCAAGTCGACGACGCTCAAGCTCGTCTCCGGCGTATTGGAGCCCGACGAGGGACATGTCTACACCCGCGGTCGCGTCGCCGGGCTCATCGAGGTCGGCGCCGGATTCCACCCCGAGCTGTCGGGCCGAGAGAATGTCTACCTCAATGCCGCGATCCTCGGCATGAACCGTCAGCAGATCGAGGCGCGTTTCGACGACATCATCGCCTTCTCCGAGATCGGCGACCACATCGACCAGGAGGTCAAGCACTACTCCTCGGGTATGTTCATGCGGTTGGCGTTCTCGGTCGCGATCCACGTGGACCTCGACATCCTGCTCGTCGACGAGGTGCTCTCGGTCGGCGATGCTCCCTTCCGGGCCAAGTGCGAGAAGAAGATCGCCGAGCTGACCGCGGAAGGCGTCACGATGCTGGTGGTCAGCCACAGCCTCGGCATGGTCCAGAAGCTGTGCACCCGCGGCATCGTGCTGCACAAGGGCAAGAAGGTCTTCGACGGACCCATCGACGAGGCCGTCGCCCGCATCAAGTGACGGGTCTCGTCGCAGCCCGCCTACCGCTCGCCGACGCACCCGCGGCCCTGCCTGCGAACCGTTGACCTTCCGCGCTAGAGTTTGTCGGGACTTCACCCGCTCCTCAGCACACTCCGGAAGAGGCGATTCAGGCCGTGGCCGAGTCCTCCACCACAACGTCCAATTCCGACGCCCAGTCCCCCGACTTCGGAGCCAATGAGTGGCTCGTCGAGGAGATGTACGAGCGATTCACCAAGGATCCCTCGTCCGTCGACTCCCAGTGGGCGGACTTCTTCCGGCAGGGCAACTATGCCGCCGAACAGAACGGCGCCGGCCAGAACGGCTCCTCCGCGCCCACCCCGGCGGCCAAGCCGGACCCGGTGGCGGAGAAGGCGGCGGCCTCTCCCGTTCCCACCACGCAGCCGGCCGACAAGACCGCGAGCGGTGAGCGAGCGCAGACCCGCGTCCCGAATAAGGACACCGCGGCCACGCCGCCCGCCGCCAAGAGCACCGAGCCGAAGGCCACCCCCGCCAAGAAGAGCGGCACACCGAAGGCCGCTCCCGCCGCCCAGCAGGAGCCCCAGGGTCCCGGCGAGGTGGAGAAGGTGGTGCTCAAGGGCGCCGCCGCCCGCACGGCCATCAATATGGATCAGAGCCTCTCCGTGCCCACGGCCACCAGCGTGCGCTCAGTGCCGGTCAAGCTGCTGTTCGACAACCGCGTCGTCATCAACAATCACCTCGCCCGTGCCCGCGGCGGCAAGGTCTCCTTCACCCATCTCATCGGCTTCGCCGTGGTGCAGGCGATCAAGTCGATGCCGGAGATGAACATCGGCTTCGAGCACAATGACAAGGGCAAGCCGGTCCAGCTCAAGCCCGAGCACATCAACTTCGGCCTGGCCATCGACCTGCCCAAGCCCGATGGCACGCGCCAGCTGCTCGTCCCGAGCATCAAGGCCGCCGAGACCATGGACTTCGCCCAGTTCTGGTCCGCCTACGAGACGATGGTCAAGAAGGCTCGCGACGGCAAGCTCGAGGTCTCCGACTTCCAGGGCACCACGGTCAGCCTCACCAACCCCGGCGGCATCGGCACCAATCACTCGGTGCCACGCCTGATGGCCGGCCAGGGCGCGATCATCGGTGTCGGCTCGATGGAGTACCCGCCGGAGTTCCAGGGCGCCTCGGAGCACACCATCGCTCAGATGGCGATCTCCAAGATGATGACGCTGACCTCCACCTACGACCACCGGGTCATCCAGGGCGCGCAGTCCGGCGAGTTCCTCAAGCGGGTCCACCAGCTCCTGCTCGGCGCCGACGGCTTCTACGAGGAGGTCTTCCGGTCTCTGCGCATCCCCTATGAGCCGATCCGCTGGGCGCAGGACATCGCCATCAGCCACGACGACCAGCTCCACCGCCAGTCCCGCGTGCTCGAGCTGATCCACGCCTTCCGGGTGCGCGGTCACCTGATCGCCGACACCAACCCGATCGAGTACAAGATGCGCACGCATCCCGATCTCGACACCGCCTCGCACGGCTTGACCCTCTGGGACCTCGACCGCGAGTTCGCGACCGGCTCCTTCGGCAAGGCCTCCGGCAAGCCGCTGATGAAGCTGCGCGAGATCCTCGGCATCCTGCGCGACTCCTATGTCCGCACGATGGGCGTGGAGTACATGCACATCCAGGACCCGGGCGAGCGCGAGTGGTTCCAGGACCGTCTGGAGCGTCCGCACGTCAAGCCCCCGCGCAGCGAGCAGCTGCGGATCCTGCAGAAGCTCAACCAGGCCGAGGCCTTCGAGACCTTCCTGCAGACCAAGTTCGTCGGCCAGAAGCGCTTCAGCCTCGAGGGCGGCGAGACCACCATCCCGGTGCTCGACGAGATCGCCTCCGGCGCCGCCGCCGACGGCCTCTCCGAGGTCTGCATCGGCATGGCCCACCGCGGCCGGTTGAACGTGCTGGTCAACATCGCCGGCAAGGACCCGGGGCAGGTCTTCCGCGAGTTCGAGGGCAATATCGACCCGCGCACCGTGCAGGGCTCCGGCGATGTCAAGTACCACCTCGGAGTCGAGGGCGAGTTCACCTCGTCCAAGGGCGACAAGGTCAAGGTCTCCGTCGCCTCCAATCCCTCGCACCTCGAGGTCGTCGATCCGGTGCTCGAGGGCATCACCCGCGCCAAGCAGGACCGGCTCAACCGCGGTGAGGAGTTCCCGGTCCTGCCGGTGCTCGTCCACGGTGATGCGGCCTTCGCCGGCCAGGGTGTCGTGGCCGAGACGCTCAACCTGTCGCAGCTGCGCGGGTACCGCACCGGTGGCACCATCCACCTGATCGTCAACAACCAGGTCGGCTTCACCACCAGCCCGTCCTCGTCGCGCTCCTCGACCTACTCGACCGATGTCGCGCGCATGATCCAGGCCCCGGTCTTCCACGTCAACGGCGACGACCCCGAGGCCTGCATCCGCGTGGCGCAGCTGGCCTACGAGTACCGCCAGACCTTCCACAAGGATGTCGTCATCGACCTGGTGTGCTACCGCCGCCGGGGCCACAACGAGGGCGACGACCCGAGCTTCACGCAGCCGCTGATGTACGACACGATCGAGAACAAGAAGTCGGTGCGCAAGCTCTACACCGAGGCTTTGGTCGGTCGTGGCGACATCACTATCGATGAGGCCGAGGAGGCGCTCGCGGACTACCAGAAGCGTCTGGAGTCCAACTTCGCCAAGGTCAAGGAAGGCGCCGAGATCCCCGATTACACGCGGATCCCGGAGTACCCGGTCAAGCCCTTCGAGAGCGGCTATGTCACCGCGGTCTCCCCCGAGGTCCTCAAGGCCGTCGCGGATGCGTACACGACGGCCCCCGAGGACTTCACCGTCCACCCGAAGGTGATGCCCCAGCTGCAACGCCGGGCACAGTCGATCACCGCCGGCCCCATCGACTGGGGCACCGGCGAGATCATCGCCATGGGCTCGCTGCTCCTGGAGGGACGCCCGGTCCGCCTGGCCGGCCAGGACTCGCGGCGCGGCACCTTCTCATCGCGCTTCGCGGTCATCATCGACCGGCACAATGCCGCCGAGTGGACCCCGCTGTCGCATGTCGGCGAGGACCAGGGCACCTTCTACATCTACGACTCGCTGCTGAGCGAGTACGCCGCGCTCGGCTTCGAGTACGGCTACTCGGTGGCGCGTCCCGAGTCGCTGGTGATGTGGGAGGCGCAGTTCGGCGACTTCGTCAACGGCGCTCAGTCGGTCATCGACGAGTACATCTCCTCGGGCGAGACCAAGTGGGGCCAGAAGTCCGGCGTCGTGCTGCTGCTGCCGCACGGCTACGAGGGCCAGGGCCCGGACCACTCCTCCGGTCGCATCGAGCGCTTCCTGCAGCTCGCCGCCAATGACGAGATGCGCATCGCCCAGCCGTCGACCCCGGCCTCGTACTTCCATCTCCTGCGCAAGCAGGCGCTGGAGGCCGACCACCGGCCGCTGATCGTCTTCACGCCCAAGCAGCTGCTGCGGCGCAAGGCGGCCACCAGCCAGCCCGAGGACTTCACCCGCGGCGAGTTCCGTCCGGTGATCGGCGACGACGTGGCCGATCCCTCGACGGTCGAGCGCGTGATCCTCACCTCGGGCCGGGTGGCCTACGATCTGCTCGACGAGCGCACCAAGCGCGAGGACACCCGCACGGCGATCGTCCGTCTCGAGCAGCTGTACCCGCGGCCCGAGCGCGAGATCCTCGCCGAGATCGCCACGTATCCGAACGCCACCGAGGTGCGCTGGGTGCAGGACGAGCCGGAGAACCAGGGCCCGTGGCCGTACTACGCGCTGCACCTGCGCGATCTGCTGGACCTGCCGTTCACGGTCGTGTCGCGGCCGGAGTCGAGCACCACGGCGGTCGGTTCGCATGCCGTGCATGTCACCGAGGCGCGCGATCTCATGGATCACGCCTTCGCCTGAGCCATGTACTTCACCGATCGCGGTATCGAGGAGCTGGCGTCGCGCCGGGGAGACGAGCAGGTCTCCCTGGCGTGGCTCGCCGAGCAGTTCTCGACCTTCGTCGACCTCAACCCCGAGTTCGAGGTGCCCGTCGAGCGTCTGGCCACCTGGCTGGCGCGTCTCGACGACGAGGACGAGTGACCGGTGAGGGCCCGACTTTTGCCGGGTTCTGGCCCTTTCCACGCGGCTGGGAGGGCTAGAACCCGGCAAAAGTCGTCAGACCCGGCGTAGGGTCGACCCATGAGCACGCACCGCGAGATCGCGCGCTCCCTCATCGAGCGCGACGGTCGGACCTTCGCCGCGCAGGCCGGCATCACCCTGCGCGACAAGCCCTCGCCCCTGTACCGGCTGCTCGTCCTCTCGACCCTGCTCTCGGCGCGTATCGGCAGCGAGATCGCCGTCGCGGCCGCGCGGGAGCTCAGCAAGGCGGGGCTCCGGACACCGCGCCGGATGTCCGAGGCGAGCTGGCAGCAACGCGTCGACGCCCTCGGCCGCGGCCACTACCGCCGCTATGACGAGCGCACGACCACACAGCTCGGCGACGGCGCACAGCTGCTGCTGGAGCGCTATCGCGGAGACCTCCGCCGGCTGCGGGAGGCCTCGGCCGGCGCCGAGGACATCGGGCGGCGTCTTCAGGAGTTCCCGGGCATCGGGCCGACCGGCGCGGCGATCTTCTGCCGCGAGGCCCAAGGGGTCTGGCCCGAGCTGGTGCCGTCGATGGACCAGAAGGTGCTGGAGGGCGCCCGCGAGTCCGGGCTGCCCGATGACCCCGACCGTCTGTCGAAACTCGTCGACGCCGAGAAGCTTCCGGCCCTCGCGGCTGCCTGCGTCCGCGCCGCCCTCGGCTGAGCCCGCCCGCGGCGGCGCCTTAGACGCCCCTCATCGGCCGCAACGGTGCGCTGCACACCTCTCGGCGGTCCGGACAGGTGCGTGACTCACGCCTACCCGGAATCCCAGCCAGGGACGCGATCGCGCGCGCGAATCAGGAGCCGGGGCCGATATCAGCGCGCCTCGTCAGCGGGTGAGGACGATCTTGCCGAAGAGATCGCCGTCGATCACCTTCTGCAGGCCCTGAGCGGCGTCCTCCATCGCGATCTCCGCCTCGATGACGGGACGAACGCCCGTGACATCGAGGAACTCCGCGAGCCGCGCGAGCTCGTCGCGCGTGCCCATCGTGGAGCCGTGGACACGCATCTGCTGGAAGAAGATCCTCGTGAGCTCGGCCGCCTTGGGGGCATCACCCGAGGTGGCGCCGGCGATGACGATCGTGCCGCCGGGGCGCATCGACTTGATGGAATGCGACCAGGTCGCGGCACCGACCGTCTCGATGACGGCGTCCACCTTCCGCGGCAGACGAGCGCCCGACTCGAAGGCCTCATGGGCACCGAGCTCGATCGCACGCTCACGCTTGTCGGCATCGCGGCTCGTGGCGAAGACCCGGAATCCGGCGGCACGGCCGAGGGCGATGGCCGCGGTCGCCACCCCACCGCCCGCGCCCTGGACCAGCACCGCATCTCCGGGGCGCAGGTCCGACTGCGTGAACAGCATCCGATAGGCGGTCAGCCAGGCGGTCGGCAGGCACGCGGCCTCGGCCATCGACAGACCGGCCGGCTTCGGCACGACATTGCGCCGCGGCACGGCCACCCGCTCGGCGAAGGTCCCCTGGTACTTCTCGGACAGCAGCGACCGCCGCGGGTCAAGGGTCTCATCATCGCGCCACGATGGATCGGAGATGACCGCGTGCACGATGACCTCGTTGCCGTCCTCATCGAAGCCCGCGGCGTCGCAGCCGAGGATCATCGGCAGGGACTCCTCGCGCAGGCCCACGCCTCGCAGGCTCCACACATCGTGGTGGTTGATCGAGGCGGCTTTGACGGTCACGGTCGTCCAGCCGTCGGGAACCTCGGGATCGGGACGATCACCGATCACGAGACCATCGAGCGGGTTGTCGGGGTTGATGGATCCGGCGTAGACGGCGAACATGCTTCTCCTGATCGGTCGACGGGTCAGTACGGGCGGCGAGCGAGACCGTCGCGACGTGCCGTGTCGGTCACGGCCCGCGCGACGACCTGCGCCACCCGCGGGTCGAAGGGCGACGGGATGACGTAGTCCTCGCGCAGATCCTCACCGACGAGATCGGCCAGCGCCGTCGCCGCCGCGAGCTTCATGCTCTCGGAGATCTCCGTGGCGCGCACGTCCAGGGCCCCGCGGAAGATCCCGGGGAAGACGAGCACATTGTTGATCTGATTGGGGAAGTCCGATCGCCCCGTGGCCACCACGCGGGCGTGCCGGCGCGCCACATCCGGGTGGACCTCCGGATGCGGATTGGCCATCGCGAAGACGATCGCATTGGGCGCCATCTGCGCCACGGCCTCCTCGGGCACGGTGCCGCCGGAGACGCCGACGAAGACGTCCGCGTCCACCAGCGCGTCGTCGATCGAGCCCGGAGACGCCCACGGTGCGCAGAAGTCCGCGAGCCAGCGCTTGATCTCCGTGAGGTCCTCGCGCTCGGGGACGAGCACACCGGAACGATCGACCACGCTGATCTTGCGGACGCCGGCGGCGCGCAGGATCTTGGCGATCGCGACACCCGCGGCTCCCGCACCGGAGATGACCACCTTCAGCTCGTCGAGCTCGCGATCGGTCAGCCGCGCCGCGTTGATGAGCGCGGCGAGCGTCACCACGGCCGTCCCGTGCTGGTCGTCGTGGAAGACCGGGATGTCGAGCCGCTCGATGAGCCGGCGCTCGACCTCGAAACAGCGCGGCGCGGAGATGTCCTCGAGGTTGATGCCGCCGAAGGACGGAGCGAGCCGGGCCACGGTATCGACGATCTCGTCGACATCGGTCGTGTCCAGGGCGATCGGGATCGCATCGACGCCGCCGAACTGCTTGAACAGCACCGCCTTGCCCTCCATGACCGGCATCGAGGCCGGGGCGCCGATATCGCCGAGGCCCAGCACGGCGGTCCCGTCGGTGACCACGGCCACCGTATTGGAGACCCAGGTGTACTCATGTGCCAGCTCCGGATCCGCGGCGATCGCCTCGCAGACGCGGGCGACGCCCGGCGTGTACGCCAGCGAGAGATCATCGGCGTCACGCAGCTGGACGGTGGAGTCGATCGCCATCTTGCCTTGGCGATGAAGGGCGAAGACCGGATCGGTCTCGTCGGGAAGGGTCATGTCGATATCCGGGGAGGCTGAGAGGTCGTAGGCAACCATGGGGGCGTCCTTCTAACACGAGGCGGGAACGTGGAGAGGTCACCGGTCAGGCGGCCGAGAAGCGGGAGGTCCGCAAAGGGCTGGGTGTGCCTCGGACAGTCTCTCACACGGGTTCAGGCCGGCTCGTCGCGGCTCATCGCCCTCCGGCCCGGCCCGGAGAACAGGCATCCCAGGACGATCAGCGCGGCGAGGGCCAGCACCGGCGACACGCCACGGACGACATCCTCGCCGGCATCGCGCAGATTCCACGCCAGTCCGAGGGAGATGAGCTGCGCCACGAGGACCGGCCCTCTCCCGCCGTGCCGGCCGCGCATCACCGCGACCGCGGCGATCGCCAGACCGCCGCCGAATACGAGCAGCATCACCGCGATGCCGACGCCGAGGCTGGCACGGTCCGCGACCAGATGGGTGAGGTCCAGGACCGCCAGCGCGAGCAACGCCGCGGCCTGAAGGAGCGCGATCCCCCCGGCGACGAGGAGCAGCCGGGGGCCGGTGGTCTCAGCGGGGACGGACACGCGATCAGCTTAGGCCGTGTGCGGAAGTCGGGGACCGGCGGCGAACCCGGCGCGACGGACTTACAACGGGACCCGCCCGCGAGCCACCGCAACACGTGTGAGATAACCGACACCTGTCACAGGCGTATCACTCTTGTCATGTATTCGAAACCTTGCGAGAGTAGACCTCGAATGCCGCCGGGTTCGATGCTGCGAGCCTGCCTCATTCTCATCCAGACAGCTGCCAATTTGGGAAGGAGCGTCCTCATGGACTGGCGCCACCGTTCCGCCTGCCTCGACGAGGATCCCGAGCTCTTCTTCCCCATCGGAACCACCGGCCCCGCGATCATGCAGATCGAAGAAGCCAAGGTGGTCTGCCGCCGTTGTGACGTCCGCGAGCTGTGCCTGCAGTGGGCACTCGACAGCGGTCAAGACCACGGAGTGTGGGGAGGCATGAGCGAAGACGAGCGCCGTGCACTGAAGCGCCGTAACGCACGAGCCAGGATCCGTACTGCGTGATCTCACGCTAGCATGTCGAACCCCGGGGCCCTGATGGGCACCGGGGTTCTTCTGTGGTGGAGGTCACCGCGGCCCGCGATGACGCGGATCAGGCCAGATCGACGTTGATCGTGACCATCGCCCCACCCAGGGGCGAGCGCTCGAAGGCCAGTGATCCGCCCAGCTCGCTCTCGACCAGGGTGCTCGCGATCGACAGGCCCAGGCTGGCGCCCGCATCGAAGTCATCGGCGAAGCCGCGTCCGTCATCGCTCACCCGCAGCCGCAGGCGTCCGCGGATCCGATTGGCCGCGACCGTCACGCTTCCCTCCGCCTCGGTGAACGCGTGCTCGACGGCATTCTGCAGCAGCTCCGAGAGCACCATCGCGAGCGATGTGGCCACATCGCCGGGCACCAGACCGAAGCTCCCGATCCGCTCGGCACGGACCTCGACCTGATCGGCGAACTCCGGGATGGTCCGCAACAGCGTGTCCGCGACATCGTCGAAGGGCACCAGCTCGTCGAAGGACTGACTCAGCGTCTCGTGCACCAGGGCGATGGAGCCGACCCGGCGTTCGGCCTCCCGCAAGGCGTCCTTCGCCTCGTCGGCGACGACCCGGCGGCTCTGCAACCGCAGCAGCGCCGCGACGGTCTGCAGATTGTTCTTGACCCGATGATGGATCTCACGGATGGTGGCCTCCTTGGAGACCAGCTCCCGTTCGCGCAGGCGCAGCTCGGTCACATCGCGCAGGAGGACCAGATAGCCCTCGCGTCTCCCGCCGCAGATGAGCGGCACGATCTGCATCCGCAGCGAGGCATCCACGCCCTCCACATCGGCCACCGACTCCGCATCCCCGAACAGCGCGGCGAAGCCGCGATCCGTCGGGCGGTGCTGCAGCAGCCCGCTGGTGACCGCGACGAGATCGGCGCCCACCAGGTCGCTGCGCAGCCCGAGTCGGCGATAGGCCGACATCGCATTGGGACTGACGAAGCCGACCCGACCGGAGGCATCGGCGCGGATGAGGCCATCGCCCACGCGCAGCGTGTCGGCGAGCTCCTCCGCCCCCGGCACCGGGAAACGGCCCTCACGGACCATCTGCAGGAGCACGTCGCTGATCTGGGCATAGGACTGTTCGAGGGCGCCGGGGAAGCGGTGGGTCTCGCGATACCGGCGCTGGCCGAGCAGCGCGATGGTCCGCCCGTCGTAGCGCACCGGGATGGTCTCGATCCGCACCATGACGCCATCGGGCAGCTGCTCCTCCGCGGGCGGCGCCTCGCGCGGCACGAAGGACCCGACGATGTCCTCCAGGAGCGTGGTGGGGCCCGTGGCCGGACGAATCTGCGCCGCCGCCCACCAGCCTTTGCCCTCCACATCGGCGACCCAGAGCACCAGGTCGCAGAAGGCGAGGTCGGCGATCATCTGCCAGCGCGCCACGAGGGCCTGCAGCCGCGCGGTCTCCGCGGCGGAGAGCGAGCTCTGCGAGTCGGCGATGTCCTCCAGCGTCGGCACGTCGCCAGCCTACTGCGCCCAACCGGCCAGTAACCTACGTCACATGAGCGAGCACAGCGCACCGAGGACCGAGATCTGCTCCCCACTCGTCGACCGGAGGCGGCTCCCCTCGACATATCGGGAACACCTCTCGGCCGAGGCGGTGGCGGCATGACGGATCAGGAGATGCCGGAGCCCTCCGGCCCCCACGGCGGCCACCACGCCCTCGATGTGGCACGCGGCCACGGCGTGACCACGATGTTCACCCTCTCGGGTGCCCACGTCTTCCCGATGTACGACGCCGCCGTGACGACCGACGATCCGATGCCGATCATCGACGTCCGGCACGAGCCCTCGGCCGTGTTCGCCGCCGAGGCGATCGGCAAGCTGACCCGCACCCCCGGCCTCGCGGTACTGACGGCCGGCCCGGGGGTCACCAACGGCGTCAGTCCCATCGCCCAGGCGCACTTCGCCGGTGCACCCCTGGTGGTCGTCGGCGGCCGCGCACCCGCCGCCACCTGGGGCAGCGGCACCTTGCAGGAGCTCGACCATCCACCGATCCTCGAGTCCGTCACCAAGTCCGCCCGTACGGCCGGCTCGGTGGCCGAGATCGCGCCCGCCATCGACGAGGCCTTCGTCGCGGCGCGCTCCTCGCATCGCGGCCCGACCTTCGTGGACGTGCCCATGGACGTCTTCTTCGCCCATGGACCGGTCGAGCACGCGACGAGCGGTGCGGGGAACGTCATCGGGCCCGACCCGGACGACATCACCCGGGTCGCGACGTTGCTCGCCCGCGCCGAACGCCCCGTGCTCGTCCTCGGCTCCGATGTCTGGTCCGACCACGCCGACGAGGCCGCGCGGCGATTCGTCGAGGACTCGGGCATCCCCGTGATCGCCAACGGCATGGGCCGCGGCATTGTCCCGGGAGGGCATCCGCTGCTGGTCACCAAGGCGAGATCGCAGGCCCTCGGCACCTGTGATCTCGCGATCGTCGCCGGCACTCCCCTGGACTTCCGGCTCGGATTCGGTCGCTTCGGGGGCAAGGACGGAGCTCCGGCGGCCACGACCGTGCACCTGGCCGACTCCCCCGGCCAGGTCTCCACCCACGCCGAGCTCGGAGCATCCGCCGCGGGCGATCTGACCACCGTGTTCGACACGCTGCTCGAGACGCTCCGGTCACAGCCGGGCCGGCCAGACTGGAGCTCCTGGACCGATCGGCTGCGGCAGTCGGTGGCGGCCGCGGTCGAGCGTGACAGCGCCCTGCTGGGCGCCGAGGCCGACCCGATCCACCCCGCCCGCATCTACGGTGAGCTGCTCCCCCGCCTGGCCGATGACGCCGTCGTCATCGGCGATGGCGGCGACTTCGTGTCCTTCGCCGGCAAATTCGTCGAGCCGCGCCGTCCCGGCGGCTGGCTCGATCCTGGCCCCTATGGCTGCCTCGGTGCGGGGCTCGGCGCGGCGATGGCGGCGCGGATCGCCCGCCCGAGCAGTCAGATCGTGCTGCTGCTGGGTGACGGCGCCGCGGGTATGTCGCTCATCGACGTCGACACCCTCGTGCGGCACAACCTCCCGGTCGTGATGATCGTCGGCAACAACTCCGCCTGGGGCCTGGAGAAGGCACCCATGCAGATGCTCTACGGCTACGACGTCGCCGCCGATCTGGCCCCCGCGACCCGCTACGACCAGGTCGTGACGGCGTTGGGAGGCGGGGGCGAGATGGTCACCGACCCGCGCGAGATCGGCCCGGCGATCGACCGTGCCTTCGCCTCCGGCGTGCCCTATCTGGTCAATGTCATGACCGATGTGAATGCGCAGTACCCCCGCGCCACGATGGGTGTCTGACGGTGACGCTCCAGATCCGTGGGCCCGCCCGGCGGGCGGGGGGCGCCCCCGGGGGGGGGGG
>JAEZEJ010000065.1 GCA_023417775.1 Actinomycetes bacterium | reverse complement strand
CCCCCCCCCCCCCCCCCCCCCCCCCCCCCGGCCCGGTGGACGTCAGTCCTCGTTGACGACGGTGAACTCGGACGCGTCGTAGCCTTCTTCGATGATTCCCAGCTCGGCCATGAAGTCGGCGATGTCCTGCATGCCCTCGACGCTGAGCTGCACGTCGAGCACGGGCAGATGCATCTCGGCCGTCGCATCGGGATCGGCGTCGGTGGCCTCGGGCCACCAGGAGCGGAACTCGTCGTCCTTGCCCTCCATGTCGTCGCGGGCGGCGTTCAGTGCCTTGGCGAAGCGCTCGACCGTGTCCGCATCGGAGTTGGCGAACTGGGTGCTGGTGACGAAGGTCGAGACCGGCAGACCGACCGTCTCCCCCTGGACGAGGTTCGCGACCTGACGCAGGCCGGCCTGGCGCGCGGAGGTGGCGAAGGGCTCGGGCAGGTAGCCGGCCTCGATCGATCCGTTCTGCACGCCAGCGATCATCTCGGGGAAGGGCACCTCGACCCATTCGGGCTCGGCGTCGACCCCTTCGTCGCGGGCATGGCGAGCGAAGGTCACGTCGCCGATGTTGTTGGTGGTGTTGATGCCGACGGTCGCGCCGTCCAGATCCGCGAGCTCCTCGATCGGCGAGTCGGGATTGACGAAGACCCCGAGCTCGTCCTCGCCGAGGCCGCTCACGAGGGCGATGGTCTGCACCGGGGCACCCTGGGCGCTGGCCACGGTGGAGCTGATGGCATTGGAGAAGGCGAAGTCGAGCTCCCCCGCCACGACCTGCTGGATGCCGACCGGGCCCCCCTGCAGCGGCTCGAAGGTCACCTTCAGGCCCTGCTCCTCGTACTGACCGTGATCCTGTGCCCAGTAGACCGGCGCGTAGTCGGCGAGCGGGAGCACGCCGACAGTGACCTCGGTGAGCTCGTCGCCGCCACTGCCTCCGTCGCCACCTCCGTCGCCGCCGCAGGCGGTGAGTAGCAAGGGCGTGGTGGCGGCGAGGGCCGCGATCTTCCAGCGTGTGCGCATCCGTGAACTCCTGGGGGGGGTGGACCGGGGTGTGTCCCCGATCACGTCGCTGATGTCGCACCAGTGTGGACATCTTTTACCTAAGAGGTCAAGCTCTAAGAGACTTTTTTTACCTGCACGACATCAAGTGAGGGATGACTACCATCGGATCGAGTATCTTTTGTGAGGGTAGGCAAACCACAGACGTGACCCTCCCGCGAGATACTGTCAGGTCGCACCCCACTACGGTGCGACACCTTACCGCTGAGGAGATTTCAGCAATGGCGACATCGCGCCCCAGGCGATCATCGGACCTGGTCGACCTCATCATCGACCAATGGAGCCGGGAGATCCCCGACCTGGACGTGAGCAGCATCGGTGTGCTCGGGCGCCTGCACCGCTGCGACCTCCGTTACCAAGCGCTCGTCAGCGAGATCCTCGCCGAGTTCAACCTCACCACCGCGTCCTTCGACGTGCTGGCGTCCTTGCGCCGCAGCGGACCGGACTACCGGCGCACCGCCGGACAGCTCGCCGAGATCGGCCTGGTCAGCAGCGGGGGCATCACGCAGCGCATCGACCGCCTCGTCGGGGCCGGGCTGGTCGAACGGACGAAGGAGCCGCACGACCGGCGGATCGTCTACATCCAGCTGACCGCCGAGGGCAAGGACCTCATCGACACCGTCCTGCAACGGCATTTCGCCGAGCAGAACGCACTGCTGGCCGGATTGAGCCGCACCGAGCAGCAGCAGCTCGCGCAGCTGCTCTCCCGGCTGGAGGTCTCCCTGGAGATGGCCGAGCGCCGCCGCGACGAGCCCGACCTCGACGCCGGCTGACCGAACCCGTTGAGGCTCTCAGTGGCGGCCCCAGGGGATGGGCTCGCCGGTGAGATCCCAGTACAGGCTCTTCTGGCGCATGTACTGGGCGATGCCGTCGCGACCCTTCTCCGTGCCCAGGCCGCTCTCCTTGTGCCCGGAGAACGGCGTCGAGATGCTGAACTGCTTGTAGGTGTTGATCCAGACCGTCCCCGCCTCGACGGCCCGCGCGACACGCCAGGCGCGCCGGTAGTCGGCGGTCCAGATCCCACAGGCGAGGCCGAAGTCGTTGTCATTGGCCTGGGCGATGAGCTCGCCCTCGTCCTCGAAGGGCAGCACCACGGCGACGGGGCCGAAGATCTCCTCGCGGCAGATGGCGTCCTCATTGCGGACCCCGGCAAGGATCGTGGGCAGATAGTAGGCGCCGGCGGACAGCGCCTCGTCCTCGGGCACGCGGGCTCCGGTGAGCACCTGCGCCCCTTCATCGACCGCCTGCCGCACCATCTGCGCCACCTGATCGCGATGGTCGTGATGGACCATCGGCGCGATATCGGTCGCCGGATCGGTGCCCGGGCCGACCCGCAGCGACTCGGCACGCTCCACCAGGCGGCCCACGAACTCGTCGTAGACCTCGGCGTGGACGAATACCCGCGAGCCGGCGATGCAGCTCTGACCGCTGGAGGAGAAGATCCCATAGGCGACCCCGGCGACGGCCTGGTCGAGATCGGCATCGGGGAAGACGATCGTCGGGGACTTCCCACCGAGCTCGAGCGTCACGGGCATGACCTTCTCGGCGGCGACCCGCCCGATGCTGCGGCCGGTCGTGGTGCCGCCGGTGAAGGAGATCTTGCCGACGCCCGGATGCGCGACGAGGGCATTGCCGATGATGCGCCCCGAGCCGGGGAGCACCGACAACAGACCCGGCGGGAGACCCGCCTCCTCGCAGATGCGGCCGAGCAGCAGGGACACGAGCGGTGCCCAGACCGGCGGCTTCAGCACCACCGCATTGCCCGCAGCCAGTGCCGGAGCGACCTTCTGCGCGTCCGAGGCGATCGGTGAGTTCCAGGGGGTGATCGCCGCGACGACCCCATAGGGCTCGTGCACCGTCATCGTGAGACTGCCGCCGCGCTGCGGAGTGACCGACTCCTCCATGGTCTCCAGGGCCGCGGCCATATAGCGGAAGGTGCCGGCCGCGCTCACCGCGAGGGCGCGGGTCTCCCCGAGCGTCTTGCCGGTGTCCGCGGTCTGGACGCGGGCGATCTCATCGACGCGCTCCTCGATGAGATCGCCGATCCGGTACAGCACGCGGGCCCGCTCATGGGGCAGCAGATCGCGCCAGCCGCTCGCCCGCGCCGCCGCGTGGCCGCCGGCGACCGCCTCCTCGACATCGTCGAGTGCCGCGCCGTGGAAGGCGTGCACGACATCCCCCGTGGCGGGGTCGCGCGTCTCGATGAGGTCGCCGCCGCCACGGCGCCACCGGCCGGCCACGAGGATCTCATCGGACCACCCGGTGACCGGACCGATGCCGTCAACCGTGGATAGAGTCATGAAAATCTCCTTAGGGCAAAGATATTTTTGAACGACCGGTGAACCCTGGGAAGCTGGGCCGATCGGCGTCTCACGCGTGCTCGGATATCGCTTTTCTCAGCGATCACGCCTTGACGCGCAGCGTGACACGCCTCATAGTACTAAATATCTTAGCTCTGAAACAACAGCTTGAAGGAGTCACCCGATGACCACCACCGATGCGAATGTCGACGCCAACCCCGAGCTCGAGCAGCTGATCGATTCCTGCATTGCCTCGCGTGAGACCCGCAACGAGGACTGGGACACGCTCGGCTTCCAGGCCCAGAAGGGCGGCGATCGCTTCCGCCGCGCCCAGATCCGCTACGTCGGCTCCGGCGCGACGGGCAACCACGAGGGCGATGACAACATCATCCCCTCGAAGGGCTTCACCTTCTCCAATATGCGGCTCCCCTCCGGCGCGGTCGGCCCCGAGCACACGCACAATGACGTCGAGGAGGCCTTCTTCGTCCTCGAGGGCGAGGTCGAGGTCACCGTCCACGATGTCGAGGACGGCACCAAGACCGCCACCCGCGTGCTCGGCTACCGCGACCTCATCGTCGTGCCGGCCGGCGTGCCGCGCAGCCTGCGCAATCCGGGCACCGAGGATGCGCTCTTCTGCGTCATCATCGGCACCCAGAAGCCCCAGCTGCCGACCTACCCCAAGACGTCGGAGATGTACGGCGTCACGCGCGACTGAACCTCGGCTCAGCCCGATTCACCACCACAGGGAGGCACACCTGCGATGGACACCAGGAATGATTCACGCGAGCTGCGCGTCGGCCAGATGCGCTGGGAGGCCGACGGCGTCCTGAGCGTCCGGCTCTGCGACCCGTCAGGAGAGGAACTGCCCTCCTGGCAGCCCGGCGCTCACCTCGCGCTGCATCTCCCCGGGGGTCTCGTCCGGGAGTTCTCTCTCTGCTCCGATCCGCAGGACCGCGACGGCTGGACCGTCGCGGTCCTGCGGGAGCCGAGCTCACGCGGCGGCAGCGCCTATGTGCACACCGAGCTGCGCGTCGGCGATCTGATCACCGTCGACGGGCCCCGCAACAACTTCGGCCTCGAGGACGCCGAGCGCTATCTGCTCATCGCGGGCGGCATCGGCATCACCCCGATCCTCGCGATGGCCCGCGAACTGGAGAACCGTGGCGCCGACTGGCGCATGCTCTACGCCGGTCGCTGGGTCACCACCATGGCCTTCCTCCCCGAGCTGGACCGGATCGGGGCCGGCAAGGTGGAGCTGCATGCCGACGACGAGGCCGGAGGCCCGCCCGATCTGGCGGCGACCCTCGCCGATGTCGACGACCGCACCCTCGTCTATGTCTGCGGCCCCGAGCCGCTGCTCGCCGCCGTCGAGGAGCAGTTGGCCGACCCGGGCCGCCTGCGCCTCGAGCGCTTCAAGGCGCCCGAGCCCATCGCCCCGCCCGAGGGCGGGGACCAGCCCTTCGACATCGTCTGCGCCGGTTCCGGCCGCCGCATCCACGTGCCGGTCGACACCACCGCTCTCGCCGCGCTGGAGGCCGCCGGGGTCCCGATGCCGAGCTCATGTACGGAGGGCATCTGCGGCACCTGCGAGACCGGCGTGATCGCCGGCACCGTCGACCATCGCGACTTCCTGCTCACCGAGGACGAGAAGAGCGCGCAGCAGACGATGTTCGTCTGCGTCTCGCGTGCGCTCACCCCCGAGCTCACCCTCGACGTCTCCTGATCCTTCCACCCCTTTGGAGCCCACCGTGACCGATTCAGTGATCGTCAACCCCGGACCTCCCGTCGCCACCGTGCGCTCGCTGCGCTCGGTCTCGCTGCTCGTGCCCGATCCCCGGGCGGCGATCGACTTCTACACCGGCTCGTGGGGTCTCAGCGCCGTCGACCAGGGCGATGACGCTGCCTGGCTGCGCGGCACCGGCGAGGAGCACCACATCCTGCACCTCGGCCACCATGAGGAGAACGCCCTCGGCCGCATCGTGTTCGCCGTCGCCACCCGCCGGGAGGTCGACGACGCGGCCCGCGCGCTGGAGACCCTCGGCGTGCCGATCATCCACGAGCCCGGGCCGCTCGACGACGCCGCCGGCGGCTACGGCGTGCAGTTCGTCGACCCCGAGGGCCGGCTGATCGAGCTCAGCGCGGACCGCTACGCGGTGACCGCCCAGGACGCCAACGGCCGCGAGGCGATCCCCCGCAAGATCGCCCACGTCGTGCTCAACACCGTCGACATCGACGCCGCCTGCGCCTTCTACACCGAGGTGCTGGGCATGCGGATCTCAGACTGGTCCGAGCACCAGATGGCCTTCCTCCGCTGCAATAGCGACCACCACGTCATCGCCTTCAACCAGGCCCCGTGGACGTCGGTCAACCACGTCGCCTATGAGATGCCCACGGTCGACCACTTCATGCGCGGCATCGGCAAGCTCAAGCAGACCGGGGTCAGCCCCGAGTGGGGACCGGGCCGCCACGGCCCGGGCGACAACACCTTCTCGTACTTCACCGATCCGGCCGGGCTGGTGTGCGAGTACACCTCCGAGGTCGCGCAGATCGACGAGGACAGCTGGCTCTGCCGGGTCTGGAAGCGGACCCCGGAGCTCTCGGACCAGTGGGGCACCGCGGGCCCGCCCACCGAGAAGATCCGCCGGCACATGGCCGGCATCCCCGACTCGGGCCACCTCACCCGCCTCTCGACGACGGCCTGAGTGCGAGCAGACATGAGCGAGCGCACCACGGCCTGGACCGAGATTTGCTCCCGAAGCGTCAACCAACGACCAGATCGGTTGACGAACTCGGAGCACATCTCGGTCCAGGGAGGGTCCTTGCGGGTGGTCGTGCTGGGCAAGGGGGCCATCGGCGGTCCGGTCCGGGAGGCCCTCGCGTCCGGACGGATCCACGGCGCCCGGTTGACCGCCGTGGTCGACCGCACCGGGGCGACCCGGCCCGATGGCGAGGCGATCGAGGGTGACACCTGGCTCGATGAGGCCGATCTGGTCGTCGAGGCCGCCGGGCAGCCGGCGGTGGCGGCCCTCGGACCCTCGATCGTCGCAGCGGGCGTCGACCTGCTCGTGCTCTCCATCGGCGCCCTCGGCGATGACGATCTCCACGATCGGCTCGCGGCCGGGCCCGGACGCCTCTACCTCTCGACCGGCGCGATCGGCGGACTCGACGTGCTCCGCGCCGTCGCGGACGCCGGCACCCTGCAGCACGCCTCGATCGAGACCACCAAGCGCCCTCGCACCCTGATCCAGGACTGGATGTCCGAGGCTCAGCGCACCGAGCTGCTGGAGGCCGCCGGTCGCGTCGAGGTGCTGCGCGGCAGCCCCCAGCACATCGCCGGCGCCTTCCCGGCCTCGGCGAATGTGGCGATGGCCGTGGCAGCCGCCGCCGGATCCCCCGCACTCGTGGAGGCCGCGGTCTTCGCCGATCCCGAGTGCACCGTGACGACCCACGACATCACCGTCGAGTCGACCACGGGCACCTATCGCTTCCGGATCGCGAACCAGCCATCGCCGGAGAACCCGGCGACCTCGGGCCTCGTCCCGCTCAGTGTGCTCCGGGCGATCCGCGACCTCGCGGGACGCAAGGAGACGGTGCTATGACCGCCCCTCAGCCCGCCGATGTCGCCGTGCGCACCTGGACCCCCTCCCCGGGCTCCTCGCCGCAGCCGACCCCGATCCTCCTCCTGCACGGCATCGGCGGCCGCGCCGACGCATTCTCCGCGATGGGCGAGCTGCTTTCCCAAGCCGGCTGGACGGCCGTGGCCTGGGACGCACCGGGATACGGCGCATCCCCCGACCCCGTGGACGATGTCCTCGGGACGGACTCCCCCGGCGCCTATGTCGAGACCGTCCTACGGCTCCTCGATCGACTGGGTGCCGAGACCGCGCACCTCGTCGGCGTCTCCTGGGGCGGGGTGATCGCGACCCACGTCGCGGCACGCGCCCCCGAGCGGGTCGCCTCCCTCGCCCTCATCGACAGCACCCGGGGTTCCGGGACCGCCGAGGAGAAGGCCGCCGGGATGCGAGCACGGGTCGACGAGCTGATCGAGCTCGGGGGACCCGCTTTCGCCGCGCGTCGTGCCCCCCGGCTGCTCGCCGACGGCGCCGACCCGGCGATCGCGGCCGAGGTCGCCGACCACATGGGACGCGTCCGCCTGCCCGGCTACCGGGGCGCCGCCGAGATGATGGCCCAGAGCGACACCGGACCGCTGCTGCCGACCCTCCGCGTGCCCACGCTCGTCGTGGTCGGCGACGAGGATCGGGTGACGGGCGTCGACGAGTCGCGGCTGCTCGCCCGCGAGATCGCCGGGGCGCGGTACGCCGAGATCACCGGGGCCGGCCATGCCGCCTCGCAGGAGCGCGCCGCCGAGGTCGCCGCCGAGCTGCTGACCTTCCTGTCGGGTCTGCCCGCCGTCGAGAGGACGAGCCGATGAGCGAGGCTCCGCTGTACGTGGTCACCGGCGCCGGGCGCGGCCTCGGCCTGGCGATCGCCGAACGCCTCGGACGCGACGGCGCCCGCATCGTGGTGGCCGAGCTGCGCAGCGAGGTCGCCGAACAGGGACTCGCGCAGCTGACCGGCCTCGGCATCGAGGCGCACCGGGTCGACACCGATGTCGCCGATGCGGACTCGGTCGCCGCGCTCGGCGAGGCCGCCCGGGCCCTCGGCGGTGCGCACGGCCTGGTCAACAACGCCGCCCTCGCCGACGGCGTCGGCGGCCTGCCCTTCCACGAGATCCCCGAGGACGCCTTCAGCCGCGTCCTCGACGTGAACGTCCGC
The DNA here is from genome assembly GCA_023417775.1 of Actinomycetes bacterium. Classification (GTDB taxonomy): domain Bacteria; phylum Actinomycetota; class Actinomycetes; order Propionibacteriales; family Nocardioidaceae; genus Aeromicrobium. The sequence goes on along the minus strand of JAEZEJ010000065.1, from coordinate 34,160 downwards.
GGCACCTGGCTGGTGTCCCGCGCCCTCTACCCTCAGATCGCCCAGCACCGTGGAGCGATCGTCAACCTCGCCTCGGATGCCGCGCTCTACGGCTCCCCGCGCCTCGCGCACTACATCGCCTCCAAGGGAGCGATCATCTCCATGACCCGGGCGATGGCCCGCGATGCCGGTCCCGACGAGGTGCGCGTCAACGCGGTGGCTCCCGGGCTGACCCGCGTCGAGGCGACCGAGACCGTCCCGGACGAGCGCTACGACCTGTACCGCACGGGTCGCGCGCTCGACCGCGACCAGACCCCGGAGGACATGTCCGGGGCCGTGGCCTTCCTGCTGTCCGACGATGCCCGCTACGTCACCGGTCAGACGCTCGTCGTCGACGGTGGCTTCGTCATGCACTGACCTCGATCTTCGACCGAAAGGGAATGCGATGGACCTGCGACTGCGCGACCGCACCGTCCTGGTGACCGGTGCCAGCTCCGGCGTCGGACTGGCCACCGCCCGGATGCTGCTCGCCGAGGGCGCGAACGTCGCTGCCTGCGCGCGCGATGCCGAGCGCCTCGACGCGACCCTGCGCGCCGCACAGGCCGAGATCGAGTCGCCGGGCAGGATCCACGCCGTCTCCGCGGATGTCACCGACGCGGCCGCGATGGCCTCCTTCGTCGACTCCGCCACCCAGGCCTTCGGCGGCATCGACGGTGTCGTCTGCAATGCCGGCCGCTCGCTCATGGCGACGATCGACGAGACCACCGACGACCAGATTCGCGAGGAGTTCGAGCTGAAGCTATTCGGCGTGCTCAACATCGTCCGGGCAGCGGCCAAGCACCTCGCGGCCTCCGAGATCGCCTCGGTCGTGGCGGTCAACGCGATCCTCGCCCGCCAGCCCGAGGCGAAGCTGGCGATCACCTCCGCGGCTCGGGCCGGACTGCTGAACCTCACTCAGACGCTCAGCCACTCCCTCGGCGCCGACGGCATCCGCGTCAACTCCGTGCTGCTCGGCCTCGTCGACACGGGCCAGTGGACCCGGCGCTACGAGTCCTCCGGCAGCGACCTCGACTACGCCGAGTGGACCGGCCGGCTCGCGGCCGACCGGGGCATCGTCCTCGGACGGCTCGGCACCGCCGAGGAGGTCGCCTTCCCGATCGTCTCGCTGCTGTCCCCCCTGTCCGGCTACACCACCGGCGCCTGCATCGATGTCGGCGGCGGCGTCGCCCGCTACGTCTGACCCACCAGGAGAACCCATGTCCGATCCTCAGCAGCCCACCGGCGGCGACATCCTCGTCGACGTGATGCGCCGGCACGGTGTCGAGGTCGCCTTCGGCGTCGTCAGCATCCACAATCTCCCGCTGATCGAGGCGGTGGATCGGGAGCTGCGCTTCGTGCCGGTCCGGCACGAAGCCGCGGCCGTCAACGCGGCCGACGGCTACGCCCGGGCGACCGGGCGCTTCGGTGTGGCGATCACCAGCACCGGCACCGGCGCCGGCAATGCGGCCGGCTCGATGCTCGAGGCCCTCTCCGCCGGCAGCCGCGTCCTGCACATCACCGGCCAGATCGACAGCGAGCACCTGGGCTCCGGTCGCGGGGTGATCCACGAGGTGCCCCGTCAGCTGCAGATGCTGGAGTCGATCTCGCGTTTCGCGCGCACCGTCGAACAGGTCGACGATGCCGAGCGGGTGCTCGAGGACGCGATCGCCGACCTGCAGACCCTGCCCCATGCGCCGGCCAGCGTCGAGTGGCCGATCGACCTGCAGTATCTCGGGGAGCCCGAGCGCCAGGTCGCGGCCTCACCCGTCATCGGCGAGCCACGCAGCCCCGAGGACGACGAGATCGAGGCCGCGGCAGCCCTGCTGCGCTCCGCCCGGCGACCGCTGCTGTGGGCCGGGGGCGGCGCCCGCGCGATCGGCGCACCGCTGCGGGAGCTCATCGAGCAGCTCGGCGCGGGGCTGCTCACCAGCAACGCGGGCCGCGGCAGCGTGCCGGAGGACCACCCCCTCGTACTCGGCAACTTCGCCTCGAATCCGGGACTCGACGACCTCATCGACGATGCCGACGTGCTGCTGAGTATCGGGACCCATTTCCGGTCCAATGAGACGCGCTCCTATCACCTGCCGCTCCCCCAGAGCCAGATCGCGATCGATGTCGACGCGGCCGCGATCGGCCGGGTGTACCCCGCCGAGGTCGGTCTCGTCGGCGATGCGGCCGAGATCGTCCCCCGCCTGCTCGCCGCGCTCGCGGACAGCGACGGCTCCGAGGCGGGCTGGGCCGATCGCGTCACCGCGACCCGCGAGAAGGTCCGCGCGGTGATGACCGAGAACATCGGCGCCTACGGCGACATCTGCACCGCGATCGACGAGATCCTGCCGACCGGCTCGATCATCGCCCGCGATGTCACCATCCCGTCCAGCTCCTGGGGCAACCGGCTGCTGCCGATCGTCGATCCGCGATCGAATATCTTCCCGCTCGGCGGGGGCATCGGCCAGGGACTGGCGATGGGCATCGGTGCGGCGGTCGGCCGCCCGGACGTGCCGACCCTGATCATGGCCGGCGACGGCGGACTCGTGGTCCACCTCGGCGAGATGGCCACCCTCGCCGGCGAGGCGCCCTGGTGCGTGCTCGTCATCTTCAACGACGGCGGCTACGGCGTACTGCGCAATCTGCAGGAGGCACACTCCGGCGAACGCCACGGTGTGGACCTCTTCACACCCGACTTCGGCGGTCTCGCGGCCGCCCTGGCGCTGCCCTATGCGCTGGCCCGCGATGCGGACGAGTTCAGCAGCGCGCTGCACAAGGCGGTCGATCTGCGGGCCCCGATGGTGATCGAGGTCGACGTGACCGCGCTGTCACCGGCACCGGCGCCCTTCGTGCCGCCCGTGCACGTCCCTGAGCGCCCCACCGCAGACCCCCGCAGCAAGGAGGAGACCCGTGACTGAGACCCCCATCAGCCCCAACGGCGTCGGCGCGATCGATTCCGCCGAGGCGGCCGTGCTGACCCTGCACAGCCACGAGAGCTGGTCACGCCCGAATCTGGACGAGCACACGCATCTCTCGGTCAGCTTCGAGGCCGGCCAGGGCCTCGACCAGCGCGCCGCGACCGCCGCCGGGACCATCGAGGAGTTCGGCGCACCCGTGCACATCGTGGCGAGCGGCCCCGACGGGGCGGTCGCCGTCCGCCTCGCGGTCACCCGCCCCGATCTCGTCAAGTCGCTCGTGCTCGCCGACTGCAGCCCGTCGAGCGACCTCGGTGATGTGACCGGTGAGCTGTCATCGGTCACGGTGCCTGCCCTCGTGGTCGCCGCCTGTCCCGACGGCACCAGCGGACTCGAGGAGTCCCAGACGCTCGCCGGTGAGATCCCCAATGGCGTCTTCGTCGTCATCGATCACGTGGAGCTGCCCGCCCACGACTCGCGTCCCGGATCGTTCAGCGCGTGGTCGAACTCGTTCATCTCCATCGTCGAGGGTCTGCGGTCGCTGGACAGCGACGCGGTCGCCGATCCCTCGGTACCCACTACCCCCGCTTGATCACCACCGGAGGAATCATGGAATCACCGCTGTACCTCGAACCGATGCAGACGCGGGACGAGCCGCCGACGCCCTATGAGATGAAGCTCGCCGGACTCATCCACGCGATCTTCTCCGAAGGCCACGAGACGCTGCCCGCGCTCGTCGCGGCCCTCAACGAACGTGGTTCCACCGCGCCGGACGGCAGTGAGTGGACCGAAGAGACCTTCCGTGCCGAGATGCGACGACTGGGAGAATGACATGAGCACCATGACCACCGCGCCGCGCGTCAACGCCGCGGGCAAGAACTCCGGACCGCTGACCTTCGAGGAGCTGCAGGCGACCGGGCTGCGCGATCACTGGTATCCCGTCCTGCCCTCGGCGCTCGTGAAGCCCGGCGAGATGCAGAAGGTGACCCGGCTGGGCAAGGACTGGCTGGTGTTCCGGGACGCCGGAGGACGCGTCTCGGTGCTCGCCGACCGCTGCCCGCACCGCAACGCTCCGCTGTCCATCGGCCAGCACCTGGGCGATCGGGTGCGCTGCCAGTATCACGGAGTCGAGGTCGATCCGACCGGCACCGTCGTCAAGGTGCCCGGCATGCCCGGATGCGCCCTGGAGGGCAAGCAGGCCACGCTGAGCCTGGAGGTCGCCGAGGGCGCCGGGGCGATCTTCGCGTGGTTCCCGGCGACACCGGACAGCAAGGCACCCGAGTTGAAGCTGCCCGACCGCCTCGCCTCGGACGAGCACACGCACTTCGTCAACTATGTCGAGTGGAAGGCGCCCTGGCGCTACTACCTCGACAATGTGCTCGATCCGATGCACGGCGCCTTCCTGCACGCGGACTCGCACTCGATGTACCGCGGCGACACGACCGCCCGGTTCCGCATCCGTGAGACCGACCGCGGCTTCTTCTTCGAGAAGACCGATCAGCGCGGACAGAACTTCGACTGGGTCGAGTACGTGGAGCAGAATGCGCTCTCCTATGTCGATCTGGAGATCCCCTACGGCCCGGATGCCGGCCCGGGCGGCCCCTTCGGCATCGTCGGCATCCCGACGCCGATCACCGAGAACCTGACCGCCGTGTTCCACTGGCGCACCCGCGAGGTCACCGGTTGGGAGGCCGAGGTCTGGCGCTTCCTCTACAAGACCACGCTCGAGGCCAAGCACTGGGAGGTCCTGGAGCAGGACCGGATGATGCTGGAGAACTTCGCGGTCGATGCGGACCAGGGCGAGCACCTCTACCAGCACGATCTCGGCGTGGCCCGGATCCGGCGCATGTTCCAGGCGGCGGCGCGCGAGCAGGCGAAGCGCATCGCCGGCGAGGCATGAGCGAGCGAACGATGAACGGCTCGACATGACACGGGCCTCCGACCCACTCGCGGCGGAGGGGAATGACGACGGTGAGCTGATGCTCACCGTCGTCCTCCGTCACGACCAGTCGCGTCATCTCGATGAGTTCCAGCGGCAGCTGGACGAGCGCGAGTGGTGGACCGGCTTCCCGCCCGCGGGGGTCGAGATCGTCTCGTGGGTGGTCGCGGTGGGACTCGGGCAGATCGTGACGCTGCGGCTCCCCTCCGGGCGGCTCAATGCCGTCAACGTCGAGCTCGAACGGCGCGCCTGGGGGACCTTCTCGACAGACGTGTACGCCACCTACGACTTCGTGCCGGTACGCGAGCGGTTGACCCGCGAGTCGGTCGAGCGACGCGCGGCCGAGGGACAGGAGAGGGCATGACGGCGATCGACTCCCCCGAGGTGGCCCGGCCTCCTCGGCCCGACATGTTCAGCAACGCCCGGCTGATCGGCGACCAGCTGTTCCTCTCCGGGCTGCACGCCGGTGACGGTGCGGGCGGGGTGCTCGGTGACGGCTCGACCTACGATCAGGCGCGGCAGACCTTCATCAAGATCCGGCACCTCGTGAAGGCGGCCGGCGGCACGATGGACGATCTCGTGACCCTGCGGCTGTATCTGACCGATGTCGACGAGAAGGCCGAGGTCGGGCGGGCGCGGGCGGAGTTCTTCTCCGGCGACTTCCCGTGCTCGACGCTGGTCGAGGTGAGCAGGCTGGTCGAGCCGGGTCTCACCGTGGAGATCGAGGCCCAGGGGATCATCGGCAGCGCATCTCGCCGCTGACCGGAGATGTGATGCCCCGGCCCGGAGGGAGGGTCGGGGCATCACCATGCGCGGGGCGCGAGCCGATGGGCCATGATGGAGTGTCCGACGTTCGAAGGAGCTCAGTTCATGTCGACACCGACACCGACCGACCCCGGACGGGGTTTCCGCATCACCGGGATCGTGCTGACGATCGTCGGCGCCCTGATGGCGGTGGTCTGCGTCGGCGGCGGTATCGCCCTCGGCGTGGTCGGCATCGGGGGCAGCGTGTCGAAGGTGAGCGACGGGGAGGTCATCTCCGGTACCGGTCAGGTGACCTTGGAGGCCGATGAGAGCCTGCAGCTGTACCGCAGGCAGGGTGACACCCCGCCCTCGTGCACCATGCAGACTCCCGACGGTCAGCCGCCGGCATCGGGCACCAGTCAGTCGAGCAGCATCACCATTCAGGGCGACACCTGGCAGAGCTTCGACTCGTTCCGTACGACGGCCTCGGGCGACTACGTCCTGAGCTGCACCGGCGGGGATGTCCTGGTGGCGCCGCCGCTGTCGATCGGCGGGATCTTCGCCGGGGTCGGCGGCATCCTGCTCGCCGTCTTCGGCGGTCTGGGCGGTCTCGCCTTCCTCGCCATCGGCATCGTGCTGTGGATCATCGGACGATCACGGCGGCGTCAGGCCGGTCTGGCCTGATCGCGCGTTTCAACTTCCCGTGATCGGGGAACCCGACGACTGCGGTCCCGTGCCACGGTCACTCCCACCTACCAGTGCCCACGGGGCCGCACCACCGTTACGCACGGGGGAGTGGTCCCGCTCTCGGGACGGGGCCACTCAGCGTGCGTCCTGCAGCATCGAGAACACCGTCGGGCCGTGTTCGATCACGGTGGTGCCGGTGACCACGAATCCGAGCCCTTCGTAGAGACGGACATTGCGCTCATCGGAGGTCTCCAGAGCGATCGGCGCACCGGCAGCGAGTTCGTCCACGAGCCGCAGGCCGGCGGTGGTGATCGCGGAGCCGAGGCCCTGACCGCGCCGACCCGGGTCCACGCCGAGGGTCGCGAGCTCCCAGGACCCCTCGGGCGCGGTCGGCGTCGAGACCGCTCCCAGTGCCTCCAGCCGGTCGCCGTGCAGCGCCACGACCCGTTCCATGGCCTCAGCTGACAGCTCGGGGGCATCCGGAGGGACGAGGGCGATCACGGCAGTCACCTCGGCATCGACGAGAACGACCCCGTGGTCCACGGCGTGCGCCAGGTAGATCGCCTGCAGTTCCTCGAGCCGACGCAGGTGGTCCTCGGCGGGCACGGTCCAGCGGGTCCAGCTGTAGTCCGCGAAGGCGGCGGCCAGCGTGCAGGCCGCGCGGGGGATGTCGCCCGGGGTGCAACGGCGGAAGTCGGGGCTCACCCCGTCACGTTATCGACTCGGCGACAGGGTCATCTCGGGCGGCTCAGGAGGCCGAGGCCGTGTCATCGACCCCGCGGTCGAAGATCCAGTCCTGGCCGTCGAAGCGCCAGATCTCCCAGCGTTCGAATCGGTCCGCGTGGTCGAATTTCTGCAGCTCGACCCAGGCCAGCGCGTCCTCGGGCTCGATCCAGTCACCCTGCTCGCTGCCAGCCGCATCACCGTCGAAGTCGTATCGGACGCGGAGCGTTCCCGTCTGTGGTTCCACCCTCGCAACCTACTGCGAAAATCGAGCGAGCGCTCAACGAAGCGATCGTCGCCCCCCTCAGTGTGAATCCGCCGCTCGCCACCTAGCTCCCGGACCTGACCCCGGAATCGAAGAAGGCGCCGACCCTCAGATGACTGAGTGTCAGCGCCGTTCAGATGAGACTTACCGGAGCCGCCTGTCGGAATCGAACCGACGACCTTTTCATTACGAGTGAAATGCTCTACCGACTGAGCTAAGGCGGCGCGGTCGACAGGGATCGCCCGTCGAACCACCGCAACTCTACCCGCCACCCCGACTGCACTCCACCGAGGGGGTGGCTTCGTAGAATCGACTCGTGGACGACGACATCCGCGCCGAACTCGACGAGATCCGCGCCAGCATCGACAATATCGACGCCGCCCTGGTTCACCTGCTCGCCGAGCGATTCAAGTGCACCAAGAGGGTCGGTCGGCTCAAGGCCGTGCACCAGCTCCCGCCGGCCGATCCGGACCGCGAGGCCCGGCAGATCCACCGACTGCGCGAGAAGGCCCTCGAGGCCGATCTCGACCCCGCCTTCGCCGAGAAGTTCCTGACCTTCATCATCGACGAGGTCATCCACCATCACGAGGCCGCAGCCCGCGACACCGCCGGCTGAGCCGGCCCGACTACTCGCCGCAGACGAGGCCGTCGTCGGGGACCGTGCCGTCGACGAGATAGGCGTTGATCGCGTCGTCCACGCAGGCATTGCCCATGCCGTAGCCGGTGTGGCCATCGCCCTCGCGCGTCACCAGGACACCCGAGGACAGCTCCTCGGCCAGTGACTGCGACCACTCGTAGGGAGTCGCCGGATCGCGGGTGGTGCCCACGACGACGATCGGGTCCGCGCCCTCGGCCGTCACCGGCTCCTGCGGGTTCGCGGACTCGATCGGCCAGTCCGCGCAGCCCATGACACCCCAGCCCAGCGCACCGCCGAAGACCGGCGAGGCGGCGCGGAAGCGCGGCAGCCACTCCGACTCGACCTCCTCGACGGTGACATCGGTGGGCCCGTCCAGGCAGTTGACCGCATAGATCACCTGGCCGGAGTTGCTCTGGAACTCCCCGCGCGCATTGCGGTCGAAGTAGATATCGGCGAGCTGGAGGAAGACTCCCGGATCGTCGTCACCGAGCGCCGCCTCGAAGGCCGCCGTCAGATAGCTCCACGATTCCTTGGCGTAGAGCGTCACCGCGACCCCGTAGAAGGCCAGGCCCTCCGTCAGCTCCCGGCCACCCCGCGAGACCAGCGGCTCCTGCTCCAGATCGGCCATGAAGCCCGCGACGGCGTCCAGCGCCTCGTCCTCACTCGACCCGAGCGGGCAGTCGCCGTCGCTCACGCAGTCGGCGATATAGGCGTCCAGCGCCCGCTGGAAGCCCTCAGCCTGCCCCAGGGACACCTCGATGGAGTCGAGGGCCGGGTCCAGACCACCGTCGAGCACCATCCGACCGACACGATCGGGGAACATCTCCGCGTACTGGGCCCCCAGCTGCGTGCCATAGGAGGCGCCGAACCAGTTGAAGGTCTCCTCGCCGAGCGCCGCACGGATCACATCGTGATCGCGGGCGACCTCCTCGGTCGATACATGGGCCGCGAGGTCCCCGGAGTTCTTCAGGCAGGCCTCGCCCATCGCCTCGATGCCCTCGCGGGACTCCTCGATCTCGTCGGGGGTCTCCGGATCGGGGTCGAGGGCGATGAAGGCATCGAAGTCGGCATCGTCGAGGCACTGCAGCGGGGTGCTCTCCCCCACGCCACGCGGGTCGACGCCGACGATGTCGAAGGCATCGCGCACCGAGGACGGGAACCGCGCCCCCATCATCTCCGCGAAGTCCTGGGCCGAGCCTCCAGGGCCGCCGGGATTGACGAAGATGGTGCCCTGCCGGTCGCCCGTCGCCTCGACCTTCAGGAGGGCGAGGTCGAGGGTCTCGCCGCTCGGGTCGTCGTAGTCGACCGGAACCTCGGCCGTGGCACAACGGGCGTCGCCGCTGTCGCAGGACTCCCAGTCGATCTGCTGATCGTAGAAGGCCTCGAGCCCGCCCGGGGCCTGCTCGCCGGTGGGCGTGGACGCCTGTTCGGCATCGTCCTCCCCCCAGTCGCCGATGACATAGACCGCCGCGGCGACGATCAGGGCGAGGACGACCCCGGCGGCACCGAGGGCGATGGCGGCAGAACGATTCACGGCAGAAACCTCGTCATCATGTGCTCGACGGCCAGGAGCGGGGCGGCATTGGCTTCGAGAGCCTCCCGGCACGCGCCCACGGCATCGATCGCCCCGACGATCGACTCAGGGGAACGCTCACGCGCCATGGACACGACATCATCGGTGACATCGGCATTGATCAGATACTGGGTCGAGCCGAGCTGGACGGCCATGACATCGCGGAAGTAGGAGAGCAGATCGAGCAGGACACCGTCGATGCTGTCGCGGGCCATGCGCTTACGACGCCGCTCCTGCTCCTTGGTGAGGCTGGAGAGCGCACCGGCGTATCCGGCTGGACGCCGGCCACGGTCTTCGACGCCCCAGGAGGACTTGAGATCGGCCTTCTCACGCTCATCCGCCGCATCGCAGTAGGCATCGGCGCGGGTATTCGCCTCCGCATCGATGCGCTGCGCGGCCCGCAGGCAATCGCCGAGTGTCCGCAGGCTCCGCGGCAGCGCGAGGATATCGGCGCGGCGCTGACGCGCCTCCGCATTGCGGGCGAGCCCGCGGGCACGCCCGATGTGGCCCTGCGAGGCGGCCGCCGCCGCGTGCGCCTCCTCGGCGTCGAGCCCGTCGCGCTCCACCAGCAGCCGGGTGATCGCCTCGACCGAGGGCGTGCGCAGCAGCACCGGCCGGCAGCGCGACCGGATGGTGGTGATGACATCCTCGACCGCCGGCGCGCACAACATCCAGATCGTGCGCGGCGAGGGCTCCTCGACCGACTTGAGCAACGCATTGGCGGCCTGGTCGGTGAGCCGGTCGGCGTCCTCGACGATGAGGATCTGCCAGCGTCCGACGGCCGGGTGCAGCGCCGCGGTACGCACGATCTCACGGGCCTCCGCGACCCCGATCGACAGGCCGTCGGTGTTGACGATGGTGATGTCCGGATGGCTGCCGGCGCGCGCGGTCTGGCAGGAGTGGCACTCCCCGCATCCGCCGCGCTCACACTGCAGGGCCGCGGCGAAGGCGATCGCCGCCGTGGATCGCCCGGAGCCCGGAGGCCCGGTGAACAGCCACGCATGGGTCATCCCGTGGGCGCTCGCATCGACCTCGGGGGCGGCCGAACTCGCCTCGACCGCGCCCCGCAACGACTCGACGACGGCATCCTGGCCCACGAGCTCGGACCACACACCCGTCAACACCGTCATGCGGACACCTGCGACAGCCAGGGGGCGATCGCCTGCTGCACGGCGATGTGGACCTCGGCCGGAGCCTGGTCGGCCGGGATGACCACATAGTGCGTCGGATCGGTGCCCGCCAGCTCCAGGAAGTGCTGGCGCACCCGTTGATGGAACTCCAGCGGCTCGCTCTCGATGCGGTCGGGAGATCCGGCCCGGCCGAGCCCGACGACCGGATCGATGTCCAGCACGATCGTCAGATGCGGACGCAGGCCGGAGGTGGCCCAGCGGGCGATCGGCTCCAGCTCCGCGGCACGCAGCGCGCGGCCCGCTCCCTGATAGGCCAGCGTCGAGTCGACGTAGCGATCGGTCACGACCACCTTGCCCTCCGCCAGCGCCGGCAGGACGACGTGATCGACATGCTCGGCCTTGTCGGCGATGTAGACGAGGGCCTCGGTGCGCGGGGAGAGGTCGCCGGTATCCGGGTCGAGGAGGATGCGCCGCAGCTGCTGGCCCACCGCCGTACCCCCCGGCTCGCGGGTGACCTCGACGGCGCGCTCGTGCTCGGTCAGCCACTCGGCCAGCAGGCGTGCCTGCGTCGATTTACCGGACCCCTCGCCGCCCTCGAATGCGACGAACACGCCCGTCTCGGTGTAGAGCGGGGGGACGGTGGAGGAGTCCATGTCAGCGAGCCTAATGGCCGCCGCCCACAAGCGGACGAGGCGGGGACGGGCGTCGCCCGCTCCTTCGCCGGGCCCTACCCGGACCTCATGGACGGTGGCGGTAGCTGGTCAACCTCATGAACGGGCCTTGGGGTTGACCAGCTACGCCACACGCCAGGGAAGGGTAGATGACGTACCGCCACCGGCCGGGACGACACGATCGTCAGGACTTCTTGGTGGCCTTCTTCGTCGTGCTCTTCTTGGCCGCCGACTTCTTGGCCGTGGTCTTCTTGGTGGTCGACTTCTTGGCGGTCTTCTTCGCGCCCTTCTTGGCCGGCCCCTTGGCCCGCCGTTCGGCCAGCAGCTCGACCGCGCGCTCGTGGGTCAACGACTCGATGTCGTCGTCCTTGCGCAGGGTCGCGTTGTACTCGCCATCGGTCACATAGGTGCCGAAGCGGCCGTCCTTGGCCACGATCGGCTTGCCGCTCGTGGGATCCTCGCCGAGTTCCTTGAGCGGAGGCTTCGCCGCTCGCCGGCCGTAGCTCTTCGGCTGCGCGTAGATCGCCCTGGCCTGCTCCTCGGTCAGCGTGAAGAGCTGATCCTCGGACTCCAGCGAGCGCGAGTCGGTGCCCTTCTTCAGATACGGCCCGTAACGGCCGTTCTGCGCCGTGATCTCGGTGCCGTCCTCGCCGGTCCCCACGACACGCGGCAGCGTCAGCAGCTTGACGGCCTCCTCCAACGTGATGGTGTCGAGATCCATCGAGGCGAAGAGGCTCGCCGTCCGCGGCTTGGCGCCCTTCGCGGCATCCGCGGGCAGCTCCTCGGTGACATAGGGGCCGAAGCGGCCGTTCTTGGCCGTGACCATGAGACCCGTCTCCGGATGCTCGCCGAGCTCGCGCTCGGCACCTGCGGGATTGGCCAGCAGCTCGCGCGCCTTCTCCAGGGTCAGCTCATCGGGCGGGAGGTCCTCGGGCACATTGGCGCGGACCGGCTGCTCGGTGCCGTCCTTGCCGGTCGTCTTCTCCGGGCCCTCCAGGTAGGGGCCGTAACGACCGACGCGCAGGTGGATTCCCTCACCGATGTCGAAGGTCGCGATCTCGCGCGCATCGATATCCGGGAGGCTCTCGACGAGTCGCTTCAGGCCGGTGCTGCCCTCACCCTCGCCGGCCCAGAAGGACTGCAGCACCGCGACCCGGTCCTCGCGGCCGTGCGAGACCTCGTCGAGCACGTCCTCGAGCTCGGCCGTGAAGTCATAGGAGATGAGCCGGCCGAAATGCCGCTCCATCAGCCGCACCACGCTGAAGGCGATCCAGGCGGGCACGAGCGCCGTGCCCTTCTTGTAGACATAGCCGCGGTTCTGGATCGTGTTGACGATCGAGGCATAAGTCGACGGACGACCGATCTCGCGGTCCTCCAGCTCCTTGATGAGACTCGCCTCGGTGTACCGGGCCGGGGGCTTGGTCTGGTGACCCGCGGCCTCCAGGTCGACGGCGGTCACCTGGTCGCCCTCGGCGAGCACCGGCAGCTTGGTCTGCTGGTCGTCGTCGGCGGCATCGGGGTCCTCGCTGGACTCCACATAGGCCTTCAGGAAGCCGTAGAAGGTGATGGTGCGGCCCGAGGACTGGAAGACGACGTCCTCTCCGCTGCCGGCCTGCGCGCCCACGCGGATCGTGACCTGATCGCCTTGGGCATCGCGCATCTGGGAGGCGACCGTGCGCTTCCAGATCAGCTCGTAGAGCCGGAACTCGTCTCCGGAGAGCCCGGTCTGCTTGGGGGTGCGGAAGGACTCGCCCGCCGGACGGATCGCCTCGTGCGCCTCCTGCGCGTTCTTGACCTTGCCGGTGTAGACGCGCGGCTTGTCCGGGAGATAGGAGTCGCCGTACAGCTCCTTGACCTGGGCGCGAGCGGCCTTGATCGCGGTCTGCGAGAGCGTCACCGAGTCGGTGCGCATATAGGTGATGTAGCCGCCCTCGTAGAGACGCTGCGCCACCGACATCGTGCGCTGGGCGCCGAAGCCGAACTTGCGCGAGGCCTCCTGCTGGAGGGTGGTGGTGCGGAAGGGCGCATAGGGCCGGCGCGTGTAGGGCTTCGACTCCACCGAGCGGACGGCGAAGTCCCGCCCCTCCAAGGCCGTGGCGAGGGCCCCGGCGGCCGCCTCGTCGAGGTGCACCACGTCGGCCTTGCCCTTGAGCTGGCCGTCCTGGCCGAAGTGCGAGCCGCCCGCGACGCGCTTGCCGTCGACCGAGGCGATCTTGGCGCCGAACCGACGGGGGTCGTGGCCCTCGCCGGCATCGAAGGTGGCCTCGAGGTCCCAGTAGGAGGCGGCCACGAAGGCCATGCGCTCCCGCTCGCGCTCGACCACCAGCCGCGTCGCGACGGACTGCACGCGCCCTGCCGACAGGCCGCTCATGACCTTCTTCCACAGCACCGGGCTGACCTCGTAGCCGTACAGGCGGTCGAGGATGCGGCGGGTCTCCTGCGCATCGACGAGGTCCATGTCGACATCGCGCGGCTGGGCGATCGCGCGCTGGATCGCCTCCTTGGTGATCTCATTGAAGACGATGCGCTTGACCGGCACCTTGGGCTTCAGCTCGTCGAGCAGATGCCAGGCGATCGCCTCGCCCTCGCGGTCCTCATCCGTCGCGAGGACGAGCTCGTCGGCCTCCTTGAGGAGCTTCTTCAGCTTGGTGATCTGCGACTTCTTGTCCGCCGACACCACGTAGACCGGCTCGAACCCGTTGTCGATGTCGACCCCCAGGCGCGCCCAGGACTGCCCCTTGTACTTCTCGGGTACCTGGTCGGCTCCGCGCGGGAGGTCACGGATATGGCCCACCGAGGAGTCCACGACGTAGTCGTCGCCGAGGTACGACTGAATGCTGCGTACCTTGTTCGGCGACTCCACGATGACGAGTTTGGTCACGAGCCACTTCCTGCCTGATCCCACGCGGATAGTAGAGGGGACGCAGCACACCGTAGCGTGCCGTGTCAACCCTTTCCCGGGCAGCCTACGCCTCGGCCGCGGGGTGTCGGTGCCCCATGGCAGGATCGGTTCGTGAGCCTGGGGGTCTATCGAGAGCTGCTGAGGATCCCTCGCGTCGGCATCCTCTTCGTCGCCTCGTTCTTCGCGCGGATCCCGATGCTGGCGCTCCCCCTCGTGCTGACGCTCTACATCGTCGAGGGACTCGGCGGCACCTATGCCCAGGCCGGAGTCGCGGCGGCTGTCGAGACGATCGGCGCGGCCATCGGTTCGCCCTGGCGCGGCAAGCTGATCGACCGGTTCGGCGTACGACGGGCACTGATCCCCTCGCTGGCCGCGGTGCTCGTGCTGTACCCGCTCGTGCCGCTGGTCGGGTACTGGGGGCTGCTGCCATTGGCCTTCCTGGCCGGGGTCTTCCTCATCCCCGTGCAGACGATCACCCGGCTGACGCTGGGGGTGCTGACCCCGATCGGCCAGCGACGGACCGCCTTCGCGGCCGACAGCGTCGTCGCCGAGGCGGCCTTCATCATCGGCCCGGCCATCGGCGGCGTGCTGGTGGTCCAGGCGAGTCCGCTCATCGCCCTGCTCGTCGTCGGCGGGTCGACTCTCATCGCCGGTCTCATCTTCTTCGCCATGGACCCGCCCACCCGGACGGCGGCCGATCACGCCGAGGCCCCGAACGCCTCCGGGCAGATCTCCTGGTTCACCCCGACCGTCGGCTACCTCTTCGCGATCTCGGCGGGCACCATGCTCGCGCTGATGGCCACCGATCTCGGCATCATCGCCGCGCTGCGCGAGTTCGACTCCGTCGGCCTGGTGGGGCTGGTGTACGCGGTCTGGGGTGCGGCCTCGCTCGTCGGCGGGCTGCTGTACGGAGCGCAGAGCCGATCGATCCGGCCCACCTATCTCCTGCTCGCGATGGGCCTGCTCACCATGCCCATCGGCCTGGCCGACTCGGTATGGCTGCTGGCGGTCGCGGCCCTGCCCGCCGGGCTGATGTGCGCGCCCTCGATCGCCGCGGCGACCGAGTGGATCACCCACCTGGTCGATGAGCGACGCCGCGGGGTGGCGATGGGATGGCAGGGCACGGCGTTCACGATCGGCGGCGCCACCGCGGGTCCCGTCGTGGGCTGGTGCATCGACCACTACGGGGCACTCGGCGGCTTCGCCGTGGGCGGCGGGCTGGCGGCGCTGATCGCGGTCATCGCGCTCATCGGCCAACGGGTCGGCAGCCAGGAGGTCATCCGCTCCCTCGACTGAGCGCGACCCCGCCGTCAGCGGACGGGATAGAGGAAGCCGTCGGCGATGAGCTCGCGGACGACGGGTGCATAGCTGGCGCGCAGGTCGGCGCGATCCTGACCGAGCAGGGTGGCGAGGGCGTCCAGGATCTGGCCTGCCGTCAGCTCGCCGTCGCTCGCGCTCAGCAACCCCGTCTCGATCGTGTCCAGTCGCGCGGAACGCCGGGGTCCCTGCTCCAGCTGGACCGTGATGGCCGCCGGGTCCTCGGCCCCGACCCCGCCGTAGGTGATCTGGGTGGCATCGGGTGCCAGCTGCCAGGCGACGTCCAAGACGTCCTCGCTGGCCTCCAAGGCATCCACGCGCTCGGCCCAGGCCAGCGCGGCAGGACCCATCGGCTGACCGACGTCCCCGGCCCACTCCTCGATCCGGACCGCCGGGACATCGCGCTCGGCCTTCCGCAGGGAGATCCAGCCGAAGCCCATGGCCTCGATCCGCTGTTCGGCGAACCAGTGCAGCCAGCGCTCGTACCGCTCCACATAGTCCGGAGCCCCCTTGTGACCGCCGTCGGCGAGCCACATCTCGGCATAGGTGGCCAGATCGGCACGCTCGCGCTGCACCACCCAGGCATCGAGACCGGTCGGCTCGATCCAGCCCGCCAGGCGTTCCTGCCACGGCTCGCCCTCGGCATGGATCCAGGCCGCGAGGATGTGGCACCATCCGCCCTCGCGGAGATGATCGGATGCCCCCTGGACGACCCTCCGGACGACCTCGTCGCCAGGGAAATCGGTCTCTCGGTACACCAGCCGTTCGCCATCGGGAGGCGAGACGACGAAGGGCGGGTTGGTCGTGATGAGATCGAACCGCTCTCCGGCGACCGGCTCGAAGAGGCTGCCCTCGCGGACGTCGATGTCGACCTCGTTCAGGCGTGCGGTGAGCCGTGCCATCGCGAGCGCCCGGGGGTTCACGTCCGTCGCCACCACCTCGGCGGCATGTGTCGCCAGATGCAGGGATTGCACCCCGCAGCCGGTCCCGAGGTCGAGAGCCCGGCCGACGTCACGTCGACTGGTCAACTGTGCCAAGGACGAGGAGGCCTCGCTGATGCCGAGGACATAGGCCGGGTCCATCGGAGCGGGCCGTCCGTCGAGGCCGGGAGTGAGATCGCAGACGACCCACCAGTCGTGCTCCTCGTCGCCATAGGGCCGGATGTCGACGGCGGCCCGCACCTCGTCTGCGGAGCAGCTGATCACCCCGGCGGAGGTCAACGGGCCGAGCAGCTCGCCGAAGACGGCCTCGGCGGCTGAGCGTCCGACGAGGGTCTGCAGCTGGAACAGCCGGATCAGCGTGGCGAGGGGTCCTCCATCGGCGGTGGCGAGAAGGCCCGGGGTGGTCTCACCGCGGGCGAGGGCGTACCAGGCGTCATCGCCGAGCACTCCGTGGACGGCGTCGACCGTGAATCCGGCCAGCCGATCGCGCAGCGCAGCGAGCTGCGCGTCGCTCAGGGCATCGCCGGCGAAACTCACGCGGAGTCGGCTTGGGCGAGCGCCTCGTAGGACTCGTGCAGTCCGAAGACCTTGTCCAGACCGGTGATGCTGAAGATCCGCAGCAGACGATCGCTGGTGCAGATGATGTCCAGCGAACCGTCCTCGGCGCGGACCCGCTTGAGCGCCCCGACGAGGACACCCAGACCGGTGGAGTCGAGGAAGGCGACATTCTCGATGTCGATGACGAGGCGGGTATGGCCCGCATCGATCGCCGCGACGACGGCCTCCCGGAACTTGGGCGCCGTGTAGACGTCGATCTCCCCCTCCACCGCGATGATGTGGTGAGGCGGTGCGGGGCGTTCGGTGAGCGTCAGCTCCATGTCATCCCTTCTCCGACGCGGAATCGATGGCCATTCAATCATGTGCCGCCGACAGCCGCACCCAGATCGTCCCTCGAAGCGCATCACACCGCTGCGTGCGGCCGGTCACCGACGATGCGTCAGACTCGGGATGTGGAGAACCTGGCGCCGTCGATCCTGGAGCGACGCGCCGATCGCATCCTGCATCGGGTGGACGAGCCCGCCCGGCCGGCGGTGGTCGAACCCTGGCCGGAATGGATCGATGCCTCGGTGCGCGAGCACTTCATCGCCCAGGGCGCCGAGGTGCTCTGGGGCCACCAGGCCGAGGCCCTGCGCCGGCTGGAACAGGGCCGCCATGTCGTCGTGTCGACGGGCACGGCCTCAGGCAAGTCCCTCGTCTTCATGGCTCCGGCACTACAGGCGCTGTCGCAGGGACGCTCCGGCCGGGCCCTCGACGGCGGCAAGCGGCCGACCGTCCTGTACCTCGCCCCGACGAAGGCCCTCGCCGCGGATCAGTGGCGGCGCCTCCCTCACGATGCCGCGGGTCTGCGCGCGGCGACGGTCGATGGCGACAACTCGCGCGAGGAACGGGCCTGGGCCCGCGATCACGCGACCTACATCCTGACCAATCCGGACACCCTGCATCACACGCTGCTGCCGGGGCATGAGCGGTGGTCGCGCTTCTGGTCCGGGCTCAGCTATGTCGTCATCGACGAATGTCACCACTACCGGGGTGTCTTCGGTGCTCATGTCGCCCACGTGCTGCGCCGGCTCCGTCGGGTGGGCGAGCGCTATGGCGCCTCGCCGCAGTTCATCGCCTCGTCGGCGACGGTCGCCGATCCCGCCGAGTCGGCCGGCCGACTGATCGGGCTGGACCTCGATGCCGTCACCGAGGACGCCTCGCCCCACGGTTCCCGCACCACCGTCTTCTGGGAGCCCCCGCTCCTCCCCGGCCGCAACGCCGATGCTCCGGCGACGGCCCGCCGCTCGGCGACCACGGAGGCAGCGGAGCTGGTCACCGATCTGGCCCTCGACGAGACCCGGACTCTGTGCTTCGTGCGCTCGCGGCGCGGGGCCGAGCAGGTGACATCCGTCGCCCGGGATCGTCTCAGCGAGGTCGCTCCCGAGCTGCGCGAGCGAGTGGCCACCTATCGCGGCGGATACCTGCCCGAGGAGCGGCGCGCGTTGGAGGAGCAGCTGCGCTCCGGCCAGCTGCTCGCCTTGGCGAGCACCAACGCACTGGAGATGGGCATCGATATCGCCGGACTCGACGCGGTGGTCACGGTCGGCTTCCCCGGCACCCGAGCGGGCCTGTTGCAGCAGTTCGGCCGCGCCGGCCGTGGCGGCGCGGATCACAGCCTGCGCGTACTGGTGGCACGCGACGAGCCGATCGACACCTATCTGGTGCATCATCCCGAGACCGTCCTCGGAGCTCCCGTGGAGGCGACCGTCTTCGACCCGGACAACCCCTATGTGCTGGGTCCGCATCTCGCCGCCGCGGCACAGGAGATCCCTCTGACGACCGATGATTTCGTCCTCTTCGGCCCTCGCGCCGAGGAAGGAGTGACCGCACTGGAGGCCGCTGGTCTGCTGCGCCGGCGCGCGAGCGGGTGGTACTGGACCTCGCGCGACCGGGCCAGCGATCTGGCGGATCTGCGATCCTCCGGTGGCCCGCCCGTGCAGATCGTCGATGCCGATACCGGCCGCCTCGTCGGCACGGTGGACGCGGCCGCGGCCGACGGCGAGGTCCACGAGGGCGCGGTGTACGTGCATCAGCAGGAGATGTTCACCGTCGAGGAGTACGACCTCGAGCACGGCATCGCCGTCGTGCGGCGCGGCGACGTGCCGTATTCGACCTCCGCCCAGGCGACGACGACGGTGACCATCGTGGGCTCGCGGCAGACCCGGCGCTCTGGGGCGGCCACCCTGAGCTTCGGCGATGTCGAGGTGACCCATCAGGTGACCTCGTATGCCCTTCGCGACCGACGGAGCGGGCGGGTGCTGGGCGAGGAGCCCGTCGAGCTGCCCGAGCGACGACTCGCCACCACCGCCGTCTGGTGGACACTCGACGAGGCCACGGTCGCCGAGGTACTGGAGCCCGAGCAGATCCCGGGAGCAGCCCATGCGGCCGAGCACGCGGCGATCGGCCTGCTGCCGCTGGTGGCCACCTGCGACCGGTGGGACCTCGGCGGGTTGTCGACGGCCCTGCATCCGCAGACCGGGACCCTCACCGTCTTCGTCTACGACGGCCATTCCGGTGGAGCGGGATTCGCCGAACGTGGACACGCCGCGGCGCAGAGTTGGCTGACCATGACCCGCGAGGCCATCAGCTCCTGCGAGTGCCGTGACGGGTGTCCCTCCTGCGTGGTCTCCCCCAAGTGCGGCAATGGCAATCACCCGCTCGACAAGGCCGGGGCGATCAGACTGCTCGATGCCCTCCTCGGGGAACTCGCGGCCGCGCCGCTCACGGCGGCAGATAGCTGACCGGCGCTGCTCGCGCCCGCTGCTCCACCGCCCAGCGCCCTCCCCACCAGCGAGCACTCTCGGCCCGCGCGGTCACGGTGGCCACATCGGCGTCCATCCGGCACCGCACGAGGCGGGTGCCGTTGTCACGGGCGACGGCATCGGCACGCTCGCAGCCGGCCTGACCCGCGAGGCTGGCCCGGCTGGCGGCGAGTGCCGCCAGGTCGGCACCGGCGCTCGCCTGATGACGCAGCCCCACGAGCTGGGCGATCTGCAATCCGATCAGACCGAGCACCAGCAGCCCGGCCACGATGAACGCGGCCCAGACGGTGGCAGCGCCTCGTTCCGCTCTCATTCGAGACTCGCGACCGCTCGCGCGGAGACGGTCGTGCCGACGCCCCCGAACAGGGGCAGGCGGGCCGGGGTGCGCACGACCACCTCGACGGCATCGTCGCGCCGCTCGATCTCGATCTGCGAGCCGCGGGCGGCCGCATCGACGGCATGCCGTTCCGCGACCTCAGGGGCGTCACCGCGAGCGAGAGACCGGGCGGCCTCACGTGCGGCATCGGTCGCACGTGCGTGGGTGACGCCGAGGGAGACCAGCCAGACGGCTGCGACGGCCACCAGCACGACGAAGGGTGCCACCATCATCGTCTCGGCCGTGACCATCCCGCGTTCACGCCTCACCACGGGATCAGATTGCCGACGGCGCGGGCGATCAACCGGGGCAGCGTCAGCACATCCTCGAACTCCCCGGTGACCACCAGACGTGCAGCCTCGCGGAAGACCTTGGAGACGAAGTCGCCGATCGGATTGGGGGCGATGAGCAGACCCGCGATGGAGACGGCTCCGAGGGTACCGACGGAGTACTCCGCCGTGGACATGCCGCGTTCGTCCTCGCGGCGACGGTGAATGTGCATCATGGTCACTCCTTCCGGACCGGCGGCGCCGGGACGCCGCCGGTCCATGCCGGTCAGAACGGGAGCAGGCTGGGGATCTTGTCGAGCAGGCCGGTGACGAGATCGCCGAACCATTCGCTCTGGCCGACCTTCACCAGAACACCTCCGATCGTGCAGGCACCGAGCGTGCCCACGGTGTACTCCGCGGTGGACATGCCGCGCTCCTGGGCGCGGCGACGAAGACGGAACATGATCAACCTCCGATGGGTCGTGAACAACTGACACCGGAAGATGAGACCGCCGAGCACCGTGCTGTCCCCTCGATACCGATCTGGGGACGAGCGAAGCCACCCCTCGCCCTGGGGATAACCCCGCGCCCCGAGGCGCCCGGGCCGCCGTCGAGCCCGTCCCCCGGGCGGATCACCACCAGGAGATCGACAACAGCGCACCGGCCAGCATCGGGACGACGCCCACCAGGAAGAAGGCCGGCAGGAAGCATGCGCCCAGCGGCGCGGCCGTGCGGACCGCCACGCGCCGGGCCGCGTCCCGGCGGTCGGCCTGCCGTTCGCGGCGCAGCTCCCGAGCGCTGTCCCGCAGCACCGAACCGGCCGGGATGCCGTGCCGTTCCGCCCGCACCAGGGACCGGGCGAGCGGCCCCAGCGGGCCGTGCAGATGTTCAGCCCACACCGTCGTGTCGTCACCCGCGACCGCCAGCCGGCGGACGACGGCGGTGAGCTGCCCGCTGAGCGGCTCGGGCGCCGCAGCCGCCACCGCCTCGAGGGCGCGGCGCAACGGCACGCCGGCATCCATCGACGCGACGAGCAGTTCCACCGCGAGCGGCAGCTGCTCGGCCACCCTCAGCCGTTGGCGGCGGCGGGCGGCCGGCTCCAATCCGCGGGTCCAGCGGGCCGCCAGCGGGGCCACGACGGCGCCGACCACGGCACCGACGAGGCCTCCGAACAGGAACCCCAGCAGCGGGCAGATCCCCCAGACCACCTGCTCGGGACGGAAGGCCGAGGGTCGTCGCTCGTGGGCCCGCACACGGTGACGAGGCCGGGCCGATACGGCACACCACATCGCGAGTGCCGCGCAGAGGGCCGCGGCGATCATGAGCCCTCCACGGCATCGGCGATGCGATCGATCCAGAGCATCCCCGCGCAGGCCAACCCCGCTCCGGACGCCGCGGCGAGGGCCACGATCGGATGAGCCGTGAGCACCTTCCAGGCAGGGTCACCGCCAAATCCGGAGCCGATCACCAATCCGAAGACCGGCAACAGGGCCATCAGCGCAGCCGTCGCGCGAGCCGGGGCGATACCGGCGGAGACCTCACGACGAAGATCGCGCTCCTCCCGCTCGACATCGCTCAGCCGATCGAGCACATCGGCGAGGGGTGCACCCGTGCGATCGGCGACCTGCCAGGCGATCGCCAGTCTTTCGAGTCCGTCGTCGCCAGGACCCCGGTGGGCAGCGCGCAATGCCTGCGGGACATCGCCGGCCCGTCGGGCGGCGGTCGCCGCGGACCGGACGACCGGCTCGTCCTGAGCCGCGTGCCCCAGGGCGGCGGGAGCGGGAAGTCCCGAGCGCAGGGATGCGGCCAGCACGAGGATCAGCTCGGTCACCTGGCCCGCACGCAGCTGTCGCAGCGCCCGCCGCCGGCCGCGATGCCACCGCACCGCCACCGTCGCCACGATCACGCCGAGGCCGACGCCCAGGACCGCCAGTGCCGGTGTCAGCATCATCGCCGTCACCACGACGGCAGGCACTCCGGCCGACAGCAGGACGGCACCCGCAGCGGGCCGCCGGGGGCCGAGGACCCGCGCGCGAGCCGCCGATGATCGGCACCAGACCGCTCCGGCCGCGCACAGCGCGCTCAGCACCTGGAAGGTCATCGGCCAAGCACTCGATCGAGCATCTGGGCACCGTCGGCGAGCCGTCCGCGTCGTGCGCACCAGGCCGTCACCACCTCCACCCATCCCTCGGAGGATCGCCGTACGCCCGCGATCTCGGCGATATGCCGTCGACCGGCCGTGCGTCCCACGTGGATGACCGCGTCGAGACCCGCCGCGAGCTGGCTGTGGACCGCGTCGCGTGCCAGGCCGGCGGCCACCCCGAGCGCCTCGAAGCGCGCCGGCACCACCGAGGGAGCATTGGCATGCACGGTGCCGCAGCCACCCTCGTGCCCGGTGTTGAGCGCGGCCAGCAGGTCGACCACCTCGCCGCCACGCACCTCCCCGACCACCAGTCGGTCGGGCCGCATGCGCAGTGCCTGGCGGACCAGATCGCGTACCGACACCGCGCCCGCTCCCTCCACATTGGGCGGACGCGCCTCCAGCCCCACGACATGCGGATGATCCGGTCGCAGCTCGCTCGCGTCCTCCACCACGACGAGCCGTTCACGATCGGGCACCTCACCGAGCAGCGCCGCCAGCACCGTGGTCTTGCCCGAGCCGGTGCCCCCGGTCACGACGAAGGCCGCGCGGGCGGCGATCAGCGCACGCAGCAGCGCCGCCCCCTCCCCGTCGATCGCGCCGGTGCGGACGAGGTCGGAGAGCGAGAACGCCCGGCGCGCGGGAACGCGGAGGGAGATGGTGGTGCCGGGGCGAGCCAGCGGGGCGAGCACCGCGTGCACGCGTGTGCCATCCGGGAGGCGTGCGTCGACCCACGGGCTCGCCTCATCGAGTCGGCGGCCGGCATGGGCCGCGAGACGCTGGGCCAGCCTTCGCACCG
Source organism: Actinomycetes bacterium (assembly GCA_023417775.1). Lineage (GTDB taxonomy): Bacteria > Actinomycetota > Actinomycetes > Propionibacteriales > Nocardioidaceae > Aeromicrobium. Next base: position 10,764 of record JAEZEJ010000065.1, on the reverse strand, counting down.
CGGCATCATCCGCGAAGGCGAGCTCCTGCTGCTCCAGGCCCCGCCCCCGGTCGAGATAGACGCCCTCGGGCCCGTTGACCAGCACATCGGTCACTCCCTCGAGCCGCAACAACGGCTCGAGGGGCCCTGCCCCCCATGCTTCAGCACGCAGGAGATCGACGACCGCGAGGAGCTGGTGCGTGCCCACCACTCCGTGTTCGGCGGCGACCGCCGCGGCCACAGTCGCCGCCGTGGCCTCCTCCCCCGTCTCGGCGAGCCGACGGCGGACCGTCTCGATGAGACGGGCATCGGGCGTCATCGCGGGGCTCCGATGTTCACGGGACCGGGCCTGCTCATGCCTCGATCCCGACGGTGTCGAGGATGCGGCCGGCCACGCGTCGCAGCCGCCGTGAGCGCGCCGGTCCTCGGCCCGCCTCGACGTCCTCGGCCAGACGTCGTTCCCGGCGGAGCCGGGCGAGCACCGGAAGACCGAGTGCGCGCTCGACATCACCGGGCCCCAAACCTCCGCGGACGGCACCCGAGACCACGAGACAGCGGTCGTTGAGCTCCCTCCATCGGTCCATCGACCGGCGGGCCGCGCTCACCCCCGTGACGTGCTCGGGGACGAGCAGCACCAGCGCCACCGAGCGAGCGATGAGCTCGGCGCCGAGCTCGGTGCCGGCGGCGTGGCGCGGTACGTCGGCGACCACGAGATCGAAGCCCCTCTCGGCAGCCGACAGCACCGGGGCGGCGGCGACGTGGGGGTGCTCCCCGGCCCCGAAGGAGAGGACACGCGCCCCCGCGGCCACCGGGAACGCCTCGGCCAGTGCTCGGGCAGCGACGTGACCGTCGGCCCGTGCGATGTCATGCCACCGCAGCCCGGGGCTGTCCTCGCTGCCGGCCGTGGTCTGCAGTCCCGGGCCCTCCGCGTCCACGTCCACCGCCAATGACCGAGCTCCTCGGCGGGCACCGAGCTGGGCACAGCCCACCGTGAGGGTCGAGGCTCCGGCCCCGCCGGAGCAGCCGACCACGCTGAGGACGCAGGCCTCTCCGCGACCGTCGAGGGCCGCGGTCAACGCGCCGGTGACCGCATCGTCGTCCTGCGGGGCGAAGACCCCCACCGCCCCGATCGCCATCGCCTCACGCCAGAGCTGCTCGGCCGGCGACTCGTCGACGATGAGAACGTGATCACGGCGGGTCAGCTCAGCCGCGGCCAGCACGGACAGCTCGTCGCCGTCCACCACGACCGCGCTGGCGGACCGCCACACCCGCCGGACCGCCGCCGGGTCGGCGACCGCGAGGACCTCGGCCCCCACCGCCGCGGCCCAGCGCCGGCCGCGCTCGACGAGGGACTCGCGCTGACTGATGACCCCGATGGTTGACATGGCCTCAGGGTCGCCGCGGGCACCGACATCGGCAAGGGTCGCGAGGAGAGGCTGTGGACAACGTGCGCGTCAGCTCCGGTACGCACCCCGTAGTCTTGCCACATGGGCCGCACCGCCGCCTTCTTCGATCTGGACAAGACGATCATCGCCCGGTCGAGCACGCTCGCGTTCAGCCGACCGCTGTTCGCCGAAGGACTGCTCAGCCGGCGCGCGGTGCTGCGCAGCGCCTACGCCCAATTCGTCTTCGCCGCCAACGGCGCCGACCACGAGCAGATGGAGGCCATGCGCCACTATCTGACCGAGATGGTGCGCGGCTGGGATGTCGAGACGGTGCGGCACGTGGTGGCCGAGACGCTGCACGACATCATCGAGCCGATCGTCTACGCGGAGGCGGTCGACCTGATCGCCGAGCATCATGCCGCCGGCCGCGATGTCGTGATCGTGTCGGCATCGGGGCGCGAGGTGGTCGAGCCCATCGGGGCGATGCTGGGCGTCGACCGGGTCATCGCGACCGATCTGGTGATCGAGGACGGCCGGTACACCGGCGAGATCCTCCACTACGCCTATGGCGAGGGCAAGGCCGAGCTCATCGAGGAGCTCGCCGAGCACGAGGGCTACGATCTCGCCGACTGCTACGCCTATTCGGACTCCGAGACCGATATCCCGATGCTGCGGATCGTCGGCCACCCGTTCGCGGTCAATCCCGACAAGGTGCTGCGCGAGCGCGCCGAGACCGAGGACTGGCCGGTGCTGACCTTCGCCCGGCCGGTCGCGCTGCGCAGCCGGCTCAGTTCACCGGCCGGCAAGGCCGTCGCCGCGGTCGGTGTCGCCGCCGGCGTGTCCCTCGCGGGGGCCGCCGTGGCCTCGCTGGTGCGGCGCCGGATCGCCGGTCAGTAGTAGACCTCGAGGGGGGGCATTGGGCCCGTCGACGACCGTCACCGGGGTGTCGAAGACCGCGGACCACCCCCTCCGATATTCGCCCTTGTGAACTGGGTCACAGTGGTGCATGCTGGGGGTAGCAAGGAAGAACTCCACAGCGACCCGGTCCCGGTACCCACGCGGCGATCTCCCGTCCCACAGGGCAGTCGTCACGGGACATCCGCATAGCGGCCCCGTGGCGACGATTCGACGAAGGCACGCTTGGTAGCCGATCACCGGGTTAATGGCGGCGTCACCCTACGCGGGTGGCGCCGCCGCCTTGTGCGCCCTCCATGATCGGCGACGACCACGGCGATGACCCCGGCCGACCTCGTCGACTGACGGTCAGCGGGTGAGCGGTGAGGCCTCGGCGGCGCGGGTCGCGGCATCGGCCGCGTAGAGAAGCCACTGGTGCACACCGGTGGGGTCGGCGGAGGCGTAGGCCTCCAGGCCCGCGAAGTAGCCGGGCGCATCGGCCACATGCCCGGCCTCCGGCACCGTCACCGAGGCCGGATCGATACCCCGGGCCACCCACACCAGCCGCTCGGCCGCGCGCGCGACGACGGCATTGTGCGAGGCGAAAGCCCCGGCCGCCACGATCTCGGCGTGCACGAGGGCCGCGACCACCAGTCCCGGAGCCTCCGTGGCCTGACCCAGCAGCCGCGCGAGATTGGTCAGCCGGGCCACGCCCTCGGGGTTGACCGGGCGGCCGAGATCGGCGTCGTCGGCCGTGCCCGCCGCCGCGATCGCGTGAAGTCGGGCAAGCGCCTGCACCGGCGAGCGCTGCCAGGCCGGCAGCAGCCCGAGCAGCTCGGTCGACAGTCGCACCGCCCCGCGCGCCGTCGCATCCCCCGCCCCTGCGGCCAGCTCGTCGACCGAATAGGCCGATCCTTCCAGCGTCGCCGTCGCCCAAGCGCCGAGCAACAGGGCCTGCGCGGTGTCCTCGGGGGCGGTCTTGCGCAGCCCGCGGTCGCGCAGCAGCGCGTCGATGCCGTCGCGGGCCGCCGCGAAGGCCGAGGGTACGCCCTCGAGGGAGGCGGCGGCGATGAACGGGTCAGACACCACGGCAGCGTATCGCGGGTGGTGACACGCCCGGAGCGGCGTCGCGTCGGGGACACCGGCCGTAGCGCCGGACGGTTACGATCGAACGGTGAACCCCGTCGCCCCCGCAGCACGCGCCCTGAACTGGCTCGTCGGCGACCATCTGGCGCTCGTGCTGCACATCGGCGACGGCCCGCTGGCCTATGAGCTCGCCGATCAGGGCCACGATGTGACGATCGTCGGCGACGATGTCACCACGGTCCGCCACCCGCACATCGCCTATGTCCGGTCGCAGGGCGATCTCCTGCCGTTCCGCTCCCGCAGCTTCGAGGCGGTCGTCGCACCGGAGATCGACGACGAGGTCACCGCGCTCGGCGAATACGCTCGCGTGCTGACCGATGCCGGCCTGCTCTCCACCATCGCGCGGCGTTACGACGACTCGATCCCCTGGATGCGCAAGCTGCGCACCATCACCGGCGATCGTTCCGGCACCATCACCCCGGTCGCCACCTTCACCGCCTCCGGCCTCTTCCACGAGCCCGAACGGCAGGAGTTCAACGCGTGGGAGGAGCTGGACTTCCCCACGCTCATGCGCTTCGCCGAGACCACGAAGCATCCCTCGGTCTCCGGCTCCGCGCTGGGAGCCGTGCGCGACCTGTGGCGCGAGTACGGCGAGCAGACCGGGTCGCTGCGTCTGCGGCACGAGACCGTGTGCCTGCGCGCGCGGGTCGACAAGTCCCAGCTCGCGGCCGAGCCCGATCCGCCCGACACCGTCCTCATCGACTTCACCTGACATGGCCGATGTGGCGCTCGCGGCCGCCCTGCTCGTGGCCGGCGTGGCCGGCGCCCTGCTCATCCGCTGGCGCTATCTGGGACGGCGCCGCGGGCTGGGCTCGCCGGAGGAGCGTGCCACCTACGCCACCTTGCACACCGCATCGCTCGCGGCACCGGCGCTGCGCGGGGGCCTGACCGCTGACACCGCGAGTCGCGCCGTCCCTCATCTGCGAGCGCTGATCGGCGCACACACCGTCGGCCTCACCGACACCCACGGTCCCTTGGCGTGGGCCGGCGGCGAGGCCTGGGAGCAGTCCGCCCCGGTGGTCCGCGATGTGCTCGACAGCGGGCGTCCGCAGGCGGCGGGAGCCTCCTTCGCGGCACCGCTGACCGTCGAGGGACGGGTGGTCGGCACGCTGGTCGTCGCCGACGACTCCCCCTCGGCGGGGCTGGCCCGTACCGCGTCGGAGGTGGGGCGCTGGATCTCCAGCCAGCTGGAGCTCGCCGAGTTCGATGCCTCCCGCACCGCCCTGATGGAGGCCGAGCTGCGGGCCCTGCGGGCGCAGATCTCCCCGCACTTCATCTACAACTCGCTCGGCGCCATCGCGTCCTTCGTGCGCACCGATCCCGAGCGCGCCCGGGAGCTGCTGCTGGAGTTCGCCGACTTCACCCGGTACTCGTTCCGTCAGCACGGCGAGTTCACGACCCTGGCCGAGGAGCTGCGGTCGATCGAGCGTTATCTCGTGCTGGAGAAGGCGCGCTTCGGCGATCGGCTGCGGGTGGTGACGCGGGTGGCCCCCGAGGTCCTCAATGTCACGGTGCCCTTCCTGTCGGTGCAGCCGCTGGTCGAGAACGCCGTCCGCCACGGGCTGGAGAAGAAGGACGGCACCGGGACGATCACGGTGGTGGCCGAGGACGCCGGGGCCGAGTGCCTCATCTGGATCGAGGACGACGGCGTGGGGGCCGAGCCCGACGTGGTGCGCGATGCGCTCTCGGGGCGCACGGACTCGCCCTCGGTGGGTCTCGCGAATGTCGATGAGCGGTTGCGCACCGTGTACGGCAATGACCACGGCATCGTGGTCGAGACGGGCGTGGGGCTCGGCACCAAGGTGACGATGCGCGTTCCGAAGTTCGCCCCCGGCGTCGACTGAGCGCGGGCTGCGGCGGCGGCGTCCGGCGGGTCGCGATCGGCCGGGCCACTCGGCACGATGACCTACCATGGCAGTGATGGAGCCCAGGGTCGCGACCGCGCCACCGCTCGCGGAGCAGGTATACGAGCTGATCATCGATGACATCTGCAGCGGTGTGATCAAGGGCGGCGAGCAGCTTCGACAGGAGGCCATCGCCGCCCGCTTCGGCGTGTCCCGGCAGCCCGTCCAGCAGGCGATGGTGCTGTTGAAGCGTCATGGCCTGGTGCGCGAGTCCGGCCGGCGGGGTCTCGAGGTCGTGCCGACGGACCCTGCCTTCGTCAATCACCTGTACGACATGCGCGAACTGCTCGATGTCCACGCCGTGAAGCTGTCGGCGGGCTCCTTCGACACGACCGCCGACCTCGCGGGGCTGAACGAGATCGTCGCCCGAGGTGTCGAGGCGTTCGAGGCGCGGGCCTTCTCCGAGATGGTCACCGCCGATGCCGACTTCCACATGTTCTTCTACCGCCTGACCGGCAATCCCTTCCTCCTCGATACGGCCGTGCTGCTGAGCCAGAGCATCCGCCGGGTCATGACCGAGGTCCTGGCCCGCGGCGGCGTGCCCGCCTGGGTCTGGGAGGAGCACCAGGCGATCGCGGAGGCCGTGATCCGCGGCGATGTCGAGCAGGCCGGCACCTGTGCCCATCACCACATCGAGCACGGCCGCTCGATGATGCTCGAGGCGATGTCCGGCGCCTGAGCGCCCGCCTCACGCTCCGCACCACCTCGCGATCTCCCCGGATGAGCCGCGCCCTCGACTCCTTGCGTTCTGAATTCAGAATACCCTATGGTGTGACGCGGACCACTCACCGTTCCGCGAAGGAGCACCATGAACAGCCCCTCAGAACCCCGGGAATCCGCCTCGGCGCAGGACACCGTCGCCGGCCTGATAGCCGAATTCCTCGTCGCGAATGACGTGCGACGGGTCTTCGGACTCCAAGGCGGTCACATCCAGCCGATCTGGGATCAGCTCGCGCGCCGAGGCGTCCAGATCGTCGACGTCCGCCATGAGGCCGCCGCCGTCCACATGGCGCAGGCCCACGCCGAGCTCACCGGAGCGCCGGGAGTCGCGCTGGTGACGGCCGGCCCGGGCGTCACGAATGCCGTCACCCCCGTCGCCCATGCCTCCGTGGCCCGGACGCCGGTCCTGTTGATCGGCGGCTGCGCGCCGGGACCGCAGGCCAATATGGGTGCTCTGCAGGACATCGATCACGTCGGGATGATGCGCCCGATCACCCGCCGAGCACGGACGCTGCGCGAGGCCGACCAGGTCCTGCGAGAGATCAGCGAGGCCTGGAGCATCGCTCTCGGCGACTCCGGCGCCCCCGGACCGGTCTACCTGGAGATCCCCCCGGCCGACCTCCGCGCCACGCCAGCCGCCGGCGTGGTGCTGCCCGAGCACCTGCGCCGCGTCGAGCCGCGTCGCGCCCGCGCCGATGCTCGCGAGATCGACGCACTGACGGCGCTCCTCGCCTCGGCCGACAAGATCGCGGTGATCTCCGGACGGGGCGCGCGGAACACCGGGCCCGAGCTCAGCTCCTTCCTCGACGCCACCGGCGCCGCCTATCTGGACACCCAGGAGAGCCGGGGTCTGCTCGATACCGCCCATCCGGCCTATGTGGGAGCGAGCCGTTCCCGCGTGATGAGCGAGGCGGACCTCGTGGTGACGCTCGGACGGCAGCTGGACTACCAGCTCGGCTACGGATCGCCGGCCGTCTTCCCGCACGCTCGCTTCGCCCGGCTGTCGGACGCGACGAGCGAGCTGACTGACAATCGTCGCGGCGAGGTGGAGATCCTCGCCGATATCGCGTGGACACTGGCCGATGCGACCGAGGCACTCGTCCACGCCGGTCACACCCCTCGCACCGCCTGGCGCGACGAGCTGAGGAACTCGCACGTCGAGCGCGCCGAACGTCACCGAGCCGCGCTCGCCAGCGCACCGGCCGGCTCGGACGGGCGCATGCATCCGAACCGGATCTTCGATGCCCTGCACGAGCTCGAACTGGCCGACCCGATCCTGATCGCCGATGGCGGCGATCTGCTGAGCTTCGCCCGGCTGGGCCTGCAGTCGGGCACCTATCTCGATCCGGGCTCCCTCGGGTGTCTCGGCGTCGGTGTCCCGTTCGGGGTCGCGGCCGCCCTGGAGCATCCCGAACGGCCGGTGGTCTCGGTGAACGGCGACGGCGCCTTCGGCCTGAACGCCATGGAGATCAACACGGCGGTCCGCCACGGGGCACGGGCGGTCTTCGTGGTCGCGGACAACCAGGCCTGGAATATCGAGCGCTTCGACCAGCAGGAGAACTACGGACTGGTCGCCGGGACCGAGCTCGGACAGGCCGACTACGCCGTCCTCGCCGAGGGCCTGGGGGCCTTCGGCATCCGCGTCGACGATCCCGCCGATCTGGCCGGGGCGCTGCGCAAGGCCCTCGACAACGCGCCGGCCGTCGTCCACGTCGACGTGACGCGCGACGCCGTCTCGCCCGACGGGGGCAAGGGGCTGGGCTTCGTGCCCGAGTACCAGGCGCTCACCCCCTGGGACGACCGCGAGATCGCCCGTCGATCCCGTTCCTGACGACGCCTGAGCAATCGAACCGAACCGAGAGGACCCATCCCGATGACGATTCAGTCCCTGGACACCGCGGCGCACATGGAGCAGTGGGGCTTTCCCGCGCGCTACGACGACACCTACTTCCCTCCTGCCGATTCGCCGTACTGGTTCCCCGAACGGGAGACCATGGATCCCGAGCTTCGCCAGCAGGCGGTGCTCGCCCGGCTGCGCGAGGTGATGGAGTACGCCGCCGCGACCTCGCCCTTCTACCGCCGCAAGTGGGCCGAGGCCGGCCTGGAGCCCGGCGACATCACCTCCTTCGAGGCCTTCGAGCAGGTGCCGGTGGTGACCAAGGCCGATCTGCGCCAGTCGCAGCTCGAGCACCCGCCCTTCGGCGACTACCTGTGCGTACCCGAGGAGCAGATCCACCACATCCACGGCACCTCAGGTACGACGGGGACGCCGACGGCCTTCGCGATCGGTCGCGATGACTGGTCGGTGATCGCCAACAACCATGCGCGCATCCTGTGGGGCATGGGGGTGCGCCCCGGCGACACGGTGTTCGTGGCGGCCGTGTTCAGCCTGTATCTCGGATCCTGGGGGGCCTTGGCGGGAGCCGAGCGGCTGCACTGCCGGGTGTTCCCCTTCGGTGCCGGTGCTCCGGGGATGACGGCACGAGCCGTCCGCTGGCTCGCCGCCTCACGACCGGCGGCCTTCTACGCGACTCCCTCCTATGCGCTGCGGCTGGCCGAGGTGGCCGGCGAGCAGGGCATCGATCCGCGCGACTTCGGGATCAAGGTGATGTTCTTCTCCGGCGAGCCGGGAGCATCGGTGCCGTCGGTGCGGTCGGCGATCGCGGACGCCTTCGGGGCGACCGTGATCGACTGCGGGACCATGGCGGAGATGACGCCGTTCATGAGCGCATCGGCGACGGCGGGATCCCCCGAGGGGATGCTGCTGTGGCAGGACATCGTGTACCACGAGGTGTGCGACCCGCAGACCTATCGCACGGTGCCCTTCGGCGGCGAGGGGACGCCCGTGTACACCCACCTGGAGCGCACCTCGCAGCCGATGATCCGGCTCGCATCGGGCGATCTGACGCGGTGGGAGATGCGCGAGAACCCCTGCGGCCGGACCTACCCGTGGCTGCCGCAAGGGGTGTACGGCCGCATCGACGACATGCTGCACATCCGCGGCGAGAATGTGTACCCGACGGAGATCGACAATGCCTTGCGCGGGTTCAGCGACTACGGAGGCGAGCACCGGATCATCGTGACGCGGACGGGGTCGATGGACGAGATGCTGGTGCAGGTGGAGCAGGCGGTGGAGACATCCGGCGCGTCCACCGGCGAGGAGTTCCGTGCCCGGGTGGCCGGAGAGCTGCAGTCGGTCGTCGGCCTGCGCGTCGGCGTCGAGGTCGTGCCGGCGCGGACCTTCGAGCGCACCGACCACAAGGCCCGCCGTGTCGATGACCAGCGCAATCTGCGATGAGGGGTGAGGACCATGACCACAGCTGACGATCGCACCGAGATCGACGTCGACCGCCTGTTCCGTCGCGTCACCCTCCGGCTCGTGCCGTTCCTGTTCATCTGTTACGCGGCGGCCTACCTCGATCGCGTCAATGTCGGCTTCGCGAAGCTGCAGATGAGCTCGGATCTCGGTTTCAGCGACACCGTCTACGGCCTGGGTGCCGGACTGTTCTTCGTCGGGTACATCCTCTTCGAGGTTCCCAGCAATACGATCCTGCATCGGGTCGGCGCCAAGCGCTGGATCGCGCGGATCATGATCTCCTGGGCGATCATCTCCGGGGCGATGGCACTGGTGACGAATCCGACGGTGTTCTATGTGCTGCGGTTCCTGCTGGGTGTCGCGGAGGCCGGGTTCATCCCGGGGATCCTGTACTACCTGACGCTCTGGTACCCCGCCCACCGGCGGGGACGGGTGTTCGCCTACTTCCTGGCGGCGATCCCGGTGGCGTCGATCGTGGGCGGACCGCTGTCCGGCTGGATCATCGAGTCGATGGACGGGCTGCTGGGGCACTCGGGCTGGCGGTGGATGTTCGCCATCGAGGCGCTGCCGTCGCTGGTCCTCGGGTTCGTCGTGCTGATGTTCCTCGACAACTCGGTGAGCTCGGCGAAGTGGCTGTCGGCGCGCGAACAGCAGGTGATCCTCGCGGCCGTCGAGCAGGATCGCGAACGCTCCACCACCTTGCACCTGTCCTTCGGGGCGATGCTGCGGGATCCGAAGATCTGGCTGCTGTGCGGCATCTATCTGTGTGTGGCCCTGGGGATCTACATCGTCAGCTTCTGGTTGCCGACCATCATCGCGGGCACAGGGGTCGAGAGCCTCTTCGCGATCGGTCTGCTGACGGCGATCCCGTACAGCTGCGCGGTGGTGGCGATGATCCTCAACAACATCCACGCGGACCGTACGGGTGAACGACGCTTCCATGCCGCGGTGCCGTGCCTGGTGACGGCGGTGGGACTGGTGATCACCGCGCTCGGCATGGGCAACACGCTGGTGGCGATGGTCGGACTGTCGCTCGCCGCGGCCGGGGCGTCGACGACCCAGGCGGCGTTCTGGACGCTGCCGTCGGCATTCCTGGGCGGCGTGGCGGCCGCCGGCGGCATCGCCTTGATCAACTCGGTGGGCAATGTGTCAGGGCTCCTGAGCACCTCGCTGGTCGGCTGGCTGAGCGACCTGACCGGATCGACGATCTCGTCGCTGTACGGGATCGCGGTGCTGCTCGTCATCGGGGCGGTGCTGCTGGCGCGGCTGCCGGCGCACGTCGTCGACGACCCCGGCCGCGTGGCACGCCGGGAGGGACAGCGCAGCGGCGCCGGCACGCGATAGCCGCTCGCCGCAACCCGGCGGCCCGCTGGACGCGATCGGATTCCGGTCGTCTCCGGCGGGCCGCCGGGCCACGTAG
>JAEZEJ010000025.1 GCA_023417775.1 Actinomycetes bacterium | reverse complement strand
CCCCCCCCCCGGGGGGCCCCCCCCCTTCGTCGTGTGATCTAGAAACCGAACCAGTTCGACTTCAGGCCGAAGGCCGTCCGGGCTCCGTTCCCGGTGACCTCGACCGAGCCGCTGCTCCCGGTGATCCGCACCTTCTCGACCCGTCCCCCCATGTCGCCGTACCCATTACGTGCGGTGACCTGGATCGAACGCGGAGTGCCGATCTGCGGGTAGGCCCTCGTCACGGTCTCCGCTCGGAGTGTGACGGTCCACGAGTGGTTGGCATTGCCCTGCACCGCGTCCCAGTCGTCCTTGACCGGCTTGAGGTAGGGATGGTCCTTCGGATAGCTCGGCCAATTGGTGTAGCCACCGGACGAGCTCGAGTACTGCGTGAAGGCGGGCGTCCCGTTGTACATGAGCACCTGGCCCCGCGTGGCATCGATGGCCGTGTTGGTCGCCGCGGTCTCGGCCGCGACCGCGCCATAGACCTGACAGGCTGTCGTGTCGCAGATGTCGTAGTCGGCGCGGCCGGGGTTCATCGTGCGCAGCGAATAGGTGCGGGCGGCGACCGCCTGCGAGCGCAATGCCTGCTGATGCCAGCTCGACGGCATCTCGCGCGGAACGACGCCGCGGATGTAGTCATCGAGGCTGAAGAGCTCGTTCACCGTCGTACGCGCCGAACCCGCACCAGTCCACCAGCGGATCACTCCGCGGAAGGTCCGGTCGTTGGCACCGAACAGCGCCGTCACCGTCCCGCTGTCGACCCCGAACTGCACATCGCCGCGCCACGTGCCGCCGTGGTTGTACCACCTGCCGCCGGTGTTGTAGCGGAGCTGGTTACGGGACGTGTCCCCGGCTCGCACCACCTGCCAGAGGTCGACGTGACGACCATCGGGACGCGCGGGAAGGACCATATTCGGCCCACCGCCGGCGCTCTGCACCATCAGCCCGCTCTTCGGGCGCACGGTGAGCGCATCGGTGGGAGCGCCGCTGATCTGGACGCGGATATTCGAGCTCCGCGTCGCCAGGGTGGTGCCCGGATAGTAGTGACTCAGGATCTGCTGGAAACTACGCCCTGCCAGTGCGCCCCCTTGTGCCCCGTACTGGCTCATGCCCACACCGTGCCCGTAGCCGTGCCCCTTCATCGTGACCGCGTTATTCGAGAAGGTCGCGGAGTTGCTCGACCCACCGGTGGTACGGAAGCTGACGGGGCTGGACTGCCATCCGGTGATCGTCTTGCCGGCGGCATCGATGGCCGACACCTTCACGTAGTAGGTGGTGTTCGCGGTCAGGCCGCTGAGCTGAGTCGTGGGAGCGGCGTAGCTCTTCGGCACGACGATGTGACAGTTCGGCGCACAGGCCGAGGGCATCGATGCCGACGACGAGACGTACACGCGATAGCGAACCGCTCCCGGCACCGGACGCCATCCCAACTGCGCACCCGTCTGAGTCGGTTGCGAGACGGCGACGCCGGCGACCGCGCTCGGCACCGTGCCAGCCAGAGGAACGACGAGAGGCGCCGTCTGCCAGCTGGTGATCGTCTCACCCGCAGCGTTGACCGCCGAGACCTTCACCGAGTGGGTCACCCCGCTGGGGAGCCCGCTCACACGGGTCGACGGTTTGGAGCGGTCGGTCGGCGTGACCAGATAGCAGTTGCTGCCACAGGCCTCAGGCATGTCGGGATTGGGCATGCGGTAGATCCGATAGCGCGTCGCGGTCGGGACCGGGTCCCAGCTCAAGTCGAACTGCGTGGTCCCGACATTGCTCGTACGCAGACCCGTCACCGGTCGCTTCAGCGCGACCGTGACGGGTTGGGTCTGCCATTGCGTGATCGTCTCACCCGCAGCGTTGATGGCCGAGACCTTGATGTAGTAGGTGGCACCGGGATCGAGGTTGCGCAAGGTCGTCGAGGGCGCCTTCAGATTCGACGGCGTGATCACCTGACAGTTCTTTCCACACGCCCCAGGCATCGACGGCGTCGTCGTGTAGTAGACCCGGTAGCGAGTTGCGCTACTCACCGCCCGCCACGAGACCTGCACGCTGTCCCGCCCGGAAGCGGTCGCCTTGACGTCCTGCACACTCGTCGGGATCGAGCCTGTCGTCCGGAACTGCACGGGCTCCTGCTGCCAGGACGTGATGGTCTTGCCGGCGCTGTTGATAGCCGAGACCTTGAGGTAGTACGCCGTCCCGGGCCGGAGATTCGTCAGTCGCGTGGAGGGCATGGTCTGGCTCTGGGGCGTGATGACGGTGCAGTTCGCGCCGCAGGCTTCGGGCATCGACGGTGTCGTCGTGTAGTAGACCCGGTAGCGCACCGCAGTCGGCACCCTCGCCCACGAGACCGTGGCTGCATCGTCAGCGATCGAGGACACGCGCGCCGACTGGACGGGACGGTCGATCTTGACGCGCATCGGCTGGGCCTGCCATCCGGTGATCGTCTTACCGGCGGCGTTGAGCGCTGAGACCTTGATGTTGTAGGTGGCGCCCGGTTCGAGGCCCTTGAGCGATGTCGAAGGCGAGTTCAGATTTCCCGGCGTCACCAGGGTGCAGTGCGGTGCGCACGCCTCGGGCATCGAGGACGACGTCGTGTAGTAGATCCGATAGCGAGTCGCGCTCGGCACGGGATCCCAGGAGACATCCACCGAGTTGTTCGTCACGCCCGAGGAGGCGAGACCCTTCACGGCCGAGGGGATCGAGGAGTCCAGACCCACCCGGAGCGGAACAGGCTGCCAGGTCGTGACCGTCCTTCCTGCGGCGTTGATCGCCGAGATCTTGACGTAGTAGGTGGCTCCCGGCTTCAACCCGGAGACATCGGTCGATGGCGACGACAAGCTCGCGGGCGTGACGACTCTGCAGTTCGCCCCGCACTCCTCAGGCATGGACGCCGACTCCATGTAGTAGATGCGGTAGCGGACTGCGGTCGGCACCGCCTTCCACGAGAGTCGGAAGGCGTTGCTCTTCACATTCGAGAGACTGAGCCCGGCCACCGGGGCCTTCGCCGCCACGGTGACCGGCTTCTCCTGCCAGCCGGTGATCGTCTTCCCGGAGGCGTCGATCGCCGAGACCTTGATGTTATACGTGCTGCCCGGCACCAATTTCGACAGAGTCGTCTGGGGCGATGAGAGATTCGACGGCGTGACGACCTGGCAATTCGCACCGCATGCCTCCGGCATCGAGGACGATGTCGTGTAGTAGACGCGGTAGCGGACTGCGGTCGGCACCGCCTTCCAGGTGACCGACAGCGAATCGGGCGAGTTCGGCGTCGCCGCCACCCCCTCGACAGCGCGGGGAATGTTCGCCGGCAGCTTCACCGTCAGCGGTTGTGCCTGCCATCCGGTGATGGTCTTGCCCGCCGAGTTGATCGCCGACACCTTGAGATGCTGGGTCGACCCGGGTGGCAGACCGGTCAACGTCGTCGAGGGCGCGTTGGGGTTCGACACCGTCACGACGCGACAGTTCGAGCCGCACGCCTCGGGCATCGAGGATGAGGTGGAGTAATAGACCCGGTAGCGCGCCGCCCCCGGGTAGGCGTTCCATGCGAGCGTCAGGCGATCGGTCTGGACATTGGACGCCTTCAGACCCGCGACGGGTGGTGTGGGCTTCGGAGTGCTGCCGCTGGCGAGCAGCTTGTCGACATCGGCGCGCAGGCCGTTGCCGGCATTGAGCCAGTCGAGGCCATAGCGACCCGGGCAGGCGGTGGCCATCCAGTCACGGTGGCCGTTGACGGTGAAGTTGGTGCGTCCCCCGAGCGTGACACGGGTCAGCGGCTTGAGACCGAAGCTCTGCAGACGCCAGGCCGTGAGTTGGCTGACGGTGCTGCGCAAGGTGTTCCACTCGCCGTTCCAGATATTGGCGGTCTCGAAGTTGCCCATCATGGCGATGCCGGTGCTGTTGTCGTTCACCGTTCCGACACCCGCGTGGGCGCCGCGACGGTGTCCGGCGATGCTGCCCGCACGCCCCTCGAAGATCTGTCCGTACTTGTCGACGAGGAAGTTGTAGCCGATATCGCACCAGCCGTTGGTACGGATGTGCATCGTCTGGTAGCTGCGGACGATCCCCGCCGACTGCGCCTTCGTGTACGAATTGGCGCCCGCGGTGTGGTGGATCACGACGCTGCGCATCGTGCCCCGGGTGGCATCGCAGCTCGTGCCGGGGCCGGCGCCCCAGCCGGCCCTGGAGATGATCCCCGGGCGCGCCACGGCCGTGGAGGAGAATCCCCCGCCCTCGCCACGCTGGTAGACCGCGGGCGTGTCGACGGCCTCCTGCTCCCCCGGGTCGACGGTGGTGATCTTCAGGCCGGGCAGCGGGCCGTCGGCCGAGGTGGCGCGAGCACGGACGCCATCGGCGGCCTCGGCCGTCCACAGCGGATCGCTCGCCGAGGGGTCGCCCTCCCCGTCGGCCACCGTCAAGGTCTCCCAGTCCGTCCACTCACCGCCCACGCGGACGCTCATCACGATCTCCACGCCGGTCAGGTCGGCGTCGGGGTCCCAGCTCACGGCCGCCATGTTGAACGGCTGGAGGTCGACCTTCTCGACGATCGAGTCATCGGTGGCGGAGAGCGCCTGAGCCGTGGCCTCGGGGACCTCGACCTCCTCCACTGTGACGAGGTCGGAGATCGCATCGTCGTGCACTTCCTGGGCCTGCAATGAGCCGAGGATCGGCGCCTGCTCCGAGGGAGCGTCCTGCGCCGGGGCCGAAGGCTGCTCCTCGACCTCGGGAGCCGGCTGCTCCGGCTCCGGCTCCGGGGAAGACGGCTCCGAGGGCTCCGCTGAGGGCGCGACCTCCGCCGACGGGGCCGGGGCGGGCTCGGCCGATGCCGGCTCGAAGGCGACGAGCACCAGCAGCGTGCTGAGGAGCAAGGCGGCGCCGGAGCGCAGCGACAGCAACCGAGAATGCATGGGGAAGTCCATTCCTGGGGCGTGTGTGACGAATGTGAATCGTGTTGTCAGAGAGGATTATGACCTGACTTTCCGGGCGAACGCCAGCAGCGGGCGGTCACCTGCGAAAGCACATCGGTGTAGTTCAGATCAGGCGGTGCAGACGACGCGCGGCCTCGGCGATCGAGCCGGACATCGAGGGGTACACCGTGAACGCCTCGGCCAGGTGATCGGCCGTCAGCTGGGCTGAGACCGCCAGCGACACGGGATGGATGAGCTCGCTGGCTCGCGGTCCCACCACGACGCCGCCGACCAGTGTGCCGATGCCCTGGCGGGCGAAGAGCTTGACGAAGCCGTCGTGGACGCCCTGCATCTTGGCTCGCGGATTCGAGGCCAACGGCAGGATCGTCGTGTCGACGACCAACCCTCGCTCCTCGATCTGTCGCTGCGAGAGTCCCACGGTCGCGATCTCGGGCGAGGTGAAGATATTGCTGGACACCTTGAGCCGCGACAGCGGGTTCACGGCATCGCCGAGCAGATGGGCCATGGCGATACGCCCCTGCTGGGCAGCCACCGAGGCCAGCATCAGCACCCCGGTGCAGTCGCCCGCGGCGTAGACGCCGGGCACCGAGGTGCGGGACACCTTGTCGACCGCGATGAAGCCGCCCTCGTCGACCGCCACGCCCGCCGCGTCCAGACCGAGGCCCTCGGTATTGGGGATGGAACCCAGAGCGAGCAGACAGTGCGATCCCTCGACGGTCCGTCCGTCCGTGAGCGTGACGACGACCCGATCGCCGTCTCGAGCGACCGCCGCCATCCTCGAGTGGCCCATGACCGTCATGCCGCGCCGGGTGAACACATTCTCGATCAGGTTCGCGGCATCGGGGTCCTCGCCGGGGAGCACCCGGTCACGGCTGGAGACGAGCGTGACACGGGCGCCGAGGCCGTTATAGGCGCTCGCGAACTCCGCCCCGGTGACGCCCGATCCCACCACGATCAGGTGCTCGGGGATCTCCTGGAGGGAATAGACCTGTTCCCACGTGAGGATGCGCTCGCCATCGGGCTGCGCATCGGGGCTGACCCGCGGATGCGCGCCGGTCGCCAGCAGGATCCCGTCCGCGATGACCCGCTGCTCGCCCTCGCCGGTCGCCGCGATCACGCTGCCGGGCGCCTCGATCCGCCCCGTGCCCTTGAGGATGTCGACACCGGCCGAGCGCAGCCGCTCCTCGATATCGTGCGACTGCGCCTCCGCCAGCCGCAACACGCGCTCGTTGACCGAGGCGAGATCGGCGCGCACGGTGGACGGGATCTCGACGCCCAGTTCGGCGGAGGTACCGACCTCGGTCAGCAGATCGGAGGTGGCGATGAGGGTCTTGCTCGGGACGCAGTCGGTGAGGACCGTAGAGCCACCCAACCCGTCGCGATCGATCAGCGTGACATCCGCTCCCGATCGGCGGGCCACCAGCGCCGCCTCGTATCCTCCGGGTCCGCCGCCGATGATCGCCACATGAGTCACGAGAGACATTCTCGCGCAGGTCGGTGTCGTCGGGCCAATCGAGGGGTCGTCAGCGGGCGCGGCGGCGCGGCACCACGAGGGGACGGCCGTCCGGGCCGGTGACGACATCCACCGCCAGCCCGTAGACATCGCCGATGCGGTCCGCGGTCAGCACGTCCTCGGGGGCTCCGTGCGCGACCAGTGCGCCGCGGTCCAGGAGGGCCACACGGTCGGCATAGGCGGCGGCCAACGACAGATCGTGCAGCACGACGACGACCGTACGTCCCTGCCGGGCATCCTCGGCGGCGTGCGCCAGTACATCCTCTTGATGGCGCAGATCCAAGGCCGCGGTCGGCTCGTCGAGCAGCACCACGGATGTCTGCTGGGCGAAGACCCGAGCGAGCGCCACCCGGGCCTGCTCGCCGCCGGACAGAGCCTGCGCCGACCGGCCGCGCAGGTGGGCGATGTCGGCGCGGGCGATGGCCCGCTCGATCGCCTCCTGGTCGCGCTCGGGATCGGCCGGCCACGGCGCCCGTCCCATGGCGACCACGTCGTCGACGGTGAAGGCGAAGCTGACGGCATTCTTCTGCAGCAGTACCGCGCGCTCGCGGGCCAGCTCGGCGGCCGGCCAGGCATCGACCGGGCGGTCCTGCAACAGCGCGGTGCCCTCCGCGTGGACATCCCCCGCCAGGACCCCGAGCAGGGTCGACTTGCCGGCCCCGTTCGGGCCGACGATCGCCAGCAGGCGACCCTCGTCGATCTCCATGCTCACCGCGTCGAGCACGGCCCGTCCACCGCGACGGACGGTGACCCGGTCGAGTCGATAGGTGGTGGCCATCAGCCCCAGCCCCCTGACCGTGCGCGGGTCTGCCGGATCAGGACGAAGAAGAACGGCCCGCCGATCAGCGCCGTCAGCATGCCCAAGGGCAGATCGGCTCCGGGGACGAGGGTTCGTGCGATCAGGTCGCACCAGACGATCAGTGCCGCGCCGGCCACGACGCTGGCGCCGATCAGCAGTCGGTGGCCCGGGCCGAGCAGCATCCGCATCGCATGCGGGACCACCAGACCGACGAAGGCGATGATGCCGGCGAAGGACACCGCCGCCGCCGTCACCAGTGCCACGATGCCGATCGAGCCGAGGCGCAGCAGTTCGACCCGCACGCCGAGATGCGCCGCGCTGCGCTCACCGAGGCTGAGCAGGTCGTAGCGTCGAGCCAGCGCGAAGGCCACGATGATGGAAGGCACGGCGACCAGCGTCACGAAGACGACCTCGTGCCATCGCGCGCCGTTGAGGGAGCCGAGCTGCCAGAAGACGATCTGTTCGCGGGCCGAGGTGTTGCCCAGGAACATCGTCAGCGCGATGCCGGCACCGGCGAAGGCGTTCACCGCGATACCGGTGAGCAATAGCGTGACGACCTCGGTCCGGCCCTCGGCCCGCGCGGTCAGGTAGACGAGCAGCGTGGCCAGGAAGCCCGCGACGAAGGCCGCTCCCGCGGTCGCCCCGGGCGCGGTGATGCCGGCGGCGATGACCGCCGCGGCTCCGAGCGCGGCACCGGAGGAGACTCCGACCACCCCGGGCTCGGCGAGGGGATTGCCGAAGATCGCCTGCATGATGACACCACCGACCGCCAGACACGCGCCGACGACGATGCCGAGGGCGAGCCGGGGAAAGCGGATCTGGGTCAACGTCTGCGCGACGATGTCGTCGCTGGGATACCAGGACGTGGAGATGCCGATCGACTTGAGCGCCGCGCCCAGCACATCGGTGACGTCCACCGGGAGCTGCCCGACCGCGGCGGAGACGATCACGCCGATGACCAGCGCCAGCGCGAGGCCGACGACGGTGAATGCTCGCCTCACGAGGCCTCGTCGGGCGCATAGAGCGCGCGGGCGAGCGCATCGAGGACCAGCGCCGAGCGGGGCCCGAAGGAGAGCACATCGGTGTCGGCCATGTCGACGATTCGGCGCTTCTGGCCGGCAGTCGTCAGGGCGAGGGCCGGCTTGCTCGCCAGCAGTCCGTCCACCCCGCCCGCCGACTCGAGGCCCTTGGTCATCACGAGCAGCACATCGGGGTCGGCCGCCACGATGGCCTCATCGGTCAGCGGTGTGTACTCGCGCCAACCCTGGTCAGTGCCGACGTCGACTCCGCCCAGCCGTGCCACCAGCTCGTCGGCGCCGGACCCGGGTCCGAAGAGGTAGTACACGCCGGAGTCGCCGCGGATGTAGAGGAACGCCATCCGGAGCCGATCGTCGTCGGCGGGACGCAGGTGCTCGTCGACCGTCGTCGAGACCTCCTCGATCTCCCCGGTGATGCGCTCGGCCAGCTGTTCGCCCTCCGCGGGGAGCCCGAGGGCGTTCCCGACGTCGCGCGCCTGCTGGGCGGCACCGTCGAAGGATGCGGCGCGCGGCACGACGACCAGCGGGATACCGGCATCGGCGATCTGCTCGACCACGTCGCGCGGGCCGATCGAACCATCGGTGAGGACCACGGTGGGACGCAGCGCCAGCACGGACTCGACGTTGATGGCGTGGCCCCCGCTGGTGACCACCTCGACATCGTCGATGCCGGGGAAGGAGGCGGCCTGGTCCCGACCCACCAGCTGATCGCCCATCCCGAGGCCGAAGACGGTCGAGGCCAGCGAGCCGGAGATGTCGAAGGCGACGATGCGCGAGGCATCGTCGACGGTCACCTCGGCCGTCCCCGTCGTCAGCTCGGAGGTGACCGTCACCGGCAGCTCAGGCTGCGGGTCTTCGGCGATCGGGTGAACCGAACGATCCGCGAGCGCGGCGGTGGAAGGACCCTCGATCGAGCGGGGGTCCCCCGGGGTGAGCGAGGACAGCGGCGCCAGCTCGGCCCCCGTCCCCTCCCCCGGGCCGGACCGCTCCGCGGACCCGGCCTGGCAGGCACCCAGGGCCAGCGAGAGCGATGCCACCAACGCGAGAAGGGAGAGCCGACCGCGGTGACGAGGCTTGGGTCTCATCACCGGCGAGGGTGCCACGGTCACAGTCAACGACTCCTCGACGATGGGATGACGCCGCCTTCGGCGGCAAACGGTTAGGGTAGGCTCAGTAAAGCATAGCGGTCGGGCCGGCTGGCACGCGGCCGAACCCTCCCTGAACGAGGCGCCTCGTCGCGTAGGGTGTGCTGAGTGACCGCCTATGACCGCGCCCGTGACGCCGCCGCCGCACTCCAGGAGCGGACCGGTGGTGTCGAGCACACCGTCGCGCTGGTGATGGGCTCGGGGTGGCTGCCCGCCGCCGACGCCCTCGGTACGCCGCTGGTCGAGTTCCCTGCCGCGGAGCTCCCCCATTTCGCGGCACCCGCCGTCGCCGGTCACGGTGGCACGGTGCGCTCGGTGCGCATCGGTGACACGCACGCGCTCGTATTCCTCGGCCGCACGCACTTCTACGAGGGACGCGGCGTCGAGGCGGTGGTCCACGCGGTACGCACCGCGGCGGCCGCGGGAGTCGAGACGATGGTCCTGACCAATGGCTGCGGCGGTCTCGACCCCTCCTGGTCCCCGGGCACACCGGTCCTCATCAGCGATCACATCAACCTCACGGCGACCTCTCCCATCGTCGGTCCCACCTTCGTCGACCTGACCGACCTGTACGCACGACGACTGCGCGATCTCGTCCGCGAGGTCGACCCGAGCATCGAGGAGGGGGTGTACGTCCAGTTCCCCGGGCCGCACTACGAGACGCCCGCGGAGATCGCCATGGTCCGCGCGATCGGCGGTGATCTGGTGGGCATGTCGACGGTCCTGGAGGCGATCGCCGCCCGTGAGGCGGGCATGGACGTCCTGGGCATCAGCCTGGTCACCAATCTCGCCGCCGGCATCAGCGGCGAGCCCCTCAACCACGAGGAGGTGCTCGAGGCCGGCAATGCGGCCGCGGCGCGCATGGGCAGTCTCCTCGCCGATGTCCTCTCCCGAGTGCCTCGCCGCTCATGACCGAGCGAAACGAGGGAACGATGGACACGTCAGGCCGGCTTCTGCCTATCGTGCGCTCTTCTCGGCAGGAGTCGGCATGACCGAGCGAAGCGAGGGAACGATGAAGACGTCAGGCCGGCTCCTGCCTATCGTGCGCTCTTCTCGGCAGGAGTCGGCATGACCGGCCCCGAGCCCATCGACCTGGCCCGCGCGTGGATCGCGCAGGACCCCGATGACGAGACCCGAGCGGAGCTGCAACGTCTCGTCGACCGTCGCGACCACGCCGCGCTCACGGACCGCTTCGCCGGACGGCTGACCTTCGGGACGGCGGGATTGCGCGGAGAGCTCGGTGCCGGACCCACGCGGATGAACCGGGTCGTGGTCGCGCAGGCAGCTCGCGGGCTGGCCGACTACCTCCGGGACCGGCACGACCGACCGTCGGTCGTCATCGGCTACGACGCCCGTGAGAAATCGGATCGCTTCGCCCAGGACACGGCGGAGATCCTCAGTGGCGCGGGCATCGCGGCGATGCTCTTCACCGCTCCGGTCCCGACCCCCGTGCTCGCCTTCGCCATCCGGCATCTCGGCTGTACCGCCGGGGTGATGGTGACGGCCTCGCACAATCCTCCGAGGGACAACGGCTACAAGGTCTACCTCGGTGACTCGAGCCAGATCGTGCCGCCCGCTGACACCGAGATCGCCCGGGCGATCGCCGCGGTCGGGCCGATCGACACGCTGCCGCGCGGGGAGGACCACCGCCCGGTGGGCGAAGAGGTCGTCGAAGCTTACCTTGACGCGGCGGTCGCCCTCGTCGAGCAGCCCGTCCCCGCCGCACCGCTGCAGGTCGTCTACACGCCGCTGCACGGGGTCGGCCTCGACACCATGAGCGAGGCCTCCCGCCGTGCCGGGTTCGCGCCACTGCATCTCGTCACCGATCAGGCCGAGCCCGATCCGCGCTTCCCGACGGTGAGCTTCCCCAATCCCGAGGAGCCCGGCGCGATGGATCTCGCGTTGGCCCAGGCCCGGGAGATCGGTGCCGATCTCGTCATCGCGAATGACCCGGATGCCGACCGCTGCGCTGTCGCGGTGGCGGTGGACGGTGACTACCGGATGCTGTCCGGTGACCAGCTCGGGGCGCTGCTGGCCGACCGGATGCTGACCGCCGGCATCGCCGGCACCTACGCCTCGTCCATCGTCTCCTCCGATCTCCTCGGACGCCAGGCAGCGGCCCATGGCCAGCGCTGGCAGCAGACGCTCACCGGATTCAAGTGGATCGGCAAGGTCGAGGGTCTGGTGTTCGGCTACGAGGAGGCCCTCGGCTACTGCGTGGCTCCGCACATCGCACGCGACAAGGACGGCATCACCGCGGCCCTGGCGGTCCTCGAGCTGGCCACCCGGCTCAAGGAACGCGATAGGACACTTCTCGGGCGCTTGCACGAGATCTACGCCGAGCACGGATGGCACGCGACCGGACAGGTCGCGGTGCGGGTCGACGACCTGGCCGTCATCGCCGAGACGATGCAGCGGCTGCGGACCTCACCACCCGCCGAGCTCGGCGGGCGCGCGGTCACCCGGGTCGACGATCTCGCCGCGGGATACGCCGGCCTGCCGCCGACCGAGGGATTGCGCCTGCAGCTCGCGGACGGTGCTCGGGTCATCGTCCGGCCGTCGGGGACCGAGCCCAAGCTGAAGTGCTACCTGGAGGTCGTGGTACCGGCCGGCGACGATCTCGCCGATACCGAGCATCGAGCGGCCGGTGCCCTCGAACGACTCCGGGCCGATGTGAGTGCCCTCGTCGGCTGACGATCGGCTCCGGCAGGGGTCAGCAACCCCTCACCGGCGGGGTCAACCGAGGACGGAGACGAGGGCGTGCAGGACGAGGCCGACGAGACCGCCGACGACGGTGCCGTTGATCCGGATGAACTGCAGGTCGCGCCCGGCCAGTAGCTCGACCCGTCGCGCGGTCTCCTTGCCGTCCCACCGGTCGACGGTCGCCGAGATGATGGACGCGACCTCCGGGCCGTAGCGCTCCACCAGGTGACCGGCGGCATCGCGCACCGCCCGATTCACACGATCCGCCAATGCCGGATCGTGCTGGAGCCGCTCGGCGAAGGAGATGACCTCGGCCGTCAGCCGATGTCGCAGCAGACCGTCATCGTCGCGGAGCGCCGTGACCGCCGCCTGCCGGAACGCATCCCAGAGCCGGGTCGCGGTCGCCACGGCCTTCGGCTGATTCAGCAGGCGCGCCTTCAGCCGCTCGGCCGCCGCCATCGTCTCCTCGTCGTGCTGCAGGTCCTCGGCCAGTTCCACCAGCCAGTGGTCGAGGGCCTGCCGCGCCGAATGCCCACGATCGTCGAGGATATCCCTCAGCCAGCTCGTGACCTCGCGCAGGATCCGATCCGCGACCAACCGGTTCGCCCACTCGGGAGCCCACCCGGGCGCGCGCTCGGTGACGAGACCGGTGATCCGCTCGGGATGGCGGTCGATCCAGCTGGACAGTTCGTCCAGGACGAGATCCACCAGTCCCGCGTGGGCTCCGTCGTCGACGATCTCGCCGAGCAGCTGGCCCACTGCCGGGCTCATCTGCTCCGCGACGAGCCGCGGCACCACCACGTCATTCCATACCGCGGCGACATCCTCTGGTGAGATCGCGTCGAGGATGTCGGCACCGATCTGTGAGCCCTCGGCCACCACCCGCCTGGCGTGACGCGGCGCCGCCAGCCACTCCCCGGCCCGGCGAGCCACCTCGGCGTCCTCGATGCGCTCGGTGACGATCTGCGCCTGCATGAAGTTCTCGCTGACGAACTCCTGCAGGCTCGCGCCGAGCTGTTCCTTCTTACGCGGGATCAGGGCGGTATGCGGGATCGGCAGCCCGAGCGGTCGCTTGAACAGAGCCGTCACAGCGAACCAGTCGGCGATCGCTCCGACCATCGCCGCCTCTGAGGCCGCGTGCACGTAACCGACCCACCCCTGTCCGTCGAGGGTCAGGACGAAGACCACCGCCGCCGCGATCAGGAAGGAGGTCGCGACGATCCGCATCCGACGCAGGCGTCGGCGGCGCTCGTGATCCGCGTCGGCCTGGTCGTGTGTCAGCGCGATGCTCGTCATGCGGGCACTGTAGGCGTCCGCCGTGCGCGCGGCCTCCCGAGGTCGTGACGGCCCACTAGACTTCTGCTCGTGCCCCGCCGTCCCCGATCGCCGCGTACTCGGATGACGGCCGTCGCCCGGGGCGGTCTGCGCGCCGAGGTCTGGATCGTCCTGGGGCTGTCCCTCGGCCAGTCGGCGGTCTATGCGGTGGTCAGCCTGCTGCGCAAGCTCGCCGAGGGCGGGGTCGGCGGCTCGACCGCGACCCTGAACCCCTCGCGGGCCGACCTGCAGTGGCTCGACCTGACACTGCAGCTGCTGTCGATCTTCTTCGCCCTCGTACCGGTCGCGCTCGCTCTCTACTTGTTGAGTCTCGACGGCGAGCGTCCCGGTGTCCTGAAGCGACTGGGGCTGGACGGCTCACGTCCGCTCCGCGATCTCGCGTGGGGCGCCGGCCTCGCGGCGGTCATCGGTCTGCCCGGGCTCGGCCTGTACGCCGTGGGTCGCGTCTTCGGGCTGACCGCCGATATCGTGCTGAGCCCGGCCGACGCCTACTGGTGGACGCCGATCGTCCTGATCATCGCGGCCCTGCAGAATGCCGTACTCGAAGAGGTCGTGGTGGTCGGCTATCTCATGACCCGGCTACGACAGCTGAGCTGGGGTGTCCCCGCCGCCATCGCGGTGAGCGCGCTCCTGCGCGGCACCTATCACCTCTACCAGGGCTTCGGCCAGGGCGTGGGGAATGCGATCATGGGAGTGGTCTTCGGCTACTGGTTCTACCGGACCGGTCGCGTGATGCCGCTCGTCATCGCCCACACGATCCTCGATGTGGTGGCATTCGTCGGCTACGCGTTCCTCGCGGAGACCCTCGGACTGCGCTGACATGAGACTGACCTTCGACCCCGCCCTCCCCGTCGCCGATCGCCACGACGAGATCGCCCGGCTCCTCGCCGAACATCAGGTCGTCGTCGTGGCCGGCGAGACCGGCTCGGGCAAGACCACGCAGCTGCCCAAGATCATCTACGAACTCGGTCGGCGGCGCATCGCCCACACCCAGCCGCGGCGGATCGCGGCCCGTTCGGTCGCCCGCCGCATCGCCGACGAGTGCGAGGTCGAGCTCGGTGCCGAGGTCGGATATGCCGTCCGCTTCGACGATCAGACCACCGAGGCGACGGCGATCAAGCTGATGACCGACGGTCTGCTGCTCGCCGAGCTCCAGGGCGATCCCGAGCTGCGGCAGTACGACACCGTCATCATCGACGAAGCCCACGAGCGCTCGCTCGCGATCGACTTCCTGCTCGGCTATCTCAAGCGTCTGCTCCCCCGGCGTCCCGACCTCCAGGTCGTCATCACCTCGGCCACGATCGATGTCGAGCGGTTCTCCGAGATGTTCGACGGCGCCCCGGTCATCGAGGTGTCCGGCCGCACCTATCCGGTCGAGGTGCGCTATCGACCACTCGCGGAGTCCGATGCCTCGGACCTGGCCGATGCGATCGACCAGGCGATCCGCGAACTCCCCCGCGAGGGGGATGTCCTCGTCTTCCTCTCCGGCGAGCGCGAGATCCGTGACACCGCCGAGTATCTGAGCGGCAAGAAGTACCCGCGCACAGAGATCCTGCCGCTCTATGGACGGCTCGCCGCACAGGACCAGCAGAAGATCTTCTCGTCCCACCCCGGCCGACGCATCGTGCTGTCGACCAATGTGGCCGAGACATCGCTGACGGTCCCGGGCATCCGTTACGTGGTCGACTCCGGCCTCGCCCGGATCAGCCGGTACAGCAATCGTCTCAAGGTGCAGCGGCTGCCGATCGAGCCGATCTCGCAGGCCAGCGCCGCTCAACGAGCCGGCCGCTGCGGTCGCGTCGCGGACGGCATCTGCATCCGCCTCTACGCCGAGGCCGACTTCGAGGGGCGCCCGGAGTTCACGGACCCCGAGATCCTGCGGACCAATCTCGCCTCGGTGCTCTTGCAGATGGCCTCGCTCAAGCTCGGCGATATCGACGACTTCCCCTTCCTCGATCCGCCCGATCGCCGGGCCGTCAACGACGGGCTGAACCTGCTCGCCGAGCTCGGCGCCCTGGACGGACGCCGGCTCACCCGGCTCGGTCGGACGATGTCCGGCCTACCGGTCGACCCGCGACTGGGCCGGATGCTGCTCGCCGCCGACCGCCTCGGCTGTCTCGCCGATGTCCTCGTCATCGTCGCCGCGATGTCGATCCAGGACCCGCGCGAACGACCGCTGGAGCGGCAGCAGGCCGCTGATGAGAAGCACCGCCGTTTCCACCAGCCGGACTCGGACTTCCTCTCCTATCTGAGTCTGTGGCGGTATCTGCGGGAGCAGCGCGAGGCTCTCTCCCACAGCAGGTTCCGGCGGATGTGCCACGACGAGTTCATCCACTATCTGCGTGTCCGTGAGTGGCAGGACGTCCACGCCCAGCTGCGCCGCACCGTCCGCGATCTCGGTATGAAGCCGAAGCGCGAGTTGAGCGACGATGCCGACGCCGTCCACCAGGCCCTCCTCACCGGACTACTCGGCCACGTGGCGCTTCGCGAACCCGATGGACGCGAATTCCTCGGCGCCCGCGGCGCTCGTGTCATGGTCTTCCCCGGCTCGGGTCTGGCCAAGAAGCCGCCGCGCTGGATCATGGCTGGCGAGCTGGTCGAGACCTCGCGGCTGTGGGCCAGGACCGTGGCACGGGTACAGCCGGAGTGGATCGAGCAGGCCGCCGGACACCTGATCAAACGCCAGTACGCCGAGCCCTACTGGTCGTCGCGACGGGGCACGGCGATGGCCAAGGAGCGGGCGACCCTCTACGGCATCCCGGTCGTCGTCGATCGGCCTGTGCAGCTATCGCGGGTCGACCCCGTACTCGCCCGGGAGCTGTTCATCCGGCACGCCCTGGTCGAGGGCGACTGGCGCACCGATCACCGCTTCTTCCACGAGAACCGCGCGTTGCTCGACGAGGTGGGCGAGCTCGAAGATCGGCTGCGGCGCCGCGACGTGCGGGTCGACGACCAGACGCTGTACGACTTCTACGATCAACGGCTGCCGGCCGAGATCGTGTCGGCCCGCCACTTCGACACGTGGTGGAAGAAGACCCGACGCGAGGATCCCGCGAGGTTGGCCTTCGACCCGGCGATGCTGCGATCGGGAGAGCTCGGCGGCGACATCGACGAGCAGTTCCCGACGACGTGGACCACACAGAGCAATGACTACGAGGTCGACTACGTCTTCGACCCCCAGTCGGCGCTCGACGGGCTGACCGTGACGATCCCCGTCGACGAGCTGCTCAGCGTCGATGCGCGCGCTTTCGGCTGGCATGTGCCCGGCCATCGCCAGGAGCTCGTCACCGAGCTCATCCGCACCCTGCCCAAGTCGCAGCGGCGCCACTTCGCTCCCGCCGGACAGTACGCCGAGCGGGTTCTGCCGCAGTTGGACCCGGCAGCTCCGGACCTCGTGGATGAGCTGGCTCGCCAGCTCAGCCAGTCCGGTGCCGTGCAGGTCCGGTCTGAGGACTTCGATCCCCGTGCGGTCCCGGACCATCTGCGGGTCACCTATCGCATCGTCGAGGACGGCGAGGAGATCGCGAGCGGCAAGGATCTGGGCGAGCTGCGTCATGAGCTGGAGCCGCGGCTGCGCAGCGACCTCCACGCCGTGGCCGCGCAGGAGGAGCGCACCGGGCTGACGCGCTGGGAGGTCGGGACCCTCGACGAGTCGGTTGAAGCCGGACAGATCACCGGCTACCCGGCGCTCGTCGACGACGGAGCCAGCGTCTCGTTGCGGGTGCTGTCATCCGCCGACGAGCAGCAGACCGCGATGGTCTGGGCTCAGTCGCGGCTGATCGCGCTGGCCACGCACACCCCCGCCGCGCAGCTGGCTCGCTCGCTGGACCTCGCGGACAAGCTGCTGCTCTCCACGGCTCCCTATCGGGATCCGGGCGTGCTCATCGAGGACGCCCGGATGGCGGCACTCGACTCCCTCGTCGTGCGCCACGGAGGTCCCGTCCGCGAGGAGAGCGCCTTCGCCGCCCTCACCGAGTCCGTACGGGCGGACGTCTATCCGCTCGCGGAACGGACCGTGCAGGGTGTCATCGAGGCGCTGCGAGTGCTCGGCGAGATCACCCCGGGTGATGACGAGGCGGGCGAGGATGTCAAGGTCCAGCTGTCCTGGCTGGTGTACCCCGGCTTCGTGCGCGAGATGGGCGCGGATCGCCTGCCACGGCTACGGGTGTACCTGGAGGCCGCGCGTCGCCGATTGCGGGCGCCGCTGACCCAGGATCTGGTCGCGACCCAGGAGTTGGAGGCGCGTTTCCACGCGCTGACCGGCGACCTGCCGCTATGGCTGCGGCGCGGGACGGCGGTCCAGGAGGTGCGCTGGGCGCTGGAGGAGCTGCGGGTGAGCCTGCTCGCCCAGGACCTGCGGGCCGCGATCCCGGTCTCGGTCAAGCGCCTCACCAAGCGGCTCGACGCCTTGGAACAGCATCTCGCCGTGGCCACCCGGCCGACGCCGGCGCGCTGACATTCCGTCGCCCCTCGATCGCGGGCGGTGAGCAGTCAACCACCGCTCGTCGCCACCTACGCGAGATCACCGACGATGTGTTCCCGTGGTGACCGCGGCGACCACACCGGCACATCCTCCGGCGAACATGCCGCTCCACGACCGGGGGCCAGCGGACGATCGACCCCGAGACGACGCTGTGAGGTTGATGGCTCACCGGCCCCCGGCCCGGACGGTGCGTGGGCTCAGCCGACGCCGAGCAGGTCGATGATGAAGACGAGGGTCCGACCCGAGAGGCGGTGACCGCCGCCGGCCGGACCGTAGGCGAGCTCGGGCGGCGCGATGATCTGACGACGTCCGCCGACCTTCATGCCGGGGATGCCCTGCTGCCAGGCCGCGATGAGCTGGGGCAGCGGGAAGCGCGCCGACTGGCCACGATCCCACGAGGCATCGAACTGCTCACCGGTCTCGAAGTCGACACCCACGTAGTGGACGTCGACGACGCCACCGGGCACCGCCTCGGGGCCGTCGCCCTCGATCAGGTCGGCGACCTGGAGCTCGGTGGGCGGGGGTCCTTCGATGAAGTCGACTTCAGGCTTGGAGGTCATACCTGCCATCCTTGCACGTATGCGCGCGACGATCCTCACATCCCCGGGCTCCATCGAGATCCAGACGGTCCCCGATCCGCAGCTGACGGCCGACTCCGATGCCGTCGTACGGGTGGTGGCCTCCTGCATCTGCGGCAGCGACCTGTGGCCCTATCGCGGCCTGGAGGGCGAACAGTCCGAGCCCCGGAGGATCGGCCACGAGTTCGTGGGCGTCGTGGAACAGGTCGGCAGCTCGGTCGGCTCGGTGCAGCCCGGCGACTTCGTCATCGCCCCGTTCCTTTACAGCGACAACACCTGTGCGCTGTGTGAACGCGGCGTCCACACGTCCTGTGTCAACGGCGGCGGCTACGAGGGATGCCAGTGCGAGCTCGTGCGCGTGCCGCAGGCCGACGGCACCCTCGTACGCGTCCCCGGCGGTGAGCCCGACGAGGCGCTCGTGCCGCATCTGCTGACGCTGTCCGATGTGTTCCCCACGGGCCATCACGCCGCCGTCAGCGCCGGTGTGCGAGCCGGGAGCACCGTCGCGGTCGTCGGCGACGGAGCCGTGGGGCTGAGCGCGATCCTCGCGGCCAAACGCCTGGGCGCCTCCACCGTGGTCGCCATGTCGCGGCACGCGGAGCGCCAGGAGATCGCCCGGGCCTTCGGCGCCGACGCGATCGTCGAGACCCGTGGCAAACAGGGCGCGGCCGAGGTCCGCGAGATCCTCGACGGGATCGGCGCCGATGCCGTCCTCGAATGCGTCGGCACCGGCGACAGCCTCAAGCAGGCGTTCATGTCCACGCGCCCGGGCGGCACGGTCGGCTATGTGGGCCTCCCCCACGATGCCGTCTTCGATCCCCGCGGCAACTTCTACCGCAATATCGGGCTCGCCGGTGGCGTCGCCCCGGTACGTCGCTATCTCGACGAACTGCTGCCCGATGTCCTCGACAGCGTCATCGAGCCCGGGAAGGTCTTCGATCTGATGCTCGACCTCGACGAGGTGGCGGACGGGTATCGCGCGATGGACGAGCGCCAGGCGACCAAGGTGCTGCTGACTCCCTGACCGCCCGGGCTGCGGTCAGCTCTGCCAGCGCTCCTGCTCCCGGGCGTGGGTCGCCAGATAGGCACCCGGTGCGAAGAGCGTGTCGTAGAAGTCGGTGTCCAGGTGCTGGGCCTGCAGGTAGTTCATGATCCACACCGAGGGAACGGTTCCGGGGAACTTGCCGAAGGTGTCGTCGATGTACTGCAGCTGCAGCGTCAGCAGGTCGACGAACTCCTCGTCGAAAGGCGCCGCCGCCCCGCGCACCCCCGGGTTGTCGCGCCAGGGCCCGGGCGTCGACGGGTGGTACGGCCCGCCCGCACCGAACTTGCGCTCGACCAGCGCCTCGACGACCGCACGGGCGGACCCGTGGTGGGCGATCGTCGACGTCTCGAAGATCCCCTCGCGGCCGGTCGGATTGGGCATCGACCACCGCGGATCCTCGTCGTACCGGAAGCCGAGGCCGGGGACCTCGGGATTGCCGGAAGCGCCGAGCATCGAGATCCGGTCGATGCCGTCGAAGCTCCAACCGCCGAGGCCCATGCCGCCGAGCGCGAGATGCCCGGCATAGCTGGCGGTCATCAGCTCCGCGCTGGCCTCGGCCAGTGAGTACTGCTCGATGAAGCTCAGCGGCTGCGGCTCGTCGATGTTGTGGAGCCGATGGGCGAACTTCTCGATACCGGGGATCGGCCGGTCGTTGACATCGTCGTAGATCGCGTAGCCGTTCTGGTTGAAGAAGGCGATGTTGAG
Source organism: Actinomycetes bacterium (assembly GCA_023417775.1). Lineage (GTDB taxonomy): Bacteria > Actinomycetota > Actinomycetes > Propionibacteriales > Nocardioidaceae > Aeromicrobium. Next base: position 74,858 of record JAEZEJ010000025.1, on the reverse strand, counting down.
GAGTGTCTGCTGGGCCAGGTCGGCGACGGGGATGACCAGCAACGAGCCCGGCCAGTTCGCGATCCAGATGTTGTGCCCCTCGAGATAGGGCTGCTCACGAGGCAGGTGGAGGCGCTCATCGCTGAGCTTCACGGCGCGGGCGATCACGGCGTTGAGCGCGGCCTCCAGATCGTCCTGGTCGTCCAGCGAACCGCTCTGCCAGGCGGTGTCGAGCACCTCGTCGCGGGTGGACAGGAAGTAGGTGCCCGAGTCGTCGGTGAAGAAGAAGTCGGTGGTGTGGAAGCCTGCCGCCGAGGGGATGACGCGGCCGATCGCGGAGCCGTTGTAGTTGGGGAACTGCGGCGCGTAGTCCGGATGGCGGGAGATGCCGAAGTGCCAGCCCGTCTGACCGGTGACGGTGGCCAGCACGAGGGCGCGTTGCACCTCGGTGAGCGGGCGGCTCTCCTTGCCGCTGGTGAAGGCCAGCGGGCCGTCGGGGATGCTGCCGCCGACGGGGAACCGCCGCGAGCGACGCCCCAGCAGTGCCTCGTACAGGCCGAACTCCGAGAGCTCACGGATCGCGGCGCGCTCGTGATCGGTCAGGCGGATAGCCGACAGTCCGTTGTCGAAGACGGTCATGCAGAAGCTCCTTGGGGAGGATCGTGGTCGCTGATACCGGCGATTCTCCCCAAGGAGCGTGGGCCTCTGGTGGCGCGTCCGCTATTTGAGCTGAGAGCTCGTCAGCCCCAGCACACGGCGCGCCACGATCAGCTGCTGGATCTGCTGCGTGCCCTCGAAGATGTCGAGGATCTTGGAGTCCCGCGACCACTTCTCCAGGAATTCGACCTCGCTGTAGCCGAGGGTGCTGGCCAGCTCGACGCAGCGCAACGTGATCTGATTGCCCACCCGGCCGGCCTTCGCCTTGGCCATCGAGGCCTCCAGCGAGTTCGGCTTGCGGTTGTCGGCCATCCACGCAGCGCTGAGCGTCAGCAGATGCGCGGCCTCCCAGTCGGCCTCCATCTGCAGGAAGGTCGCGGCGGCAGCCGACTGCGACTGCGCGGGACGGTCGTAGTCGATCTCGATACCGCCATCGGTCAGCAGATCGCGAGTGAGCTCGAGGGCCGCCCGGGCGCATCCGACGGCCATGCCGGCCACCAGCGGCCGGGTGTTGTCGAAGGTGGCCATCGCGCCGGCGAAGCCCTTGGAGGTGTCGATCTCGGGATCGCCGAGCAGATTGGCGGCCGGCACCCGGCAGTCGTCCAACACGATGACCGCCGTGTCCGAGGCCCGGATGCCGAGCTTGTGCTCCAACCGCTCGACCCGGATGCCGGGAAGCGACTTGGGCACGACGAAGGACTTGATCGCCGCTCGGCCCTTGCTCTTGTCGAGGGTCGCCCACACGACGACCGAGTCGGCGCGATCGCCGGAGGTGACGAAGATCTTCTCGCCGTTGAGGATGTACTCGTCGCCGTCCTTGACCGCGGTGGTCTTGATCGCCGCGGAGTCCGAGCCGAAGCTCGGCTCGGTGATCGCCATCGCGGCCCAGGTGTCCTTGAACCGTTCGAGCTGCTCGTCGTTGGCGACCGAGGCGATGGCCGAGTTGCCGAGGCCTTGGCGCGGCATGGACAGCAGCAGGCCGACATCGCCCCAGCACATCTCGATGACCGACAGCACCGAGGACATATTGGTGCCGTTCTTGACGCCGCCCTTGTCATCGTCCTTGACCCGCACGCCCGCGGCGCCCGCACCCTGGCTCTGCCCGGACTCGTTCATGCCGTCGACGAGCGAGGCGAGGAGGTCGAGTTCCTTGGGATAGGAGTGCTCGGCGAGGTCGTAGGTGCGTGAGTTGGCGCGCAGGAAGTTGGTGGCGACCTCGTTGACCTGCTTGACGAAACCGCGGTACTTCTTGGGAGTCTCCAGATTGATCATGATCGTGTCGCCCTCAGACGAGGACCGCTCCTTCCATCACGCCGATGGCGCGCAGATCGCGATACCACCGCTCCACCGGGTGTTCCTTGACGAAGCCGTGGCCGCCGAGCATCTGCACCCCGTCGGTGCCGATCTTCATGCCGTACTCCGCCGTCAGCTTGCGCGCCAGGGCGATCTCCCGTGAGGCGTCCAGCCCCTGATCGACCCGCGAGGCCGCACGCAGCGTCGTCAGCCGCATGCCCTCCAGCTCGATGGCCATGTCGGCGACCGTGAAGGCGACACTCTGGCGGTAGGCGACCGGCTCGCCGAAGGCCTCCCGCGAGGTGACGTACTCCTTGACGTACTCGAGGGTCGTCCTCGCGGTCCCGAGCGCCAGACCCGCCCACGCGAGCCGGGAGAGACGCACCATCTGGCGGTAATCATCGGCCGTGCCGAGGACGGCGTCCTCGGCCACCTGCACGTCCTCCAGCGCGAGTCGCGAGAGTCCGGCGGCGCGCAGACCCATGCTGGGATCGTCGGCCACCTGCACGCCCTCGGCGCCGGCCTCCACGATCACCATCGACGGTCCTCGCCCCTCGACATCGGCCGCGACGATGAAGACTTCTGCCTCGCTCCCCCGCACGACCGCCGACTTGATGCCCGACAGCGTGTAGCCGGCGCCGGAACGGCGAGCGGTGGTCTGCAGGACGAGGGGGTCGAAGAGCACGCGCGGCTCACTGACGGCCAGCGCGGCGGCGGGGACGTCGTCCCCGGCGAAGGCCGAGAGATAGGTCTGCTGCTGGCCCTCGGTACCCCACAGCGAGATGGCCGAGGCGACGGCCGACGGAGCGAGGCAGGCGACGGCCTGGCCCATGTCCCCCGAGGCCAGGGCCTCGGCGACGAGCACACCCGTGACCGCGGACCGCTCGGGGGAGAGTCCGCCGAGCCCCTCGGGGATGTTGATGAGCGACAGGCCGAAGTCGTTGGTCTGACCGAGGGTCTCCTTGGGCGTGTCGTTCGCCGCCTCGGCGTCCTCGGCGCCGGGCCGGAGGACCTCGCGAGCGAACTCCTCGACGACCTCGACCATCATCTGCTGGTCCTCGGTCGGGGTCAGATCGAAGACGCCGGTAGGGCCCGAGGTCGAGGGCCGGCTGCCCTGGGCTCCGCCGCGGACCTTCGTGAAGGTGCGCTGGGCGGTTCCGGCGGCTTTGAAGCCGTTGCGGGCTCCGTGGTAGACGACCTTCTGGGTCGCGTCGCGCAAGCCGAAGCGATCGATGACCGACGACTGCGCGAGCCGGTTCAGGACCTTGAGGCCGACGCCCATGGGATCGGTGCGAGCCACTACGGTGCTCCTGTTCGGGATGGAGAGACGGTTTCGGTAACTGCGGTTTGCAGTTTCACATACCGAGAGTATCTGAAAGAGCGTGCACTGCCAAGCAGGTGGCCCCGGCGAGGTCGATAGTGTGGTGCCGATCATCCGTCGTCAGGAGTCTTTTCGTGAGCAGTGCCGAACAGTCCCGCGCCCTCCCCGAGGGCGGCAAGATCCTCCCCATCACCCGCTGGGGCACCCCGGTGATGCATCACGAGCTCCGTGATGTGACGGACTTCGACGAGGAGCTCGCGACCCTCGTGGCGGACATGGCGGCGACGATGTACGCGGCGGAGGGGGTCGGCCTGGCGGCCAACCAGGTCGGTGTCGATCTCAAGGTCTTCGTCTTCGACTGCCCCGATGCCGACCACGAGCGGGTCACCGGAGTGGTCTGCAATCCCGTCTTGACCCTGCCGGAGGGCAAGGACCGCAAGCTCGACGCGGCCGACGAGGGGTGCCTGTCCCTGCCGGGAGCGTTCGCCGAATGCGCCCGGCCGGATCTCGCTACGGTGCGCGGTGTCGACCACCACGGCGAGCCGGTGGAGTTCACTGGCACCGGCCTCCTGGCGCGTTGCCTGCAGCACGAGACGGATCACCTCTTCGGCACGGTCTTCGGCGACCGTGTTCCCGACCGCGCCCGCAAGAAGCTCTACAAGCAGCACAACAGCCTGGCCGAGGACTACCCCGACGACTGGCCTGTCTCCCCCATGCGCGAGGACTGACCCGGCACGACGCCCGACGCCCCTCGGCCCCAGGTTCGGCCGGCTGTGGCCCGTTCGGAAGGCCTCGAAGAGGCCACCACCCCGCACCTCGGGGACCCCGTGGTCAGCGGGGGCGAAAGTGCCAGCAGGCGATCGCGGTCGACGCCGCGACATTGAGCGAGTCGATACCGGCCGCCATCGGGATCGTGACGCGGTGGTCGGCCGCCCGCTGCCAGTGTTCGGTCAGACCCGGGCCCTCGGATCCGACGATCACCGCGACACGCTCGTCATCGCCGGGCTCGATCTCGTCCAGCGCCACGGAATCGGCGGCCAGCGACATCGCATAGCTGGTGAAACCGTGCGCGCGCAGAAGATCGGGCGCGCCGTACCAGTCGTCGATCCTGGCATAGGGCAGAGAGAAGACCGCGCCCATCGCGACCTTCACTGACCGACGATAGAGCGGATCGGCACAGCGCGGCGACAACAGCACCGCATCGAAGCCGAGTGCGGCGACATTGCGCATCACCGCGCCGATATTCGTGTGGTCCACCAGGTCCTCGGCGACGAGCACCCGTCGAGCCGAGGACAGCACCGTCTCGGGTGCCAACGGCGCAGGCCGTTCCATCGCGGCCAATGCACCGCGGTGCACATGGAAGCCGGTCACCTGCTCGATCGTCTTCTCGTCGAGGAGATAGCAGGGGGCCTCACTCGCCTCCAGCACATCGGCCAGCGAATCCCTCCAGCGCGGTGCCAGCAGGAAGGAACGCGGGCGATGTCCGGCCTCGACGGCCCGGCGCACCACCTTCTCGCCCTCGGCGATGTAGAGGCCGCGCTCGGTCTCGAGGAGTTTACGCAGGCTCACGTCACGCAGATCGGTGTAGTCGCGCAGTCGCGGATCGTCCGCTCCTGCGATCTGAATCAGCTCGGCCACCGATCTAGTGTCCTCCGGTGGAGGTTCGTTGCCGAAAGCCATCGTCCGAGTGGTTGCACCGCCGGGCGGCGGAGCGCCGCGCAGGCGACGAAAAGCGGTGATGGACTTCGGGCACAGGACACTAGGCTACGGACCATGAGCCTTGATCGACCTGTGACCCCCGATCCCTATCCGCTCCTCCCGGCCGCGGCCCCCTTCGAGGTGCGCAGCGACGATGTCGTCGACGGCCAGCCGCTCAAGGACGACCAGGTCAATGCGGCGGGAGACACCTCGCCGCATCTGGCCTGGGGCGATCCCCCGGAGGGCACGAAGTCCTTCGTCGTGACCTGTTTCGATCCCGATGCCCCGACGGTGTCGGGCTTCTGGCACTGGGTGGCCGTGGACCTGCCCGCCGACACCCGGGAGCTGCCCACCGGGGCGGGCGCCTCCGACGAGTCCCTGCCGGGCTCGGCCTTCCATGTCCGCAACGACGGAGGCGGCCTGAACTTCATGGGAGCGGCGCCGCCGGAGGGAGATCAGGTGCACCGCTACTACTTCGTGGTCCATGCCGTCGGGGAGGAGTCCCTCGGCGTCGACGCCTCCGTCTCCCCCGCCGTGGTCGGCTTCAACCTGGCCTTCAAGACGCTCGGCCGCGCCATCCTCCACGGCACCTACCAGCACTGACACCGAACCCGTCGAGTGTGGGGGCACCTCCCCGGACGAGCGAAGCGATGTCCTCGGGGGGAACGTCCGGCTGCCGGAAACGCTGATTCGGCAGTCCAAACGCTCCCCCACACGCTAGCGCTCGTTAACGGTGCCCCCCAACACTCAACGGGTGGTGAACGGGTCAGACGGTGGGGTCGCCCTCGGACGGCGAGCCCTCGTCCTCGTCGGGACGGGCGACCGGGGACTCGGCCTGGCGAGCCGCCTTGATGGCCTCCTCGACCGCCGAGGAGGTGTCCTCGCTGGCGACCGGCATCTCGTCGACGATGTCCTCGTCGAGGTCCACCTCGCGCCGGCTGCCGCCGCTGTCGACCGGGATATCACCGATCGCGCCACCCAGCGTGTTGAGCGCCTTGGTCAGTTCGGCCGGGATGATCCAGGTCGAGGCGTTCTCCCCTGCGGCGATCTTCGGCAGGGTCTGCAGGTACTGATAGGAGAGCAGCTTCTGATCGGCGTTGCCGTTGTGGATGGCCTGGAAGACCGTCTCGATGGCCCGGCCCTCACCCTGGGCCCGCAGGATCGCCGCCTGCCGCTCACCCTCGGCCGACAGGATCGAGGACTGCTTCTCACCTTCCGCCTTGAGGATCGAGGACTGCTTCTCGCCCTCGGCCGTCAGGATCGCCGACTGACGCTCGCCCTCCGCGGTGAGGATCGCCGCGCGCTTGTCGCGATCGGCGCGCATCTGCTTCTCCATCGCGTCGATGATGGTCGGCGGCGGATCGATGCTCTTGAGCTCCACCTGGTTGACCTTGATGCCCCAGCGGGCCGTGGCCGCATCGAGCTCGGCACCCAGCGTGCGGTTGATCTGATCGCGGCTGGTCAGCGTGTGCTCGAGCGTCATGCCGCCGATGATGTTGCGGACCGTGGTCATCGTGAGCTGGTGGATGGCGTCGATATAGCTGACGATCTCGTAGGTGGCCGATACCGGGTCGTTGACCGTGAAGTAGATGACGGTGTCGATCTCGACCGTCAGGTTGTCCTCGGTGATGACACCCTGCGGCGGGAAGGAGACGACCTGCTCGCGCTGATCGACCCGGTACCGCACGCGATCCAGGAACGGGATGATCAGATGCGGTCCGGAGCTCAGCGAGGTCCGGTAGCGGCCGAGTCGTTCGACGATGCCCGCGTGATTCTGCGGGATGATCTTGACCGACATCGACACGACGACGATGAGGAGCAGGACCACGAGGCCGACGAAGATGGCGAGGGCGGAGGCCATGTCGTTCTTCCTTTCAGTGATGGGCGGCGGTGACGCGCGCGATCGGACCTTCGATGGCCACCACGAGCACCTCCGTCCCGGGTTCGAAGGTCATATCGGAGTCGAGCGCTCGCGCCGTCCACCGCTGGCCGTTGAGCATGACCTGACCGGCATGGGCGGAGACCTCCTCGTCAACGGTGGCGTACTGTCCGACCAGCCCGTGCTGACCCGAGGGCAAAGTGGGACCGCGGTGGATGCGCCGGATCATCTTCGGGCGCACGAGGGTCAGCATGCTGCCCGATACGCCGCCGAAGACCAGCAGGCACAGCACGAACGGGGCGCCGAGCGCCGCCACGGCGGCCGCGGCGAAGGCGCCGACGCCGAACATCAGGAAGACGAACTCCATGCTGGCGATCTCGACGACCGACAGCACGACGCCGATCGCCGTCCACGTGAGCCAGATGTCGTCGCCGAGCCAGTCCATGATCTACGTCCCTATCATGAGGCGGCCCGTCGCGCCGCCGGCTGACGCCGAGCGGTGAAACGGCCGCGGTCCTCGCGGAGCTCGAGTCGCTGGCCGAAGGCGTCGCTCAGCACATCGGAGGTCAGCACCTCGCGCAGCGGTCCGCGCCCGACGACTTTGCCGTCGGCGAGCACCAGAGCGTGGGTGAAGCCCTGCGGGATCTCCTCGACATGGTGGGTCACCAGCACGAAGGCGGCCCCCGCCGGATCGCTGGAGAGGACGTCGAGGCTGGCGAGCAGGTCCTCGCGTGCTCCGAGGTCGAGTCCGGCACCGGGCTCGTCGAGCAGCACCGCCTCCGGGTCGGTCATCAGCGCCCGTGCGATGAGGACGCGCTTCTTCTCCCCCTCCGACAATGTGCCGAAGGTCCGGTCGGCGAGCTGGGCGATGCCGAGTTCCGCGAGCAGCTGGTCGACGCGGCCGAAATCGTGTTCGTCGTACTCCTCATTCCACCGACCGACGACCGCATAGGCCGCGGACAGCACGACATTGCGCACGGACTCGCGTCCCGGGATGCGCTCGGAGACGACCGTCGAGGTGTGACCGATGCGCGTGCGCAACTCGAAGACGTCCACCTGGCCGAGGGTCTCGTCGAGGATCGTGACCCGTCCGCTCGTCGGATGCAGTGACGCACCGAGGATCTGCATGAGGGTGGTCTTGCCGGCGCCATTGGGGCCGATCACGACCCAGTGTTCTCCGGCCCGGACGGTCCAGGAGACCGAGTCCAGGAGCTTCTTCCCGGAGCGGATCACCGTCACGTCGCTCAGCTCGAAGACAGCTGACATACATCCTCCTGGTCGTGACGGCCCGGTGTTCACAACCTATCGTGTCCCCGGTGAGCCGTGACGCTACCCTCGACTCGATGACCTCCGAGCATGTGCCCGCCGCCCTCCGCCTCACCGCACCGACGGTGCTGGTGACGCTCGTCGGTCCCGATCGTCCCGGCGTGTCGACGCAGCTCTTCGCCGAGGCCGCCCGTTTCGAGGTGGAGGTGATCGATGTCGAGCAGCTCGTCGTCCGGGGTCGCCTGGTGCTGAGCGTCCTGTTGACCGAGCCCGCCGATCACGAGGTCCTGGAGGACTCCATCCGCGCCTTCGCCGAGCCGCTCGGCCTCGAGGTGTGGTTCGAGCACGGGGTGGGCGACAACCGGCCACGTCGGATCGGGCGGGCACAGGTGGTGATCCTCGGCGCACCGCTGCGCCCGGCGGCTCTGTCGGCGATCACTGCGGGCATCAAGGGCCTCGGCGGGAATATCGACCGCATCGTGCGGATGGCGCGCTACCCCGTGACGGCGATCCGGATGGAGGTCTCGGGCGCGGACCCCGATGGTCTGCAGCGCGACCTGGCCCGGATCGGCCACGATCAGGGGGTCGACGTCGCCGTGCAGGAGAATGGCATCGGTCGCCACGCCCAGCGGCTCGTCGTCATGGACGTCGACTCGACCCTGATCCAAGGCGAGGTCATCGAGATGCTGGCGGCCCACGCCGGTTGCGAGGCTCAAGTCGCCGCGGTCACCGAGCAGGCGATGCGCGGCGAGCTCGACTTCGCACAGTCGCTGCACGCGCGTGTGGCGCAGCTCGAGGGCATCCCGGCCAGCGCCCTCGACGATGTGTACGCCGGGATCGTCTACACGCCCGGGGCCCGGACGATGATCCGGACCCTGAAAAGGCTCGGGTACCGGTTCGCCCTCGTCAGCGGTGGATTCACGCAGATCATCGAGCGGATCGCCGATGAGCTGAATATCGACTACTTCGCCGCGAACGAGCTGGAGATCGCCGACGGGCGGCTCACCGGTCGGGTCACCGGCGAGGTCGTCGATCGCGCCGGCAAAGCCACCGCCCTGCGCCGCTTCGCCGCGGAGGCCGGCATCGCCGAACGCAATACCGTCGCGATCGGCGACGGCGCGAACGACCTCGACATGCTCGCGGCAGCGGGGCTCGGCATCGCGTTCAACGCCAAGCCGCTGGTTCGCGACCAGGCACGCACGAGCGTCAACGTGCCCTATCTGGACACCGTCGTCTTCCTCATGGGGATCACCCGTGAAGAAGTCGAGGCGGCCGACGCCGAGGACGCCCGCTGACCCGGAAGGAGCCGATGATGGATCTCCACGGCACGCTCGCCGTCGTCACCGGAGGAGGCCGCGGCATCGGCCGCGGCATCGTCGAGAGCTTCCTGGAGCACGGCGCCCAGGTGGCCATCGTGCAGCGACGACAGCTCGACGAGGACCTGCGCGATCATCCGCGGGTGATCGGGGTCGAGGCCGATCTCGGCGATCAGAGCGCCGTCGCACCGGCGATCGACGAGGCCGCCCATCGGCTCGGCGGGATCGATGTGGTGGTCAACAACGCCGGGGTCATGACCGAGCAGGGGGTCGCCGATATCGCAGCGGACGAGTGGAGCCGGCTATTGGCCGTCAACCTGACCGCTCCCCTGTTCGCGACCCAGGCCGCCCGACCGCATCTGCTGCGACGCGGGGGCGGCAGCATCGTCAACATCGGTTCCATCGAGGGGCTGGCCGCCAATCCCGAGCACGCCGCCTACTGCGCCACCAAGGCCGGCGTGCACGGGATGACGCGAGCCCTCGCCGTCGACCTGGGAGCCGACAACATCCGGTGCAATGCCATCGCCCCCGGATGGATCGACTCGGATCTGAGCGAGCACTATCTCGCGTCCATGCCCGATCCGGACGGGGCACGCGAGGCGCTCATCGGATTGCACCCGGTGGGGCGCACCGGGCGTGGTCGCGACATCGGCGAGCTCGCGGTGTTCCTCGCGAGCGACCGCGCCGGCTTCATCACCGGCGAGATCGTGACGATCGACGGCGGCCGCACCGCGCGCCTGCCGATGCCGTGACGAGAGGGAGCTCCTACTCGTCGTCCTCGAGACGGAAACCGAGCTTCAAGGTCACCTGATAGTGCTCCACGGCATCGTCGACGATCTGGCCGCGGATGCCGACCACCTCGAACCAGTCGAGGTGGCGCAGCGTCTGCGATGCGCGCTTGATGCCGCTCTCCACGGCCTCGGTGACGCCATCGGGCGAGGTCCCGACGATCTCGGTCACGCGATAGGTGCGATTGCTCATGCCGTCACCCGCCCGAAGAAGCCAGAGTACGCGGATGCCGCCATGACGTCTTGATGATTCACTCGCTGTCGCTCGCTCATGTCTCCATCATGCCCCTCCCCCTCGACGCTCGGGCGGCCAGGGAGGCCAGCGTAGAGTGGAGGGCGTGAAGCTTCGAAGGAAGCGCGACGAGGTGCACTCCATCACGTCGGCCGCTCAGTCCCACAGCGAGGCCACCTGGTCGCGCGAGAAGCGCTATGCCATCTCCATGGCGATCCGCACGGCCTGTTTCATCGGCGCGATCGTCGCGACGGGCCCGCTGCGCTGGACGCTGCTGGTCGGGGCGATCTTCCTGCCCTATATCGCGGTGATCTTCGCCAACTCTCCGGCTCGCAAGGCCAGCGACGGACCCTCGCCCTTCGGTCATGAGCACCCCGAGCTGGAGCAGCCTCGCCGCGAGCTCGACGAGGACTGATCGGTGCTCCGATTCCTGCTGACCCCCCGGTGGCTCGGGTTCGGCGCCTTCGTCATCGCGCTCGCAGTCACCTGCGTCTTCCTCGGAATGTGGCAGCACGACCGCCATGAGCAGCGACAGCAGCACAACGCCCAGGTCGAATACCATGCCGAGGCCGACCCCGTGCCGATCGAGCAGGTGGCGCCCCTGGGTGCCGACTGGCCGGACGAGGACGAGTGGACCCGGGTGACCGCCACCGGTCGCTACGATGCCGAGCACGAAGTGCTGGTGAAGTTCCAGCAGCGGGGCAGCCAGCCGGGGGTCGACGTCGTGACGCCGCTGATCCTCGACGACGGCAGCGCCGTGCTCGTCGATCGCGGATGGGTGCAGACCCAGAACACTGCCTCGCGTCCCGATGACATCCCCGCCCCACCGACCGGGCAGGTGACGGTCACCGGCTGGCTGCGCGCCGACAGCTCGAACGACGGGCAGGCCGTCCAGCCCGAGGACGGGCAGGTGCGCCTGATCAGCAGCGCGGCCCTCGCCGAGCACACCCCCTATGACCTCGCCAGCGGCTATATCGCCGTGCGAGAGCAGGATCCCCCGCTCGACGGCCTCGAGCCGGCCGAGCCCCCGGAGCTCGGGATGGGCGTCAATCTCTTCTACTCCTGGCAGTGGTACTTCTTCGCCGGACTCGCGGGCTTCGGCTTCTTCTGGTTCGCTCGGGCCGAGGTCAAGGAACGCCGCCGCGAACCCGAGCTCACGCCAAGCTGATCAGGTCGAAGTAGCTGTCCGACCAGATGTCCTCGTCTCCATCGGGCAGCAGCAGGACTCGATCGGGATCGAGCGCCGCCACGGCGCCTTCGTCGTGGGTCACCAGGATGATCGCGCCCTCATAGGAGCGGATCGCCCCGAGGACCTCCTCGCGCGAAGCGGGGTCGAGGTTATTGGTGGGCTCGTCGAGCAGCAGCACATTGGCCTTCGAGACGATGAGGCTGGCGAGGGCCAGACGGGTCTTCTCGCCACCGGAGAGCACCGCGGCGGGCTTCGCGACGTCGTCACCGGTGAAGAGGAACTGTCCGAGCACGCTGCGGGCCTCGGTATCGGTCAGCTCCGGCGCGGCACGCTGCATGTTCTCGAGGATCGTACGGCTGGTGTCGAGGGTCTCGTGCTCCTGGGCGTAGTAGCCGAGCTTGAGTCCGTGGCCCGGCTGGATCTCTCCTGTGTCGGCCTTGTCCATATCGCCCAGGATGCGCAGCAGCGTGGTCTTGCCCGCACCGTTGAGGCCGAGGATGACGACCCGACTTCCACGGTCGATCGCCAGGTCGACGTCCATGAAGACCTCGAGTGAGCCGTAGGACTTCGACAGGCCCTCGGCCATCAGCGGGGTCTTACCGCAGGGCGCCGGCTTCGGGAACCCGATCTTCGCGACCTTGTCGGTCTGCCGCTCGTCCTCGAGACCGGCCATCATCTTCTCGGCCCGCTTGATCATATTCTGCGCGGCGACGGCCTTGGTGGCCTTGGCGCGCATCTTCTCGGCCTGCTGCAACAGCCGCTCGGCGGTCTTGACCGTGTTGGCCCGCTCGCGCTTGCGCCGTTCCTCATCGGCCTCGCGTTGCTTCAGGTAGGCCTTCCAGCCCATATTGTAGATGTCGATGACCTGGCGGTTGCCGTCGAGATAGAAGACCTTGTTGACGGTCGTCTCGATGAGGTTGACATCGTGGCTGATGACCACGAAACCACCGGAGAAGTCGGCGAGGAACTGCCGCAACCAGACGATCGAGTCGTGGTCGAGGTGGTTGGTGGGCTCGTCGAGCAGCAGGATCTCCGCATCGGAGAAGAGGATGCGAGCGAGCTCGACGCGGCGGCGCTGACCGCCGGACAGCGTGCTGAGGGGCTGCTCCAGGATGCGCTGCGGCAAGGCGAGCGACATCGCCATCGCATCGGCCTCCGATTCCGCCGCATATCCTCCCGCGGACTGGAAGTCGGCATCGGCGGCGGCATAGCGCTTCATGCCGCGCTCAGCGATCTCAGGATCGGAGGACGCCATCTCCTCCTCGGCCATGCGCAGCCGGCGCATCGCCTCGTCCAGTCCGCGGACGGACAGGATGCGGTTGCGGGCGCTCACCGTCATGTCGTCGACACGGGGGTCCTGGGGCAGATAGCCGACCGAGCCGGTACGGCTGATACTGCCGGCCGAGGGCTCTCCCCCGGCGCCCGCGAGCATCTTGGTGAGCGTGGTCTTGCCCGCGCCATTGCGGCCGACCAGGCCGATCTTGTCGCCCTTGGCGACACGGAACGAGACATCGGACATCAGGACGCGGGCGCCGAAACGCAGCTCCACGCCGGAGGCGGTGATCACGGGAGAACTCCAGAGGATATGAGGGCACGGCTCAGACGGCACACGGCATCGGCTCGCGATGCCGGATCGTCACTCTCTCTGGATCAGCACCGGTCCATCCTACCGGCCCGGCCCACAGCACTCCGCATCAACCACCGCGCTCGACTCACACGGTGGTCGAGTAGGCCCGGGGTGAGGTCAGCCGATGTTGAAACCGAGGGCCCGCAGCATCTCGCGCCCGTCATCGGTGATCTTGTCCGGGCCCCACGGCGGCATCCACACCCAGTCGATGCGGAACTCATTGACGATGCCGTCGAGCGCGGCGCGGGTCTGGTCCTCGATCACATCGGTCAGAGGGCAGGCCGCCGAGGTGAGGGTCATCTGCAGCACGGCATTGCTGTGCTCATCGACGTGAGCGCCGTAGACCAGGCCGAGGTCGACGACATTGATGCCGAGCTCGGGGTCGACGACATCCTTCATCGCCTCGATGACGTCATCGGAGGTGGTGGGCTTCGGGGAGGTGTCGACCTGAGGCAGGTCGGAGTGGTCGGTGGTCATGGTGTCACTTGCCTCTCTCATCGGACACGGTCTGGTCGGCGCTCACGAGCGCCTGGGAGGTGGCATCCTTCCAGGCCATCCATCCCAGCAGCGCGCACTTGACGCGAGCCGGGAACTGGGCCACACCGGCGAAGGCGATGCCGTCCTCGAGCACATCCTCATCGGGGGTGACCTGGCCGCGGCCGTGCATCACCTCGGCGAACGCATCGAGCACGCGCATCGCCTCCTCGACGGTCTTGCCCGGCAACAGGTCGTAGAGCACCGAGGCTGAGGCCTGGCTGATCGAACAGCCCTCGGCGTCGTAGGAGATATCGGCCACCCGATCGCCGTCGAGATGCACGCGCAAGGTGATCTCGTCGCCGCAGGTGGGATTGACGTGGTGCACCTCGGCCTCGTACGGCTCGCGGAGCCCCGCTCCATGGGGATTCTTGTAGTGGTCCAGGATGATCTCCTGGTACATCGCATCGACGTCCACGCTCATCCCACCTTGAAGTACTGCTGGGTGTAGCGGATCGCCTCGGCGAGGGCGTCGATCTCGGCCTCCGTCGTATACAGGTAGAAGGAGGCGCGGGTGGTCGACTGCACGCCGAAGCGCCGATGGGCCGGCTTGGCGCAATGGTGCCCGGCACGCACGGCCACGCCGCGTGAGTCGAGCAGCTGCGCGACATCGTGCGGGTGGACGCCGTCGAGGGTGAAGCTCACCGCTCCCCCGCGGTCGACCGCCTCGGACGGGCCGACCACCGTGAGGCCGTCGATCTCCTGCAACCGTCCGAGCGCATAGGCGGTGATCGCCTGCTCATGCGCGGCGACATTCTCCATGCCGATCGCCGACAGATAGTCGACGGCGGCACCGAGACCCACCGACTGCGCGATCGGCGGCGTCCCCGCCTCGAAGCGATGCGGCGGCGCGGCGAAGGTGCTCCGCTCCATCGACACCGTCTCGATCATCTCGCCACCGCCGAGGAAGGGCGGCAGAGAAGCGAGCAGGTCGTAACGGCCCCACAGCACGCCGATGCCCGTCGGACCGACCATCTTGTGGCCGGTGAAGGCCACGAAGTCGGCTCCCAGCGACGCGACGTCCACGGGGATCTGCGGCACCGCCTGCGAGGCGTCCACCGCCACCAGCGCACCGACCTGGTGTGCCCGGGCGATGACGACATCCAGCGGATTGATGGTGCCGAGCATATTCGACACCCACGTCAGCGAGACGATCTTGGTGCGCTCGGTGATCAGCGACTCGAGGTCGTCCAGGTCCAGGCGACCCTCGTCGGTCACGCCGAACCAGCGCAGCGTCGCACCCGTGCGCTCGGCGAGGAGCTGCCACGGGACGATATTGGAGTGGTGCTCCATCTCGGAGATGACGATCTCGTCGCCCTCCCCCACGATGCCGCCGTCACCGAGGACCCGAGCGACCAGGTTGAGCGCCTCGGACGCGTTCTTGGTGAAGATCACCTCGTCGCGCGAGGGGGCTCCGATGAAGCGTGCGACCTTGTCCCGACCGCTCTCGAAGGCCTCGGTGGCCTCCGCGCCGAGCTGATGCATCGCGCGTGCCACATTGGCATTGTGCTCGAGATAGTGCCGCTCGATCGCCTCGACGACCTGGCGCGGCTTCTGGGAGGTATTGGCCGAGTCCAGGTAGACGAGCGGCCGGTCGCCCGCGAGGGATCGCGCGAGGACCGGGAAGTCCTTGCGGATCGCCTCGACGTCGTAGCGGGTCACAGCGCCGCGGCCGCCTTCACGTACTTGTCGTAGCCCTCGGCCTCGAGCTGCTCGGCGAGCTCCTGCCCACCGGACTCGGCGAGCCGGCCGGCGACGAAGACGTGCACGTAGTCGGGCTTGATGTAGTTCAGGATGCGCGTGTAGTGGGTGATCAGCAGCACGCCGCGGTCACCCTGCTCGGTGTACCGGTTGACGCCATCGGAGACGACCCGCAGGGCGTCGATGTCCAGGCCGGAGTCGGTCTCGTCCAGCACCGCGAACTTGGGGTTCAGCAGCTCCAGCTGGGCGATCTCGTGGCGCTTCTTCTCTCCGCCGGAGAAGCCCTCGTTCACGCTGCGCTGTGCGAACGCGGGGTCGAGGGTGACGCGCTCGAGGGCGGCGTTGACGTCCTTGACCCAGGTGCGGAGCTTCGGCGCCTCGCCGTCGACCGCCGTCTTGGCGGTGCGCAGGAAGTTGGCGACCGACACGCCCGGAACCTCGACCGGATACTGCATCGCCAGGAAGAGGCCCGCACGGGCACGCTCGTCGACGCTCAGCTCCAGGATGTTCTCGCCGTCGAGCAGCACCTCGCCGTCGGTGACGTTGTACTTGGGATGCCCGGCGATCGAGTACGCGAGGGTGGACTTGCCCGAGCCGTTCGGGCCCATGATGGCGTGGACCTCGCCGGAGTTGATCGTCAGATCGACCCCGCGCAGGATCTCCTTCGCGCCGTCCTCGGTGTCTACCGAGACGTGAAGGTTCTTGATCTCCAGAGTGGACATGCTCAGTTCTCGCTTTCGGTGGGGAGATCGACCCAGACGGTCTCTCCCTCGATCTTGGTGGCGTACACGGGGACGGGTTCGGTGGCCGGGAGGCTCAGCGCCTCGCCGGTCCGCAGGTCGAAGCGCGAGCCGTGCAGGAAGCACTCGATGGTGCAGCCCTCCACGTCGCCGTCCGACAGCGGGATTTCAGCGTGCGAACACCAGTCCTGGATGGCGTAGACGTCGTCGCCCTGGCGGACCAGAGCGATATCGACGCCGTCGATCTCGATGCCGAGCGCCGCGCCCTCCGGCACGTCGCCCAGCGGAGCAGCCTCTTTAAAGGACACCGCGCGGCTCCTCAGGACTCCAGGCGGCCGACGACGGTCGCCAGCTCGTCCTCGATCGCCGAGGTGAGGCGCTCCTGCAGGTCCGCGACACCGATCCGGCGGATGATGTCGTTGAAGAAGCCGTGCACGACCAGGCGGCGCGCCTCGGTCTCCTCGATGCCACGGCTCTGCAGATAGAACAGGTGCTCGTCGTCGAAGCGGCCGGTGGTCGACGCGTGGCCCGCACCGGCGATCTCACCGGTCTCGATCTCGAGATTGGGCACCGAGTCGGCCTTGGCGCCGTCGGTGAGCACGAGATTGTCGTTCTGCTCGAAGGTCTCGATGCCTTCGGCCACCTTGCGGATGAGCACATTGCCGATCCACACGGTGTGAGCGTCCTGACCCTGCAATGCGCCCTTGTAGACCACATTGCTGCGCGTCTTGGGGGCCGTGTGATCCACGAACTGACGATGCTCGAGGTGCTGGCCGGCATCGGCGAAGTACACGCCGAACAGCTCAGCGCTGCCGCCGGTGCCCCGGTAGTCGACATTCGTCGACGACCGGACGAGATCGCCGCCCAGGGTGAACTCGAAGAACCGCACCTGGGCGTCGCGACCGACCGAGACACCGTTCTGCACGGCGTGCACGGCGTCGTCCTCCCAGTCGGCCAGGCTGATCACCGTGAGCTGTGCGCCATCGCCCACGAGATAGGTGACGGTGCTGCCGTAGGTGGCGCTGCCGATGTGATCGAGCAGCACCGTGGCCTTCGCGAAGGGCGCGACCTTGACGACCGTATGACCCCACACGATCTGATCGGCGGCTTCCCCGGACCAGTTCAGACGGACCGGCGCGTCGAGCTCGCCGTCGATAGTGAGCAGCATGGCATCGGGGGCGTTCTCGACCGCGAGGGCGGCCAGTCGGTCCAGCGGTGCGATTCCGCCGAGCGCCTTGGCCTCCTCGCGCGAGATCGCGCTCAGGCTCGCGCCCTCAGGCAGATCCTCCGAGCGCGCCAGCCGCGCGTCCGATGCGGGTCCGTCCAGCAGCCCACGGAGCCGCTTGAGCGGGGTGAAGCGCCAGATCTCCTCCAGGCCCGTGGGCTTGGGGTGGGCCTCGACGTCATAGGACGGCTCGGGGTGCAGGTGGGACTCGACATGCTCCAGTTCCAGCGCACTCGAGAAATTGTCCACAGTGGCGGTCATGTTTAGCCGACCGCTCCTTCCATTTGCAGTTCGATGAGGCGGTTGAGCTCGAGGGCGTACTCCATCGGCAGCTCACGGGCGATCGGCTCCACGAAGCCGCGGACGATCATCGCCATCGCCTCGTCCTCTTCCATGCCACGCGACATGAAGTAGAAGAGCTGGTCCTCGCTCACCTTGGAGACGGTCGCCTCGTGGCCGAGGGTGACGTCGTCCTCGCGGACGTCCACATAGGGGTACGTGTCCGAGCGGCTGATCTGATCAACCAGCAGGGCATCGCACTTGACGGTGCTGGCGGAGTGCTCGGCACCGTCCAGCACCTGCAGCAGACCGCGGTAGGAGGTGCGGCCCCCGCCTCGGGCGACGGACTTGGACAGGATCGAGCTCGAGGTGCGCGGTGCGGCGTGCACCATCTTGGCCCCGGTGTCCTGGTACTGGTCGACGCCCGCGAAGGCGATCGACAGCGTCTCCCCGCGGGCGTGCTCGCCCATCAGGTAGACGGCGGGGTACTTCATCGTCACCTTGGAGCCGATATTGCCGTCGATCCACTCCATGGTCGCGCCCTCCTCGCAGGTGGCGCGCTTGGTGACCAGGTTGTACACATTGTTCGACCAGTTCTGGATCGTGGTGTACCGCACCCGGGCGTTCTTCTTCACGATGATCTCGACGACGGCCGAGTGCAGCGAGTCGCTGGAGTAGATCGGCGCGGTGCAGCCCTCGACGTAGTGCACGTACGAGTCCTCGTCGGCGATGATGAGGGTGCGCTCGAACTGACCCATGTTCTCGGTGTTGATCCGGAAGTAGGCCTGCAGCGGGATGTCCACGTGGACGCCCTTGGGCACGTAGATGAACGAGCCACCGGACCACACCGCCGTGTTGAGCGCGGCGAACTTGTTGTCGCCGGTCGGGATGACGGTGCCGAAGTACTCCTCGAAGATCTCCGGGTGCTCCTTGAGGGCCGTGTCGGTGTCCAGGAACAGCACACCCTGGGCCTCGAGGTCCTCACGGATCGAGTGGTAGACGACCTCCGACTCGTACTGCGCGGCGACACCGGCGACGAGGCGCTGCTTCTCCGCCTCGGGGATGCCGAGCTTGTCGTAGGTGTTCTTGATGTCCTCGGGCAGGTCCTCCCAGCTCTGGGCCTGCTTCTCCGAGGAGCGCACGAAGTACTTGATGTTGTCGAAGTCGATGCCGGTGAGATCGGCACCCCACGTCGGCATGGGCTTGCGCTCGAAGAGCTTGAGACCCTTCAGACGACGCTCCAGCATCCATTCGGGCTCGTCCTTCTTGCCCGAGATGTCGCGGACGATCGACTCATTCAGGCCGCGCTTCGCGCTGGCGCCGGCGACATCGGGATCGGCCCAGCCGAACTCGTAGTTGCCGACCTCCTTCAGACCGGGATTGAGCTCCTCGATCTGGTTGGTCTCGTGCGTCGTGGTCATGACGACACCCTCTCTGATGTGGGGGCTTTCGGAAGGTGGGTGGTGCACACACCATCGCCGTGGGCGATCGTGGCGAGCCGTTGGACGTGAGTGCCCAGCAGTTCGGCGAAGAGCTCGGTCTCCGCGTCGCACAGCTGGGGGAACTCCCCCGCGACGTGGGCGACAGGGCAATGGTGCTGGCACATTTGCTCGCCCGAGGGCGAGCTGCTGACGGAGGCGGCGAAGCCGTCCTCGGTCAGGGCATGGGCGAGGACGCGGGCGCGTTCCTCGGTGGTGTCGACCGCGGCGAGCAGCGCGCGATAGCGCCCCTCGAGCCCGGCCAGACGGAATCGGGCGAAGGCCTTGACGGCATCGTCGCCACCGGTGGCGTGCAGATACCGCAGCGCCTCGGCCGCGAGATCGTCGTAGGCCTGCGTGAACTGGTCGCGTCCGGCATCGGTGAGCACGAAGACGCGCGCGGGCCGGCCGCGGCGACGCTGGCCGACGATCCTCTCCTCGCGGGCCGCGATGAGGCCCTGTTCGAGGAGAGCGTCCAGATGACGCCGTACCGCCGCCGGCGTGAGGTCGAGGTGCTCCGCCAGGCTCGCGGCCGTCGACGCGCCGTGCGCGAGGAGGCACTCGGCCACACGCAGACGCGTCGGCGCATCGTCGCTGGGCGACGTCGCTTCGGCAGTCCGCATGTTTTTCACAACACCAGTGTGCCGTTATTCATTCCCGTCATTCAACGAAGGTTCGCCTTACTCTGGGCCTTTCGATCGCGACGTGCCGATGGTCACACGGCGCTATCGTGAGGCATGGCCACTTCCTCCGCGCAGGTCGAGGCGGGGGGACGCAGCGTCCGCGTCTCCAGCCCCGACCGTGTCATCTTCGAGGCGACCGATCACACGCCCGATATCACCAAGCTCGAGGTGGTCGAGTACATCGTGAAGGTCGGCGACGGACTGATGCGCGCTTTATGCGAACGTCCGACCACCCTCGAACGATGGCCGAAGGGGGTCCGCGAGGGGATGACCCTCTCGACCCGGCAGGACAATCACGGCGATGCGTTCTACCAGAAGCGCGTACCCAAGGGCGCTCCCGACTACCTGGAGACGGTCCGGATCAACTTCCCGTCCGGGCGTCGCGCCGACGAGATCTGCCCGACGGAGATCGCCGTCGCCGCCTGGGCCGCCCAGATGGGTGCGATCACCTTCCACCCCTGGCCGGTGCGCCGCGCCGATGTGGACCGTCCCGATGAGCTGCGGATCGACCTCGACCCGCAGCCCGGCACCGACTTCCACGACGCCCGACGGGTGGCCCGCAGCGCCAAGGAGCTGCTGGAGGAGATCGGGATGCGCGGCTTCGCCAAGACCAGCGGCAACCGCGGCGTGCACGTCTTCGTGCGGATCGAGCCGCGGTGGACCTTCACCGATGTCCGTCACGCGGCCCTCGCCTTCGGGCGCGAGCTGTCCCGCCGCGACGATCGCGTCACCACCGCGTGGTGGAAGGAGGAGCGCGGCGAGCGGATCTTCGTCGACTTCAACCAGAACGCCCGCGACCGCACGATCGCCAGCGCCTACAGCCTGCGCCCCAAGCCCGGGGCTCCGGTCTCCACGCCGCTGACCTGGGATGAGCTGTTCGATCTCGACGACCCCCGGACGCTGAACCTCACGACGGTGCCGGCGCTGCTGGAGCGGCGCCCGGATGCTTGGTCGACGATCGACGACGAGGCCTTCGGCCTGGAGACGCTACTGGAGTGGTACGCCCGCGACGAGGAGAACGGCGAGGGCGAGATGCCCTATCCCCCGGACTATCCCAAGATGCCCGGCGAGCCTCGGCGCGTGCAGCCCTCCAAAGCGCGCGCCGACGAGTGAGCTCACGCCCTCCAGGCGCGGCAGGCCGGCAACGAGTTCAGCCGGCTCCCAGCACATCCGCGAGGTCATAACGGGCCACCTCTTCGAGCTGCTCATAGGTGCAGGACTCCGGCTCCCGGTCGTCGCGCCAACGCTTGAAACGGGCCGTGTGCCGAAAACGCCCGCCGTCGCCATCGCCCTCCATGTGCTCATATCCCACCTCGGCGACCCGCTCGGGCCGCAGCGGCACGAAGGACAGGTCCTTCGTTCCCGTCCAACGGCTCTGCCCACCGGGCAGCCGACCCGACGCCTGAGCTTCCTCGTCCTGCCATGCCGACCACGGATGCTCGTCATCGGGCGTGGCGACGAGCGGGGCCAGCTCCTCGATCAGCTCCTCACGTCGCTGCTCGGTGAACGACGCCGCCACGCCGACATGCTGCAGGCGGCCGTCATCGGCGTAGAGGCCGAGGAGCAGAGAGCCGAGCAGGGGCCGATCGGGAGTCGAGGTCTTGTGCAGCCGATAGCCCGCGACGACGACATCGGCGGTCCTGGCGTGCTTGACCTTGAGCATGACCCGCCCGTTGGGCGCGTAGGTCGAGGTGAGCGGCTTGGCGACGACGCCATCGAGCCCGGCGCCCTCGAAGCTGTCGAACCATTCCTCGGCCACCGCGGTGTCGTCGGTGACGCGCGTGACGCTCACCGGACCGTCGACGCCGTCGAGCGCGGCCACCAGTCGTTCCCGGCGAGCCGAGAAGGGCTGCTCGGTGAGGTCCTCATCGTCGATCGCCAGGAGATCGAAGAGCACCAGCCGCGCCGGCCACTGCTCGGCCAGCAGCGTGACCCGCGACGCAGCCGGATGGATCCGCTGGCTGAGGAGATCGAAGTCGAGCCGGTCGCCGTTGACGACGACGATCTCACCGTCGACCACGCAGCGCTCGGGCAACAGCTCGCGGACGGCCGCGACCATCTCAGGGAAGTATCGCGTCAGCGACTTCGTGGACCTGCTGGCGATCTCGACCTCGTCCCCGTCGCGGAAGACGATGGCGCGGAATCCATCCCACTTCGGCTCGTAGACCAACCCGCCCTCGACGGCATCGGCGGCCGGCACGCCCTTGACCGACTTCGCCAGCATCGGCCGCACCGGCGGCATCACGGGAAGATCCATGGGGCCAATCTAAGGGACACCGAGCCGACTGTCCCCCCGCCGAGCGAGGACAGATCACCGACGAGGAGCCCCGCCTCCTACGCGCCCGGCTGCCTACCAGTTCAGCAGGTCCATCACTGCGGACGCGGTGTCGCGCAAGCGCCTCCCGGTCACCCGGACGATCACCCAGCCCACCACGACCAGCACCAGACTCAGATACAGGACCGCAAGGTCCACTTCCTCGCCCTTGGAGTACTCGACCACGAGCATCACCGCCGAGATGATGACCCCGAGGACGCCCAGAATGGCGAGGATGGCACCGAGGCCGGCCACCATCGCTCCGATGACCTGCACTGTCTTACGCACCGCGTCAGCGTAGCCGTCGGCTACCACCGACACTGCTGACGACCGGCTCATCGCGCTCATTAGACTGGCGGAGTGCCACACCCCGCCGTCGATGTCAGCGACCTCGCCATGCGCTACGGCGATGTGACCGCGGTCGACGGCCTGTCCCTGCGGGTCGAGACCGGCACCATCACCGCCATCCTCGGGCCGAACGGCGCCGGCAAGACCACCACCATCGAGACCTGCGAGGGCTTCCGGCGGCCGCACCAGGGCACTGTCCGCGTCTTCGGCCTCGACCCCGTCCTCGATGCCGCGGCCGTGCGCCCGAGGGTCGGCGTCATGCTCCAGTCCGGTGGGGCCTGGCTCGGCGTGCGCGCTGAGGAGATGCTGCGTCACATGGCGGCATTGCACGCGCACCCGCTCGATGTCGACGCCCTCATGGAGCGCCTCGGCATCGATGCCTTCGCGGCGACGCCCTACCGCCGCATGTCCGGTGGACAGAAGCAGCGGCTCAGCCTCGCCATGGCGATGGTGGGCCGCCCCGAGCTGCTGTTCCTCGACGAGCCGAGCGCGGGGCTCGATCCACAGTCGCGACGCGCGACCTGGGACCTGCTCGTCGAGCTGCGCGACCAGGGGGTCACGACCGTGCTGACCACTCATTTCATGGACGAGGCCGAGGAGCTCAGCGACGCGGTCTACATCGTCGACTCCGGGCGCGTGATCGCCTCCGGCACACCTCGCGAGCTGACCGGGGCCGACGCGCGCAATACCTTGCACGTCGTCGCTCCCGCCGGACTCGATGCCCACGCCCTCGCCGCCGCGCTGCCGCCGGGCACCACCGCCGACGAGCCGGTGCCCGGTCAGTACGTCGTGACCGGCGACATCTCCCCCGCCCTGGTCACCGAGGTGACGGGGTGGTTCCGCGACGCCGATGTGCTCGTCGAGTCGATCCTCGTCGAGCGACGATCGCTGGAGGATCGTTTCCTCGACCTCACCGGGAAGGCCCTGCGATGAGCCTCGACCTGTCCCCCGCACCCGGCGCCGCCCCGCGAGCCTCGATGCTGCGCGCACAGACCCTCATGGAGCTGCGGCTGCTGGCCCGCAACGGCGAACAGCTGCTCCTGACGATCATCATCCCGCTGATCCTGCTGATCGCCGGCACGCACTCGGACCGCATCGTCGACCTCGGACCCGGCCGTCCGATCGACATCATCACCCCTGGTGTGCTGGCCCTCGCCGTGTTGTCGACCTCCTTCACCTCACTGGCCATCGCCACCGGTTTCGAGCGGCGCTACGGGGTACTCAAGCGGCTCGGAGCCTCGCCGCTGCCACGCTCTGGACTGATGATCGGCAAGATCGGCGCTGTCGCGATCGTGGAGATCGTCCAGCTGGCCCTGCTGAGCTCGGTGGCGCTGCTGCTCGGCTGGGAACCGGTCGGCGGGCTGGCCCCGTGGCTGTGGATGCTCGTCCTCGTCGTACTCGGCACCGCGGCCTTCGGGGCGCTCGCACTGCTGATCGCCGGCACGCTGCGTGCGGAGGCGACCCTCGCGGTCGCCAATCTGGTCTACGTGGTCCTGCTGGTCGGCGGCGGCCTGCTCGTGCCCCTGGACCGTTATCCCGATCTGGCGCAGACCGTCCTCGTGCTGCTGCCCTCCGGGGCGCTCGGTGAAGGCTTGCGCGAGACCTTCGCGACCGGGGCGCCGCCGTACGCCGCTCTCGCTGTCCTCGCCGGCTGGACCGTCGCTGCCGGCCTCGCCACCACCAGGAGCTTCTCATGGGAGTGAAGGACCTCGTCCGCACCTCCGACATCCGTCAGTCGACCGTCGTCGGGTGGGCCTGGGCCTCGCTCGTCGCCAATATCGGCATCATCCTCACCGGGGGCCTGGTCCGGCTGACCGGCTCCGGCCTAGGGTGCCCCACCTGGCCGCGATGCACCGACGAGTCCTTCGTCCCCCACTCCTCGCTCGGCTGGCACGGTGCGATCGAGTTCGGCAACCGGCTGCTGACCTATGTGCTCATCGCCATCGCGATCGCGACCTTCTTCGCCGTGTGGCGGTGGGCCGGCGCGACGACGACGATGAGACAGCTCACCGTGCTCATCGGCGTGGGCATCCCCTTCCAGGGCGTCATCGGCGGCATCACCGTGCTCACCCAGCTGAACCCCTGGGTCGTGTCCCTGCACCTGCTGCTCTCGATGGGCCTCGTGGTCGCCGCGACCGTGCTGCTCGTCCTCGTACGCGGCGGGACCGGCAGCACCGTCGATCCGCTCACGCGGCGACTCGTGCTGCTCGCCTACGGCATCCTGCTGGTCGCGATCTATCTCGGCACCATCGTCACCGGCAGCGGCCCGCACGCGGGCGATGCCAACGCCCCCCGCAATGAGCTCGACCCGGAGTTCTGGAGCCGCGTACACGCGCTCTCGGTCTGGGCGCTGGTCGCCGTCACCCTGCTGGTGCTCTGGCGGTTGCGCGGTCACCGCGCGCAACGTGCCGCCTGGCTCGTCCTCGCCGCGGAGCTGCTGCAAGGCGGCATCGGCTACGTCCAGCACTTCACCGGGCTGCCGATCGGCCTCGTCGCGGCGCATCTGGTGGGCGGGGCGATCCTGCTCGCGGCCACGACCTATCTCGTCCTGCGCGTCGCTCCCGTCGTGGACCGCGAGCCGGTCGAGGCCTGACGTGGCCCCGGGGCGGTGAGCAGTCGACCATCCCACCGCTCACCGCATGGCGACATCACGTCTCCCGATGCCGGGTTGATGACGCACCGCCGCGTGGCACGGGCGCATCGCGGCGCACCGCCAACCACCCGCGCACGAGCCCACGGCCGATAGCTCACCGCCGGAACGGGCAGGTCGGAGCGAGGGGCCGTCAGCCGATGAAGGGGTCGACGGCCGCGGCGACGAAGAGCAGCGCCAGATAGGCATTGGAGAAGTGGAAGAGCCGCATCGGCTTGATCACCGACAGCTGCTCGGTCTCCCGCGAACGAGCTCGCAGGTCATAGGCCTCGATGAGGAAGACGATGCCGAGGGTGATCGCCGCGGCCGGGTAGAACCATCCGGTATCGGCCACCGGCCACACGGCCAACGAGGTGATGACGGTCGCCCAGGTGTACCAGACGATCTGCCGGCCGACCTCGGCCGCGGGAGCGATCGACGGGAGCATCGGCACGCCGGCGGCCGCATAGTCCTCGCGGTACCGCAGTCCGAGCGCCCAGAAGTGCGGCGGGGTCCAGAAGAAGACCACGAGGAACAGCAGGAACGGCGCCCACGCGAGCTCATTGGTGACGGCGGTCCAGCCGATCAGCGGCGGGAAGCAGCCCGCCGCCCCGCCCCAGACGATGTTCTGCGAGGTGCGGCGCTTGAGGATCATCGTGTAGCCGACGACATAGAAGACATTCGCCGCGAGCGCCAGGACGGCCGAGAGCCAGTTGACCAGATATCCCAGCCACAGAGTGGCGATGACACCGAGTACGAGGCCGAAGATCAGCGCATTGCGCGTGCCGACCTGATGGCGCGGCAGCGGACGACGCGAGGTGCGGCGCATCTTGGTGTCGATATCGGCGTCGACCACACAGTTCAGCGCATTCGCGCTTCCGGCGGCCAGTGCTCCGCCCACGAAGGTGGCGAGGATCAGGGTGAACGACGGAACGCCGCGCTCGGCCAGGAACATCACCGGCACGGTGGTGAGCAGCAGGAGTTCGATGATGCGCGGCTTGGTGAGCGCTACATACGCCTTCACGACATCGGCCGCGGAGGACCCATGATCCTGCCGAGTGGACGACGAACCGTTGACGGGAGCCTCATGGTCGACGGAAGTCACCTCAGCAGTCTAACTCGCACGCAGTAGGCTCGGAGTGACCGGCTTCTGACACACGATCTTGGAGTGACGCCCGTGAGCACTGCACCGTCCGCGCTGGACTGGAACGACCTCGACCGCAAGGCGGTCGACACCGCTCGTCTCCTCGCTGCCGACGCCGTCCAGAAGGCCGGCCACGGGCACCCGGGCACGGCCATGAGCCTGGCCCCCGCGGCCTACCTGCTCTACCAGAAGCTGATGCGCCACAACCCCGCCGATCCCCACTGGACGGCCCGCGACCGCTTCGTGCTCTCGTGCGGTCACTCGAGCCTGACGCAGTACATCCAGCTGTACCTCGCCGGCTACCCGATGGAGCTGAGCGATCTGGAGAGCCTGCGCACCTGGGGCAGCCAGACCCCCGGTCACCCCGAGTACGGGCACACCCCCGGTGTCGAGGTCACCACCGGTCCCCTCGGCCAGGGCATCGCCAATGCCGTCGGCATGGCCATGGCCGCGCGTCGCGAGCGCGGACTGCTCGATCCCGATGCCCCCGCCGGCGAGAGCGTCTTCGATCACTCGGTCTACGTGATCGCCTCTGACGGCGATATGCAGGAGGGCGTCTCCTCCGAGGCGTCCTCGCTGGCCGGACATCAACAGCTGGGCAACCTCACCGTCCTCTACGACGACAACAAGATCTCGATCGAGGACGACACCGATGTCGCGTTCTCCGAGGACGTCGCCGCCCGCTACGAGGCCTACGGCTGGCACGTGCAGACGGTCGACTGGACCCACGGCGGAAGCGAGTACCGAGAGGACCTCGACGCCCTCTGGGAGGCGTACCAGCAGGCCGCCCAGGTCACCGACCGGCCGAGCCTGATCGTGCTGCGCACCATCATCGCGTGGCCGGCTCCCCATGCCCAGAACACCGGTGCCGCCCACGGCTCCGCCCTCGGCGAGGACGAGATCCGCGCCACCAAGGAGGTACTCGGCTTCGATCCCGATACCGACTTCGCCGTGGCCGACGAGGTCATCGAGCACACCCGCCAGGCGCGGGCCCGCGGTGAGCAGGCGCAGACCGACTGGCAGGACCGTTTCGATGCGTGGGCGCACGCCGATGCCGATCGCTACGCGCTGTTCCAGCGGCTCTCGGCACGCGAGCTGCCCAGCGGGTGGGATGCCGAGCTGCCCCGGTACGAGGCCGATGAGAAGGGCATCGCCACCCGTGTGGCCTCCGGCGAGTTCCTCACCGCCGCGGCGCAGACCCTCCCCGAGCTGTGGGGCGGCTCCGCCGACCTGGCCGGCTCCAACAACACGACGCCCAAGGGCGAGCCGTCCTTCATCCCACCGGAGCGCTCGACCGAGAAGTTCTCCGGCGACTGGTACGGCCGGGTGCTGCACTTCGGCATCCGCGAGCACGCGATGGGCGCCATCCTCAACGGCATCGCCCTCGACGGGCTGACCCGGCCCTACGGGGGCACCTTCCTGGTCTTCAGCGACTACATGCGCCCGGCCGTCCGCCTGGCCGCTTTGC
This sequence comes from Actinomycetes bacterium, assembly GCA_023417775.1. Classification (GTDB taxonomy): domain Bacteria; phylum Actinomycetota; class Actinomycetes; order Propionibacteriales; family Nocardioidaceae; genus Aeromicrobium. Next base: position 47,070 of record JAEZEJ010000025.1, on the reverse strand, counting down.
AGGAGATCCCGTCGACCTTCGTGTGGACCCACGACTCCATCGGTCTCGGGGAGGACGGACCCACCCACCAGCCGGTCGAGCACCTGGCCGCGCTCCGCGCCATCCCCGGCTTGGACGTCGTCCGTCCGGCCGACGCCAACGAGACCATCGCCGCCTGGCGCACCGTCATGGAGCGTCACCATCGTCCGGCCGGCCTCGTGCTGAGCCGGCAGAACGTACCCACCTTCCCCCGTGGCGAGGACGGCTATGCCGACGCCTCGCTCACGGCGAAGGGCGCCTACACCCTGCTCGACACCGAGGGCGCTCCCGACGTGATCCTCGTGGCCACCGGCTCCGAGGTCCAGATCGCCGTCGCCGCCCGTGCAGCCCTCGCCGACGAGGGCATCGCCGCCCGCGTGGTCTCGATGCCGTGCCGCGAGTGGTTCGAGGAGCAGTCGAGCGAGTACCGCGATTCCGTCATCCCGCCGTCGGTCCGCGCCCGGGTGTCGATCGAGGCCGGCGTCGCCCTCGGCTGGCGCGACGTGGTCGGCGACGCGGGACGCAGCATCAGCCTCGAGCACTTCGGGGCCTCGGCCCCGTTCGCGACGCTGTACGAGAAGTTCGGCCTCACCAGCGAGGCCACCGTCGCCGCGGCCAAGGAGTCCATCGCCGCCGCGGCGGACACCGGTGCCGGCGTCCCGTTCGCGGCACGTCCGACCGGTCCGGTGCTTCCGGACACCACCCACTGACCCTCCGAAGGAAGCCAACATGACCGATCCTCTGGCAGCACTGAGCGAAGCCGGCGTCTCCGTCTGGCTCGACGACCTCTCCCGTGAGCGCATCGAGAGCGGAAATCTCGCCGAGCTCATCGAGCAGCGACACGTCGTCGGTGTCACCACCAATCCGACGATCTTCGCCGCCGCCTTCGCCGAGGGTGAGCGCTATGCCGAGCAGATGCGCGAGCTCAAGGCGTCTGATGCCGATGTCGAGACCGCCGTCTTCGAGTTGATGTGCACCGACGTGCAGCGGGCCTGCGACATCCTGCGGCCGGTGTACGACCGTACCGACGGTCTCGACGGCCGGGTCTCCATCGAGGTCGACCCCGGTCTCGCCCGCGATACGGACGGCACCGTCGCACTGGCCTCGCGGCTGTGGCAGCGGGTCGACCGGCCGAACCTCTTCATCAAGATCCCGGCCACCCGCGAGGGACTGCCGGCGATCGCGGCCAGCATCGCGGAGGGCATCAGCGTCAACGTGACACTGATCTTCTCCCTCGAGCGCTACCGCGATGTGATGGACGCCTATCTCTATGGCCTGGAGCAGGCAGCTGCCGAGGGTCGCGATCTCTCGGCGATCGAATCGGTCGCCTCGTTCTTCGTCAGCCGGGTCGACTCCGAGGTCGACCCGCGTCTGCCCGAGGACAGCCCGCTCCGCGGCAAGGCGGCCATCGCCAACGCCCGGCTGGCCTATGAGGCCTGCGAGCAGGTCTTCTCCTCCGAACGCGCTCAGGCGCTGCTCGCCCAGGGCGCCAAGCTCCAGCGTCCGCTGTGGGCCTCGACCGGCGTCAAGGATCCGGCCTATCCCGACACGCTCTACGTGCGCGAGCTCATCGTCGCCGATAGTGTCAACACCATGCCGGAGAAGACACTGCAGGCCTTCGCCGACCACGGCGATGTGCCGGGCGACACGGTGACCACGCACTACGAGGAGTCTCGCGAGGTGCTGGCCGAGCTCGAGCGTCAGGGAATCTCCTACGACGAGGTCGTCGCGAAGCTCGAGGACGAGGGTCTGGAGAAGTTCGACGCCTCCTGGGCCGAGTTGCTCGAGACCGTCCGCGGGGAGCTGGACAAGGCATGAGCGCGAGCGGCGTCTCGTTGTCGGTCGCCATCAGCGACCAGGCCGGCTTCGACGCGGCGCTCGAGGACGCGATCGGCGCGAGGGTCGCCTCGGGCATCTTCGCCGAGGACGGCGCGCTGTGGGGCGCCGACGCCCAGCAGGAGGCGAGCGAGCGCCTCGGCTGGACCGATGCCGTCGCCCGCTCGCGCCCACTGGTCGATGAGATCGATTCCCTCCGTGCCGACCTGCGCCAGCGCGGCGTCGACCGGGTGGTGCTGTGCGGCATGGGCGGCTCCTCGCTCGCGCCAGAGGTCGTCTGCGCGGCCTACGGCGCCGAACTGGTGGTGCTGGACTCGTCTCACCCGGACATGGTGCGGTCCGCGCTCACCGAGCTGGAGCGCACGGTCGTCGTGGTCTCGAGCAAGTCCGGTGGCACGGTCGAGACCGACAGCCAGCGCCGGATCTTCGAGGGGGCCTTCCGCGACGCGTCGATCGATCCCACCACGCGGATCGTGGTGGTCACCGATCCCGGATCGCCGCTCGAAGAGACGGCCCAGGGCTCCGGTTATCGCGTCTTCCGGGCCGACCCGACCGTCGGCGGCCGCTACTCGGCACTCACGGCCTTCGGCCTCGTGCCGGCCGGGCTCGCCGGTGTCCCCGTGGGCACGCTGCTCGACGAGGCGGCGGCCGTCCGCGACGTGCTCGCCGCCGATACCCCTGACAACCCCGCCCTGCGTCTCGGCGTGCTGCTCGGCGTGGCCGCTCGTGAGCGCGCCGACAAGCTGGTCCTGACCGATGCCTCGGACGAGGGTTTCGGCGATTGGGCCGAGCAGCTGGTGGCGGAGTCGACCGGCAAGGACGGCACCGGCATCCTGCCCGTCGTCGTCGCCGGTCCGCAGTCCCCCAATTTCGATCCGCACACCGGAGACAGCGTGCTCGTGGTCTCGGGATCCGATGAGGTGCCCGATGCCTCGTGGGCGGCTGCGGTCGCCGGACCCCTCGGTGCTCGCTTCCTGCTGTGGGAGACCGCGGTCGCGGTCGCCGGGCGTGTGCTCGGCATCGACCCCTTCGATCAGCCGGATGTCGAGTCCGCCAAGCAGGCCGCTCGCGATCGCCTCGACGGAGGTGGAGAACCCCCGCGGCCGGACTTCAGCGAGGACGGTATCGACGTCTTCGGCACCTCCGCCGATTCTCTCGAGTCCGCCCTCGGCGCGTTATTCGAGCAGCTCACCTCTGAGGGGTATCTCGCCGTCCAGGCCTATCTCGACCGCTGGGCCCATGCCGATCTCGCGCAGATCCGCGACACCCTGGCCGAGCACCTCGGCCGCCCGGTCACCTTCGGCTGGGGACCCCGGTTCCTGCACTCGACCGGTCAGTATCACAAGGGCGGTGCCCCCGTCGGGGTCTTCCTGCAGCTCACCGACGAGCCTCGCGAGGATCTCCCGATCCCGGGTCGCGAGTTCACCCTGGGCCAGTTCATCGCCTCACAGGCCGACGGTGACGGATCGGTGCTGCGCGATCACGGACGTCCGGTGCTGCGTCTCCACTTGCGCGACACGGACGCGGGGCTCCAGCGACTCACGAGCCTGCTGTCATGAGAACGGTGAGAACCGAGATTTGCTCCCCATTCGTCAACCAATGCCCGTGCCGGTTGACGAATGGGGAGCAAATCTCGGTACAAGGCGGTCGACGATGAGCCGGGCGAACCCGCTGCGCGATCCCCGGGATCGTCGACTCCCCCGCATCGCCGGTCCGTGCAGCGTGATCATGTTCGGCGTCACCGGCGATCTGGCGCGCAAGAAGCTCATCCCGGCGATCTACGACCTCGCCAATCGGGGCCTGCTGCCGCCCGGCTTCGCCCTCGTCGGCTTCGCCCGGCAGGACTTCGGCGATCGCACCTTCGCGTCGATGATCAAGGAGGCCGCGAAGGCCGGCGCCCGTACCGAGTGGAGCGAGACGGTCTGGAAGCAGCTCGCCGCCGGCATCCGTTTCGTCCCGGGGCAGTTCGACGACGATGACGCCTGGGAGCGGCTCGCCGAGACCCTCGCCGAGCTCGATCGCAGCCAGGGCACCGGCGGCAACCACGCCTTCTACCTGTCGATCCCGCCCGGACTGTTCCCGGTGGTCGTCTCCAAGATCAAGGAGCACGGGCTGGCCACGTCGACCGAGGGCTGGCGACGGGTCGTCATCGAGAAGCCCTTCGGCCACGATCTGGAGTCGGCTCGCGAGCTGAACCGGCTCGTCGACGATGTCTTCCCACGTACCTCGGTCTTCCGGATCGACCACTACCTGGGCAAGGAGACGGTGCAGAACATCCTGGCCGTGCGCTTCGCCAACGGCATGTTCGAGCCGATCTGGAACAGCCACTATGTCGACCACGTGCAGATCACGATGGCCGAGGACATCGGCATCGGCTCCCGGGCGGGATACTACGACGGCATCGGAGCCGCACGCGATGTCATCCAGAATCACCTGCTGCAGCTGATGGCCCTCGTGGCGATGGAGGAGCCGGTCTCGCTGGATGCCAACAGCCTGCGACTCGAGAAGCAGAAGATCCTCGCGAATGCCAGTGCCCCGGCGGAGCTGTCGAAGCACACCGCCCGGGCTCAATACACCGAGGGCTGGGCCGGTGGCGTCGAGGTCGAGGGCTATCTCGACGAGGACGGGATCCCCGAGGACTCCCGCACGGAGACCTTCGCGGCGATGCGGATCGACATCGGCACCCGCCGCTGGGCCGGCGTCCCCTTCTATCTGCGGACCGGCAAGCGACTCGGCCGCCGGGTCACCGAGGTCGCGGTGGTGTTCAAGCGCGCACCGCATCTGCCCTTCCGCAAGCACGATGTGACCGAGCTGGGACAGAACGCGCTCGTCCTGCGCATCCAGCCCGATGAAGGGGTCACACTGCGTTTCGGGGCCAAGGTGCCCGGGACCACGATGGAGATCCGCGACGTCAATATGGACTTCGCCTACGGTGGAGCCTTCGTGGAGAGCAGCCCGGAGGCCTACGAGCGGCTGATCCTCGATGTCCTGCTCGGCGATCCCCCGCTCTTCCCCCAGCAGGAGGAGGTCGAGCTGTCCTGGAAGATCCTCGACCCGGTCATCGCGCACTGGCGCCGCCAGCGCACGATCGACTCCTATCCGGCGGGCACCTGGGGTCCCTCCTCGGCGGACGCCATGATCCACCGCGACGGCCGGGCCTGGAGGCGTCCCTGATGGAGATCGCGCTGACCGATACCAATGCCGGCGAGATCGCGCGCGCCCTCGTGCGGGCGCGGCACGGCGCCGGCAGCCCGGCGATGGACATGGTCCTCACCCTGCTGGTCGTTACCGACGACGACAATGTGGCCGAGGCCATGCGCACCGCTGGACTGCTCTCGACCGAGCATCCGGCCCGGGTCATCGGCGTGGTGCTCGGCGATGGTCGCGGACGCGCCCGCCTCAACGCCAAGGTCCGCGTCGGCGAGTCGTCGACCGGCGAGTCGATCCTGTTGCGGATCGCCGGCAAGCTCACCCGGCACAGCGAGTCGGTGGTGCTGCCGCTGCTGCTGCCCGATTCGCCCGTGGTCATCTGGTGGCCCGCGGACGGACCCGCCGACCCGTCGGCCGACCCGATCGGCCAGCTGGCCCAGCGCCGGCTCACCGATGCCGAGAGCACGAGGCAACCGGTACGGGCGCTGCGCAACGTGGCCCGGCACTATGCCCCGGGCGATACCGATCTGGCGTGGACCCGGCTGACCCCGTGGCGGGCGCTGCTCGCTGCGGCCCTCGACCAGGCGACCGGGACCGTGACCTCGGGTTCGGTGGTCAGCGACGAAGGCAATCCGGCGGCGGTTCTCCTGGTCGCCTGGCTCGAGAGCCGACTGGGCGTGCCCGTCAGCCACCGCACCGGGCCCGGCACGCAGATCGGCGAGGTGGCCTTGGAGACCGACCTCGGCACCATCCAGCTCACTCGGCTCGACGAGTCGAGTTGCGAGTTCACGGTGCCGGGATCGGCCTCGCGGGTCGTCCCACTGGGGCGCCGGGCCCTGGCCGAACTGCTGGCGGAGGACCTGCGCCGGCTCGACCCCGACGTGATCTATGCCGAGACCATCGACCACCTGCTCGAGCAGAACGCCTGACGAGGGAGAGCGAGGCGATATGACCGTTCAGGTACTCGAGGACCGCGATGCCTTGGCGCGCGCGGTCGCCCACCGGATCAGCACACGCATCGCCGAACTGCACGAGTCACGGGGCCGCCGGCCGCGGCTCGTGCTGACCGGCGGCTCGATCGCCGCCGAGATCTACGCCCTGTTGACGGGCGACCCGCAGATGTGGCGCGAGGTCGACTACTACTGGGGCGATGAGCGGTATGTCGATGCGAGCTCGGACGACCGCAACGAGCTCCAGGCCCGGCGTGCCTTCCTCGACCGCTTCCGGGTCCCGTCCGAGCGCATCCACGCGATGCCGGCCGCCGGTGAGCACCGGTCGAAACAGGAGGCCGCGGACGCCTACGCCGCCGAGCTGCCCGAGGACTTCGACCTCGTGCTGCTCGGGGTCGGCCCGGACGGGCACGTCGCCTCGCTCTTCCCCGGCTTCGAACAGCTGTCCGTCGTCGACCGCGATGTGGTGGGGGTCGACGACTCGCCCAAGCCACCGCCCGAGCGGCTGTCACTCACCTTCCCCGCCCTCAATCGCAGCTCCGCGCTGTGGTTCGTCGTGGCGGGCGATGACAAGGCCCAGGCGGTCGCGGCGGCGCTCGCCGGCAGTCCGGTCGAGGAGGTGCCGGCCGCCGGAGCACGCGCGGCCGAGGAGACCCTGTGGCTGCTCGACACCGATGCCGCAGGGCGACTCCCCCGCTGACCCTGTTCGCGATCAGCCGTCGGCCGGGTGCGCCCAGTCGGTACGGGTGTGGGCCAGGTGGGCGCGGAGCAGTCCATCGGCCTCCTCACCGTCGCCGGCGAGCACGGCGTTCAGGATCTGGCGATGCTCGTCCGCGGCCTCGGTCAAGGTATGCGCATCGGACTCGCGCAAGCCGTAGAGCCGGGTCTGGTCGCGCAGGATGGCCACCCAGTCCAGCAGCCTCCCATTGCCGTGCAGCTCGATGAGCGCCAGATGGAACTCTCGATCCGCGGCCAGGAAGGTGTTGACATCGCTGGCGGCTGCCGAGACCTCGGTCGCCTGCACCAGCTCGTCCAGCCGATCGCGCTCGCCGGTCAGGTCCGCCTCGGCCAGTGCACGTACCGCGGGCACCTCCAGCAGGAGACGAAGCTCGAAGACCTCGTCCAAGTCGGCCGGGGTCAGCTCCGCCACCCGGAATCCGATATTGCGGACCGGCTCCATGATGCCGGCGTTGACGAGGGTGAGCATCGCCTCGCGCACCGGGCTGACGGAGACCCCGAGCTGGCGCGCCAGCGCCGTGGCCGAGCACACCTCACCGCTCTTGATCTCGCCGGAGACGATCGCCTGTCGCACGATTCGGAGTGCCTTGTCGCGAAGGCTCTCATCGCGCTCCAGGGTCTTGGCGGAGATCATGCGTGCCTCATCGACATGTCTCGTACAGTACCCCATCGACGGCGGTAATCGGCTACCGTTCAGGGGGCTTTCGCCGGCGGCGGCCCACGGCTCAGACGTCCAGCACCACGTCCCCCACGGGTACCGCGATGCAGGTCAGGCACACGTCATCGGCCGGCTGCTCCCCGAGATGCGCCACGGTCCCCGACAGGACCCGGACCGCACAGCTCTCGCACTGGCCGACCCGGCATCCGCTGGGCAGCCGGCGGCCCTGCCGCTCGGCGGCTTGCAGGATCGAGCCGTCAGAAGGCTGCCAGTCGAAGGCCCCGTCATCGGCGCCGCAGCGGATGGTGGCCGGTCGAAGGTCGGTGGGCACCTCGACCGCGGCGTGGAAGTCCTCGCGGAAGATGTCGAAGCGGGGCACCCCGCGCTCCGCGAACTCCTCGGTCACGTCGTCCATCAACCCGGAGGCGCCGCACAGGTAGACCAGGGGACGCTGTTCCAGGGGCAGATCCGTCTCCCGCAGCGACAGCCGGCCAGGCACGTCGTAGTCCCTGCCGCGGCTGTCCTCGGCGGCGGGCTGGGAGTACCAGGTCCGCAGGCGGAGCTCGGGCAGTTCTGCAGCGAGAGCGGCGAGCTCATCACGGAAGGGATGCTGCCTCCCGTCACGGAAGACGGCGAGGAGGGTCACGGTCGGCGGCCTTTCGATTCGCTCACGCAGTGCCCTCAGGTAGCCGATGAACGGCGTGATGCCGACTCCCCCGGCGACCAGGACGACCGGCCGGTCGGTGACCAGCGGTGGGGTGAAGACGCCCTGCGGACGTTCGAGCCACAGCAGCGAGCCCGCCTCCACCTCCTCGTGGACGAACCGTGAGATCACCCCGTCGTCGATGAGGCGCACGGCGATATCGATCGTCGGCTCGCCGACACCGCCTCGGGTCACCGAATAGGCCCGCGCCGGGCCCTCCTCCTCGGCGGCCAACAGGATGTGCTGACCGGGTCGCACCGCGGGCATGGTCGCACCGCTCTCAGGCGCGAGGCGGAGACCAGCCACGCCATCGGCCTCCCGCCAGGACCGCTGCACCCGCATCCGCTGGCGGCCCGCCCAGTGGCCCGCATTCAGACTCGGCTCCGGGCGGAGCTCGCAGGCCACTGCGCGCAGCGGCACGGAGCCGCTGGTGGGGTCGTGCTCGTCGTCGCTGAGCACGGCGTTGATGTTCACCGAGGCCGCACCGGTCGCCGGAGTGCTCGGGAGGCCCAGCGGCGGGCAGTCCTCCCACCAGCCGAAGTCGGCCATGACGACCGTGGGATGGAGATCATCGTCGACCCGGACCCGGGCGCGGGTGGTCCCGTTGGCCGTCTCGATCTCGGCCCAGTCCCCGTCGGCGAGCCCGCGAGCGGCCGCGAGCTCGCCGTTGATGTCGATGTGCGGATCGGGCGCACGCCGTCGCAATGACGCCACGTGGCGGTGCGAGGTATGGACGTACACGCCGTTCTTGTGCGTCGACAGGACCAGTGGCAGAGCTGTTCCGTCGCGACCATGCCGCCCGGCGAGGGGACGCACGAAGCTCGGCAGCGGACGATAGCCGTGGTCGAGCAGCTGCTGGGAGTAGAGCTCGACGCGCCCGGTCGGCGTCGCGAACCCGGGGACCGATCCGTCCTCACGGGGGCGGGCGTACTTCTCACGCGCCGTGGACTGCGGCACCCGGACGGCATGCTCGCCCTCGATGAGATCGGCCAGCCGGATCCCGGTCGGCGCGAGATGCCAGTCCCAGCCGGCTCGCACGTCGCCGTCGAAGAACCGTTCCCCCAGACCGAGCTTGACGGCCAGCTCGACAGCAATCTCATAGTCGGCACGGGACTCGCCGATCGGATCGATCATGCGCGGCCGGAACTGGATGTACTCGACTGCCTCCTGGGTGATCTCGAAGCCCGCCCGAAGGGCCTCTCGTTCCCAGGGAGTGTTCGCCGGGAGCACATAGTCGGCCAGCTCGGCCGTGGGATTCATGAACATGTCGACATGCACGTAGAGGTCGAGCGCCTCGATCGCGGCACGTGTGCGCTCGCCATCGGCCTGCGAGACCGTCATGTTGTTGCCGAAGCTGACCAGCGCACGGACGCGATACGGGTCGCCCTCCAGCGCGGCACGGCAGAAGTGACGCGCGGTGACCCATCCGAGCCGCGGCGGGCCGAGCGGCAGCTCCCGCAGACCGAGCGCCTTCGCGCGCTGCGCCGCTGGCAACTCGTCATAGGGGGCGAGCGGATTGAGGCGTGGCGGCTCCAGCCAGATATTCCCGCCGGAGCGGTCGCAGGCGCCCAGCAGCGCGTACAGTGTCGCGATACACCGCTCGGTCTGGGTCGCATTGGAGTGCTGCCCGACTCCGGTCCAGGAGTGATAGGCGACACGCCCTCGTCGGCTCAGCAGACCGAAGAAGGCCTCCAGATCGGCGACGTCGATCGTCGTGGCGTCCGCGACGGCTGCCGGGGTCCACTCGACGACATGCTCGCGCAGGAGGGCGAAGGCCGGTCGCGCCGCCACCCGCGCGCCGCCGAGGGTCGAGACCTCGACCCTCCCGTCCAGGTCGATGTCCTCGGGCCGCTCGAGCGGACGGGCCGGGTCGTAGGGACGCAGCTCCCCGCTGACGGCATCGTGGACGACGAACACGCCATCGGCTCCGTCGGCCTCGATCTCGGCGGTCGTGAGGAGACGACCGCTCGCCTCGTCGACGAGCATCGGGGCATTGGTCCACGAACGGACGAAGTCGGCATCGTAGCTTTCCGTCTCCAGCAGGTGCCGGATCGCCCCGAGCGCCAGCGCCGCGTCCGTTCCCGGGCGGACCCGCAGCCAGAGATCCGACTGCTGCCCGCTCCCGGCCTTCTTGGGGTCGACGACCACCACGGATGCGCCGCGCCCCCGCGCCTCGGCGATGCGGCTCGCCTGCGCCAGCCAGGTGCGGGCGGGATTGTGGCCCCAGAGGATGATCGTCTCGGCCTCGTCGTAGTCCGGCGCGCCGACCCCGCGACCGAAGGTGAGCGCATGCGCGTAGTCCTTGTGCCACCCGCAGTTCTCCACCGCGTAGATCAGATTGGGACTCCCGAAGGTGCGGACCAGCCGCTCGACCCACTCGATGCTGTCGACGATGGGAGTGCCCGAAGGCGTCGTCGCCGCGAATGCGACCGCCTCGGCCCCCGACTCGCATTTGACATCATTCAACCGCGTCGCGATATCGGTGAGGGCCTCGTCCCAGCTGACCTCCTCCCACGCCGGATCGGCGCTCGAACGAGGCGTGGTCCGTCGTAGCGGCGTGGTCAGTCGTCGTGGGCTTCCGGCGATCTCCGGTGCGGCGCGGCCCTTGGCGCACAGCGCGCCACCGGTCGGATGCCCGGGCAGTGGCCGGACCTCGGCGAGACGACCGTCCTCGACCACGTTCAGCGAACCGCACCGCGATCGGCACAGGGTGCAGTATCCGGCGATCTCCTGTGTCATGCTCACCTCTCTCGCAGGTCGGGCGGTCAGAAGAACAGTGGTGCCAGGAGGAAGGCGACCGTGCCGATGGAGCAGGTCACCAACGCGAAGATGATCAGGAATCCCATGATGTGACGGAAGGACAAACCGCACAGGGCGAGCAGTGGGAGGGCCCAGAAGGGCTGGAGGGCATTCGTCGACATATCGCCCCAGATATAGGCCACCGTCGTGAGGTCGAGCGGGACGCCGAGGGTCTGGGCGGCCTCGCCCAGGTACGGTGCCTCGATGGCGAACTTGGAGCCGCCCGAGGGCACGAAGAAGTTGAGGATCGCCGAGTACCAGTAGACGAAGACCGAGTAGGTGTGCTCATTGGCGATCGTCGCGAAGCCGTTGGCGATGCGCTCGCTCAGGCCGGAGGCGACGATCATGCCGAGGATGCCCGCATAGAAGGGGAACTGCAGCAGGACTCCCCAGACGAAGGTGCCGCCCGTCTGCGCCGCCGACAACAGGGCCTTCGGCGTTCCGTGCAGCAGGATGCCGACGAAGAGGAAGATGAAGTTCACCGAGTTGAGGGTGAGGCCCTGCAGCACACCGTCCTCGAGGGAGCTGAAGTACAGGACGATGTAGATCAGGCCGAGCACGCCGATGCTGCCGTTGACCCACCGCGAGTTCTCGATCATCTCGACCGGAGTCCGCTTGCCCGGTGCCTTCGCCGCCTCGCGTGCCTCCCGGTCGGCCTCGAACTCGGCCGCCATCTTCTCGCGCAGTTCCGCAGGAGGGCTGACGGTGTCGGCCGGACCCGGCTGGAGCACGACCGCCGTGATGGTCCAGGCGACGATGGTGATGAGCACCAGCGTGAGGTTGAACGGCGAGAACACGGTCTGGCTCATCGGGATCACGCCGAAGTACTCTTCGGCGAAGTGACCCGGCGTGGCGACGAGCAGGCCCGCCGAGGACGAGAGTCCCGCGTGGAAGGTCCCCGCCATGCCCAGATAGGCCGCGGCCACCAGGAGCCGATAGTCGGCCTTGGTGTCGCGCGCGGCGTAGTACCGCACGAGGATGCCGGCCGCGATCAGCCCGATCCCCCAGTGGATCCACATCAGGATCATGCTGGTCAACGCGACCGTGGCGACCGTGCGCTTCGGGCCGGCCTGCCGGTCGGCGACCCAGATCAGCGCACGACGCACCGGCGGTGAGCTGGCCACCACGTAGCCGCTGAGCAGCATGAGCGCCATCTGCATGCCGAACTCGAGCAGACCCCAGAATCCGTCGCCCCATCCGCGGACGATCGTCTCGGCCTTGTCCAGCCCGAGACCACCGGGGGTGAGGAAGAAGGACACGAGACCCGCGACCATCGTCAACAGCACGACGATGATCCAGGGGTCGGGGATCCATCGCACACAGATATCGCTGAGCAGATTCGACAGCCGCTCGAGCGGCTTACGAGATCGGCGCTCGGTAGAGGTGGTCATGACGGCTCCTTGGGTTGCGGTCTCGGTCGGTGATGCTGAGGTGGGATGTGGCGTCAGGGTGTCGTGGACGGGTCGAGCTTGTCGGCGGCGAGGGCGGCGATCGTGACATCGCACCAGGCCTCGCCCACCCCCTTGAAGAGCCGAGGACCGGTGCTCGCCGTCCTGGGCTCCTTGACGATGTCGGCGAGCTCGGCGTCGATCGCGCTCGTCTCGGGGACGCCGTCGCGGCAGGCGAGGATGATGTCACCCGCCTCGGCGAAGGCCGAGGTGCGGGTCTCCACCGTCACGAAGGCGCGTTCGACCAGTGCGGTGTCGACCTCCCGGGCCTCGGGCGAGTGCGAGCCGATGGCGACGACGGTGGCATCGTCCTTCAGGTCCCGGGAGTCGAACAGCGGCGACCTCGCCGAGGTGCAGCAGGCGACGATATCGGCATCGCGGACCGCGGACGGGGTGCCGAGCTCGGCCTCCAGGCCCGCCCGCCGCGCCCGGGCGACGAGCGCCTGTGCGCGATCGGCAGATCGTCCGACCACGGTGACGCGTGTCAACGGCCGCACCGCCCGGATCGCCTCGATGTGCCCCCAGGCCTGGGGGCCGGCGCCGAACACCACCAACGAGCAGGCATCGGGCCGGGCCAGGTGGCGGACCGCCAGACCGGAGAGTGCCGAGGTCCGCAGCACCGTGAATCCGGCGGCGTCGAGGACCATCGTCGGTCGCAGCGTGAGGCTGTCGGACAGGACGACCAGCCCCTGGATCCGCGGCAGGCCGCGCTCATGGTTCGACGGCGACACCGAGGCGAGCTTGACGCCGACGACATCCCCCACCTGCGAGGGCATGTACAGCAGGTGGCCGTGGGGCAGGTCGGTCCGGGTACGCAGCGGCGTGTGCTCCGTGGCCGTCCCGGTGCGCAGCGCGCTCTCCAGGGCGTTGATGGCCTCCTCGGAGGACACGAGGCCGTCGAAGTCGGCCGCGGTGACGAAGGGAAGGGCGGATGAGTCGGGCATGCGGAGCCGGGAACCTCTCGACGATGGCGGACCGATGAGATCGAGATCATCATCGGTAATCGGTTACCCATAACGTAGGGGCTCTTCGGCGAAGCCGTCAACGCCCGGAGCGGAGAAATCTGCCGGTAACACGACGAGAACAGCCATCGCCCCCGGGTACTCCCGGGGGGGATGGCTGTTCGAGGAACTCGGCGTCGAGGCCGATATCAGAAGATGATCTCGCCGGTCTTCCGCTTGGTGCGCAGGGTCTCCAGAGCCTCATCGAGGATGGACGCCGCCTCCTCCTCGGAGCGGCGCTCCTTCACATAGGCCAGATGCGTCTTGTACGGCTCGGTACGTGGCGCATCCGGGCGATTCTCCGCGTCACGACTGGCCGGAAGCCCGCAGCGCGGGCAGTCCCACTCCAGCGGCACCTCCGCCTCGATCGCGAACTGCAGCGTCGTGCGATGGTCCTTGGCGCAGAAGAACTCGATGGTCTGCCGCGGAGCGGCCTGGCCACGCTCGGCCTCCCCCATCGGGCCGGCGCCGATCCGACTGCCGCGGATCGCTCCGGTCGCCATCAGGCGCTCACCTTCAGCAGCAAGCCCAGGGCGAAGACGCACACGACCCACACCAGCGCCACGCCGACCGTCAGTCGGTCGAGATTGCGCTCGGCGACCGACGAGCCTCCGAGCGAGCTGGAGACACCGCCGCCGAACATGTCCGACAGACCGCCGCCACGGCCCTTGTGCATCAGCACGAGCACGATCATGAGCAGGCTGCTGAGCGCCAGCAGGATCGAGAACAACAAGATCACGAGAGCTTTCCTCCGTCAGGAACCGGACAGGTCCGGCAGATCGTAGAATCGGGCGATCGCGGCGAACTCCTCGGCCTGCAGGCTCGCGCCACCGACGAGGGCACCATCGACATCGGGCTTGGCCATGATCGAGGAGATGTTCTGAGCCTTGACCGATCCGCCGTACAGGATACGTGTTGCGGATGCAGTCTCGTCACCCCAGGTCTCGGCGAGCCGTCCACGGATCGCCGCACACACCTCCTGGGCGTCCTCGGGCGTGGCCACCTCACCGGTGCCGATCGCCCAGACCGGCTCATAGGCGATCACGGCGCCCGCCACCTGCTCGGCCGACAGACCAGCGAGCGATCCGTCCACCTGACCGAGTGTGTAGGACACGTGGTCCCCCGCCTGGCGGACCTCCAGCCCCTCACCGACGCAGACGATGGGCGTCATGCCCGCGGCGATGGTCTTGACCGCCTTCGTGTTGACGATCGCATCGGTCTCACCGTGGTACTCACGCCGCTCGGAGTGCCCGACCACGACATAGGAGCACCCGAGCTTGGCGAGCATCGCCGCCGAGATCTCTCCGGTGTAGGCACCGCCATCGTGCTCGGAGACGTCCTGTGCGCCGTAGCCGATCTGGAGATGGTCTCCGTCGACGAGCGTCTGCACACTGCGGATGTCGGTGAACGGGGGCACCACGACGACCTCGGCCTTGGCGTAGTCGTGCTTCTTGTCCGACAGCGTCCAGGCCAGCTTCTGGACCAGGACGACGGCCTCGTGGTGATTGAGATTGGACTTCCAGTTGCCCGCCATCAGCGGGGTACGAGCCTCGCTCATGCCGCCACCTGCCGGAAAAGCGCACGATAGGCAGATGCCGGCATGACGTGCTGACTGTTCACTCGCTGGGGGCACCACCCTGGACGGAGCCCTGCGGAGTCTTCGGGGTATCGCTCGCTCATGAGCCCTCCTCCTCGAGGACGGCCAGGCCCGGCAGGGTCTTGCCCTCCAGGTACTCCAGGCTCGCGCCGCCACCGGTCGAGATGTGGTCGAACTGGTCGTCATTGAAGCCGAGCTGCCGCACGGCCGCCGCGGAATCGCCGCCACCGACGACCGACAGTCCGTCGACCTCCGTCAGCGCCCGCGCGACCGTCTTGGTGCCGGCAGCGAAGGGGGCCATCTCGAAGACCCCCATGGGGCCGTTCCAGAACACCGTCCGGGACGCCCGGATCGCGTCGGCGAACCGTTCCGCGGACTCGGGGCCGATGTCCAGTCCCATCTGATCCGCGGGGATCGCATCGGCGGCGACCGTCGTCGCAGGAGCATCGGCTGCGAACTCGGGGGCCACGACCACGTCGGTGGGCAGGATCAGCTCGACCCCCTGCTCCGCCGCCCGATCGATATAGCCCTTGGCCACCTCGATCTGGTCGGACTCCAGCAGGCTCGTGCCCACTCCATGGCCCTGCGCGGCGAGGAAGGTGAAGACCATGCCACCACCGATCAGCAGGGTGTCCGCACGGTCGATCAGATGGTCGATCACCCCGAGCTTGTCGGAGACCTTCGAGCCGCCGAGCACCACCGCATAGGGGCGCTCCGGGCTCTCGGTCAGCCGCTCCAGGACCTCGACCTCGGCCTCGACCAGGCCGCCCACATAGGCGGGCAGTCGGCGCGCGATGTCATAGACGCTGGCCTGCTTGCGGTGCACTACGCCGAAGCCGTCCGACACGAAGACATCGGCGAGCTCGGCCAGTTCATCGGCGAAGGCGCCCCGCTCGGCATCGTCCTTGCTGGTCTCGCCGGCATTGAAGCGGACATTCTCCAGCACGGCGACCTCGCCGTCACCGAGTGCCGCGCTGATGCGGCGCGCCTCGGGGCCGACGGTGTCATTGGCGAACAGCACCGGCTGCTCCAGCAGCTCGGCCAGCCGCTCGGCGACCGGAGTCAGCGAGTACTGCGGGTCCGGGGTGCCCTTGGGACGCCCCAGATGCGCGGTGACCAGCACCCTCGCCCCGGCATCCGCGAGCCGCCTGATCGTCGGCACGCTCGCGCGCACCCGCCCGTCATCGGTGATCGTCTGCCCGTCGAGCGGGACATTGAGATCGCTGCGCACCAGCACCCGCCGGCCGCTCAGATCACCGCCCGCCTCCGACAGCAGGGTGTCGATCGTCTTCACGAGATCGTCGTCCCGGCGATCAGAGCGATCCGCCGACGAGGTCGACGAGATCGACCAGACGGTTGGAGTATCCCCACTCGTTGTCGTACCAGCCCACGACCTTGACCTGATCGCCGATCACCTTGGTCAGGCCGGAGTCGAAGATGCACGAGGCCGGATCGGTGACGATATCGGTCGAGACGATCGGATCCTCGGTGTAGGTGAGCTTGCCGGCCAGCGGGCCCTCGGCGGCAGCCTTCTTGACGATCTCGTTGACCTCCTCGACGGTGGTCTCGCGGCCCGCCGTGAAGGTCAGGTCGGTGGCCGACCCGGTGGGCACCGGCACGCGCAGCGCGTAGCCGTCGAGCTTGCCCTTGAGCTCGGGCAGGACCAGGCTGACGGCCTTGGCCGCACCGGTCGAGGTCGGGACGATGTTGAGGGCCGCGGCGCGGGCGCGACGCAGGTCCTTGTGCGGCGCGTCCTGCAGGTTCTGGTCTTGCGTGTAGGCGTGGATCGTGGTCATCAGGCCCTTCTCGATGCCGAGGGCGTCGTTGAGCGCCTTGGCCATCGGAGCGAGGCAGTTGGTGGTGCACGAGGCATTCGAGATCACCGTGTGCTGCGCGGGATCGTAGAGGCCGTCGTTGACACCCATGACGATGGTGATGTCCTCGTTCTTGGCCGGGGCCGAGATGATGACCTTCTTGGCACCGCCGTCGAGATGGGCCTTGGCCTGCGTGGCGTCGGTGAAGAAGCCGGTCGACTCGACGATGACATCGGCACCCACGCTGGCCCAGTCGAGCTTGGCCGGATCGCGCTCCTCGAAGGCCGCGATGCGCTGGTCGCCCACGTAGATGGCCTCGTCGTCATAGGTCACCTCGGCATCAAGACGGCCGAGGATGGAGTCGTACTTCAGCAGCGTGGCGAGGGTCTTGTTGTCGGTGAGGTCGTTGACCGCGACGATCTCGATGTCCGCTCCGGCGGCACGCGCGGCGCGGAAGAAGTTGCGGCCAATGCGACCGAAGCCGTTGATACCTACACGAACAGTCACGCGAGACTCCTGCAATCGAAGATAGGGGGCACTACACCACCCACCCTACTACTGCCGGTGTTCTCCAGCGTGCGGCCCGATGCCCTCAGTGATCGGGCAGCAGATCGTCGTTCAGCCCGGCCTCGGTGTCGGGGATGCCCAGCTCCTGAGCACGCTTGTCGGCCATCGCCAGCAGCCGGCGGATGCGCCCGGCGATCGCGTCCTTGGTGAGCACCGGATCGTGCAGCTGACCGAGCTCCTCCAGGCTGGCCTGCCGGTGCTCGACGCGCAGCAGGCCGGCGAGCTTGAGGTGATCGGGCACCTCGCCGCCCAGGATCTCCAGGGCACGCTGCGCGCGGGCACCGGCCGCCACGGCGGCCCGCGCGGACCGACGCAGATTGGCATCGTCGAAATTGGCCAGCCGATTGGCCGTGGCGCGCACCTCGCGACGCATGCGGCGCTCTTCCCAGGCGAGCAGCGCCTCATGGGCACCGAGGCGCGTCAGGAGGGCACCGATGGCCTCGCCGTCGCGGATGACGACGCGGTCGGCACCGCGGACCTCGCGGGCCTTCGCGGCGATGCCGAGGCGCCTCGCCGAGCCCACCAGCGCGAGCGCCGCCTCGGGACCGGGTGCGGTCACCTCCAGGGAGGACGAGCGGCCCGGCTCGGTCAGCGAGCCACGGGCCAGGAAGGCGCCGCGCCAGGCCGCGACCGCATCGCAGGACGCTCCCGAGACCACCTGGGGCGGGAGCCCGCGGATCGGACGACCGCTCGCATCGACGACCCCGGTCTGGCGCGCGAGGGCGTCACCGTCCTTGGCCACCCGGACGACATAGGACGTCCCCTTGCGGATGCCCCCGTTCTGGAGGACCAGCAGCTCGCTGCCGTGGCCGTAGATCTCGGCGATGTCCTTGCGCAGCCGGCGCGCGATGGCCCCGGAATCGAGCTCGGCCTCCACCACGATCCGCCCCGACACGATGTGCAGCCCGCCGGCGAAGCGCAGGATTGTCGAGACCTCGGCCTTGCGGCAGCACGACTTGGTGATCGGTGTCTGCGCCAGCTCGGACTTGACCTGGGTCGTCATCGCCATCGACGGGGTTCCTCCTCGGTGAGTGCTCGCTTCACTCTATGCCTCGGAGAAAACCTTCGTGAACACCTGAGCGAGAAGCTCCGGGTCGTGCTGATCGGGCAACTCCTCCGAAGCGACGTCCGCACAGACCAGGCCGGCGCCCAGCCGACGGGCCGCGTGCTGGAGTGCGGAGTCGTCCGCGACACTGCGCCGATCGGCGATGATGGCGTCCAACCGCAGATCGGGGGCGTGTTCGACCAGGACGTCCAGATGCGCCGACGGTGTCAACCCCTCGGTCTCCCCCGGCTGGTCGACGAGGTTCAGCACCAGCACGCGCCGGGCGGTGGTGCGGACGAGCGCCTCACGCAGACTGGGGACGAGGAGATTCGGCATGACGCTGGTGAACCACGAGCCCGGACCGACGACGACCCAGTCGGCGTCGTCGATGGCGCCGACCGACTCGGGGCATGCCGGCGGATCGGCGGGCTCGAGGCGGACCCCGAGCACCTCGCCGCGGGTCGAGGCGACCTGCGCCTGGCCACGTACCCGCTCCACCGCATAGGGAGCGACCCGCGAGCGGACATCGGCCTCGATCGTCAGCGGCACCGAGGCCATCGGCAGCACGCGACCCTGGGCTCCCAGCAGCTCGCCCACCAGGCCCAGTCCGCGCACCGTGTCACCCAGCCGATCCCAGGTGGCGGCCAGGAGGAGATTGCCGAGGGCGTGATTGCCGAGGGGCCCCTCGCCGCTGAAACGATGCTGCAGGATCCCGGCCCAGGTGCGGCCCCAGTCGTCGTCGCGGCATAGCGCCGCGAGCGCCATCCGCAGGTCCCCCGGGGGGAGGATGCCGAACTCCTCGCGGAGCCGGCCCGAGGAGCCGCCGTTGTCTGCGACGGTCACGATCCCGGTGAGGTCCTCGGTGACCCGGCGCAAGGCGGCCAGACTGGCCGCCAGACCGTGCCCTCCCCCGAGAGCGACGACGCGCGGGCTCACTCCTTCCCCAGATCACGGTGCACGACGAGGGTCCTGACGCCGTGGGCACGCAACCGCCCGGCGAGCGCCTCGGACATCGCGACGCTGCGATGCCGTCCCCCGGTGCAGCCGATCGCGACGGTCAGGAAGTGCTTGTCCTCGTGCAGGAAGCCATCGGTGAGGAGCGCGATCAACTGCTCGTAGCTGGTGAGGAACTCCTCGGCGCGGGGCTGCTTCTCGACGTACTCGCGGACCGGATCGTCCAGTCCGCTCAGCGCGCGCAGGTCGTCATCCCAATACGGATTGGGCAGGAAGCGCATGTCGGCCACCATGTCGGCGTCGATGGGGATGCCGTACTTGAACCCGAAGGAGACGACGGTGGCTCGCAGGCCGTGCCGCTCGGGCGCGTCAAAGGCCGCCTGCATCCGCTGGGCGAGCTGGTGGGTGTTGAGTCGCGTCGTATCGATGACCAGATCCGCCGCGGCCCGGATATTGCGCAGCAGCTCGCGCTCGCGGACGAAACCGTCCATCAGCCGGCCCTCGTGGCTGAGCGGGTGGGGGCGGCGGGCGGCCTCCTGGCGCCGCACCAGCACATCATCGGCGGCCTCCAGGTAGAGGATCCGCACCGCGATGCCCGAGGCCTTGACCGTCTCCACCTGGTCGACCAGGGCACCGAAGAAACCCCGGGAGCGGGCGTCCACCACGAGCGCGAATCGGTCCACGTCACCGGCCTCGCCGACCGTGCGCACGGTATCGGCCAGCATCGGCGCCGGAAGATTGTCGATGACGTAGTAGCCGATCTTCTCCAGCACCTTCGCGGCCGTACCTCGCCCGGCCCCGGTCATGCCCGTCACCAGGACGACCTCATTGATCGCGCTCACGTGCTGCCCTCTCCGTCATCGATGATCTCGCCCGTGCGGGTGTCGATCGCGGGACCCGTGCCCGCCCCGTCCCGCAGGGCCGTCACGATCGATTCTGCCGTAGCCGGTCCCACGCCCGGAACCGCCTGGATCTCCTCGGCCGTCGCGGCACGGAGCTTCTTCAGGGAGCCGAAGTGCTTCATGAGAGCTTGACGACGGGTCTCCCCCAGACCGGGAATGGGATCGAGGAGGCTCTCGACCATCGACTTGCTGCGCCGTCCCCGGTGGTGGGTGATGGCGAAGCGGTGGGCTTCGTCGCGCACACGCTGCAGCAGATAGAGGCCCTCGCTGGTGCGGGGCAGGATGACCGGGTCCTCGTCATCGGGCAGCCAGACCTCTTCGAGCTTCTTGGCCAGTCCGCACAGAGCGATGCCGGCGATGCCGAGCTCGTCCATCGCGGCCTGGGCCGCGGCCACCTGGGGTGGGCCGCCGTCGACCACGACGAGGGAGGGCGCATAGGCGAACTTGCGGGGCCTGCCGGTCTCCGGGTCGATCCCGGGCTCCTCATCGCCCTGCCGATCACGGGCCCGCAGATAGGCCTCGAAGCGCCGCGTGATCACCTCGTGCATGGCTGCCACGTCGCTCTGCCCCTCGTGGCGCACCGTGAAGCGCCGGTACTCGGACTTGCGGGCGAGGCCGTCCTCGAAGACCACCATCGAGGCGACGATCTCAGTGCCCTGCAGGTTGGAGATGTCGAAACACTCGATACGCAGCGGAGGCTCGGGTAGGCCGAGCGCGGCCTGGATCTCCTCCAGCGCCAGGCTGCGAGCGGTGAGATCGCCGCTGCGCTTCAGCTTGTGGCGCCCCATCGCCTGCTTGGCGTTCTGCTCGACGGTCTCCATCAGCCGCTTCTTGTCGCCGCGCTGGGGTACCCGGATGCGGACCGGGCCGCCGCGCTGCTCCCCGAGGAGGGCTTCCACGGCCTCGAGATCGGTCGGCAGCTCCGGGACGAGCACCTGCCTGGGGATGGCCGACTCGGCGGCGTCCTGATACAGCGTCATGAGGGCGTGCTGGACCAGTTCGGCGAGCGAGGCGTCGTCCTCCTTGTCGGCCACCCAACCGCGTTGACCCCGCACACGGCCCCCGCGGACGGAGAAGATCTGCACCGCGACCTCGAGGGGGTCGTCGACGAAGCCGAAGACATCGGCATCGGTGCCGTCGCCGAGGACGACCGTCTGCTTCTCGAGCACGCGTTGCAGGGCCGAGAGGTCGTCGCGGTACTTGGCGGCGAGTTCGTACTCCTGGCGTCCGGCCGCATCGCGCATCTGCTGCTCGATGCGGCGGGTGAAGCCGGCGGTCTGGCCGCCCATGAAGGCCAGGAAGTCGTCGACGATCTCCCGGTGCTCCTCGGCCGAGACCCGCCCCACACAGGGCGCGGCGCACTTGCCGATATCGCCGAGCAGACAGGGCCGGCCGATCGCCTTGGAGCGCCGGAACACACCAGCCGAGCAGGACCGCATCGGGAATACCCGCAGCAGGGTGTCGACGGTGTCGCGGATCGCCCAGGCGTGGCCGTAGGGGCCGAAGTACCGCACGCCCTTGCGCTGGGCTCCGCGCATCACCTGCACGCGAGGGAACTCCTCCCCCACCGTCACGGCGAGCCAGGGATAGGACTTGTCGTCGCGGTACTTGACGTTGAAGCGCGGGTCGTACTCCTTGATCCAGGAGTACTCCAGGGCCAGTGCCTCCACCTCGGTGCCGACGACGGTCCACTCGACCGAGGCCGCCGTGGTGACCATCTGCTGAGTGCGCGGATGCAGGTGGACGATGTCCTGGAAGTAGGAGCTCAGCCGCGGCCGCAGCGACTTCGCCTTGCCGACGTAGATCACCCGCCGCTCGCCATCGCGGAAGCGGTAGACACCCGGCTCGGTGGGGATCTCGCCCGGCTTCGGCCGGTAGGTGGCCGGATCAGCCATCGGCGCTCATTTCAACAGGGGCGCCAGGAACCGCCCCGTGTGGCTGTCCGGGTTGGCCGCGACATCCTCCGGAGTGCCCTCGGCGACGACCACGCCGCCGCCGTTGCCGCCCTCGGGGCCCATGTCGATGATCCAGTCCGAGGACTTGATGACATCGAGATTGTGCTCGATGACGAGCACCGAGTTGCCGGTATCGACGAGCCGCTGCAGCACGCCGAGCAACTTGCGGATGTCCTCGAAGTGCAGACCCGTGGTGGGCTCATCGAGCACATAGATGGTGCGGCCGGTGGAGCGCTTCTGCAGCTCGGCCGCGAGCTTGACCCGCTGGGCCTCACCACCGGAGAGGGTCGGCGCGGGCTGGCCGAGGCGCACATAACCGAGCCCGACGTCGACCAGCGTGCGCATATGCCGGGCGATCGCCGGGATCGCCTCGAAGAAGTCGACGGCCTCCTCGATCGGCATGTCCAGGACATCGGCGATCGTCTTGCCCTTGTAGTGGACTTCGAGGGTCTCGCGGTTGTAGCGGGCCCCGTGGCAGACCTCGCACGGGACGTAGACATCCGGCAGGAAGTTCATCTCGATGCGGATGGTGCCGTCGCCGTGACAGGCCTCGCAACGACCGCCCTTGACGTTGAAGGAGAAGCGGCCCGGCAGATAGCCGCGCATCTTGGCCTCGGGAGTCTGCGCGAAGAGCTTGCGGACGTGGTCGAAGACGCCGGTATAGGTCGCGGGATTCGAGCGCGGGGTACGGCCGATCGGCGATTGATCGACGTGGATCACCTTGTCGAGGTTCTCGATGCCGTCGATCGCCCGGTGCCGCCCGGGGATGGTGCGCGCCTTGTAGATGGCCCGCGCGAGCGAGGTGTAGAGGATGTCGTTGACCAAGGTCGACTTGCCGGACCCGGAGACGCCCGTGACCGCAACCAGCTGGCCGAGCGGGAAGGTGACGTCGACATCGCGCAGGTTGTTCTCGCGTGCTCCGCGCACGGTGACCTCGCGGCCCTCCTGGCGCGGGCGGCGCTTCTCCGGCAGCGGAATGCTCTCCTTGCCGCTGAGATAGCGGCCGGTGAGGGAGTCGTCATTGGACAGCAGCTCCTCGACCGGACCGGAGACGATCACCTGGCCGCCGTGCTCTCCGGCGCCCGGACCGATGTCGACCACCCAGTCGGAGGTGCGGATGGTGTCCTCATCGTGCTCGACGACGATCAGCGTGTTGCCGAGGTTCTTGAGCCGCACCAGAGTGTCGATGAGTCGATGGTTGTCGCGCTGGTGCAGGCCGATGGACGGCTCGTCGAGCACATAGAGCACCCCGACCAGTCCGGCGCCGATCTGTGTGGCGAGGCGGATGCGCTGGGCCTCACCGCCGGACAGCGAGCCCGCGGCCCGGTCCAGCGAGAGATAGTCGAGGCCGACATCGAGCAGGAAGCGCAGACGCTCGTGGATCTCCTTGAGCACCCGGCCGCCGATCTGCCGCTCGCGATCGTTCATCACGAGGTCGTCGAGGAACTCCGCCGCCTCGGCGATCGACAGATGGCACAGCTCGGCGATGTTCTTGGGGCCGTGGGCGGCCGACTCGATCGTGACGGAGAGGATGACCGGCTTGAGGCGGGTGCCGTCGCAGGTGGGACACGGCACCTCGCGCATGAAGCCCTCGAGGCGCTCGCGGTTGGTATCGGACTCCGTCTCGGCGTAGCGCCGCTGCACGAAGCCGACGGCTCCCTCGAAGGCCGAGTAGTAGGAGCGCTCGCGCCCGTACCGGTTCTTGTAGCGGACGTGCACCTTGGTCTCGTGACCGTGCATGAGCGCATTCTTCACATCGCCGGGCAGCTCGATATACGGCGTGTCGATGGAGAAGCCGAGCTCATCGGACAGCGCCTCCGTGAGCCGCAGGAAGTACTCGGAGACCTGGTTGTAGGCCCACGCGGCGATGGCCCCCTCCGCGAGGGACTTCTCGGGGTCGGGCACGAGCAGCTCGGGATCGACCTCCATGCGGCTGCCGAGCCCGTGGCACTCCGGGCACGCGCCGAAGGGGGCGTTGAAGGAGAACGACCGGGGTTCGAGCTCGTCAATCTGCAGGGGGTGGTCGTTGGGACAGGCCAGCTTCTCGGAGAAGCGGCGGTGCCGGGCGGGATCATCGTCGGGAAGGTCGACGTAGTCGATGACGACGAGGCCGTCGGCCAGGGCGAGCGCGGTCTCGACGGACTCGGTCAGCCGCTGCTTGGAGCTCGCCTTGACGGTCAGCCGGTCGACGACGACGTCGATGGTGTGCTTCTTCTGCTTGACCAGCTTGGGCGGCTCGTCGGCGAGCTGGTGCATCTCACCGTCGACGATGGCGCGGCTGAAGCCCTGCTGCTGCAGTGTGCTGAAGAGCTCGGTGTACTCGCCCTTGCGGCCGCGGATCATCGGTGCGAGCACCTGGAACCGGGTGCCCTCCTCGCCGTCGAGGATCCGGTCGACGATCTGCTGGGGGGTCTGGCGGCTGATCGCCTCGCCGCACACCGGACAGTGCGGATGGCCGGCGCGCGAGTACAGCAGGCGCAGATAGTCGTAGACCTCGGTGATGGTCCCGACTGTGGAGCGCGGATTGCGCGAGGTGGACTTCTGGTCGATCGAGACCGCCGGAGACAGTCCCTCGATGAAGTCGACATCGGGCTTGTCCATCTGCCCGAGGAACTGACGGGCGTAGGCCGAGAGGGATTCGACGTACCGACGCTGCCCCTCGGCGAAGATGGTGTCGAAGGCGAGCGACGACTTGCCCGATCCGGAGAGCCCCGTGAACGTGATGAGCGCATCACGGGGGAGATCGAGGGAGACGTCCTTGAGGTTATGCTCGCGGGCTCCGCGAATCACGAGACGATCGGCCACCCGACCAGCCTAACGAGGCCCACTGACACTTTCTCTCGAGCGAGTTCCCGATCGCCTCTTCCGGGCGGTGAGCTGTCCCACACTCACGCTAGGGTCGGAGCATGACGTACACGGGAGAAGTCGAAGTCGGTGGAGCTCCGGACGTACAGGAGGCCGGCGACCTGCGGATCACCAAGGTCGCGGTGGGCCCGATGAGCAACAACGCCTACCTGCTGCAGTGCACGATCACCGGCGAGCAGGCGCTGATCGACGCCGCGGACGAGGCGTCGCGTCTCCTGGAGCTCGCCGGCGACGCGGGACTCGCCCGGGTGATCACCACGCACCGCCATCCCGATCACGTGCAGGCGCTCCCCCAGGTCGTGGAGGCGACCGGCGCCCAGACCGTCGCCGGGGAGGATGACGCGGACGAGCTCCCGGTGCCGGTCGACGTACGGGTGCGCACCGGTGCGCGCATCGTCGTCGGCACGTGCGAGCTGGAGGTCATCGAGATCGTCGGTCACACGCCCGGCTCGATCGCCCTCGCCTACGACGACCCCGATGGCATCGTGCACCTCTTCACCGGCGACTCGCTGTTCCCCGGCGGTGTGGGCAAGACCTGGTCGCCCGAGGACTTCGAGAGCCTCATCACCGATGTGGACGACAAGATCTTCGGACGCTTCGACGACGAGACGTGGTTCTACCCCGGTCACGGCAACGACTCCACCCTCGGCGCCGAGCGCCCCCACCTCCAGGAGTGGCGCGAACGCGGCTGGTGACCCGACCTGTCGACGGCTACCAGGTGACGGGGAGCTCGTCGATGCCGAAGACGAAGCTCAGCTGACGGAACTCCAGATCGCTCTCGGGGACCGCCAGCCCGAGGGTGGGGAACCTCCGGAGGAGCTTGGGGAGCACGATCCGCAGCTCCATCCGCGCGAGCTCGGCCCCGATACAGCGATGGATCCCGTGGCCGAAGGCCAGATGCCCGCTCGTCGGGGTCCGATAGGGGTCGAACTGGTCGGGTCGCTCCCCCGCGCTCTCGGGATCGCGATTGGCGGCGCTCAGCGATGCCAGCACGACATCGCCCGCCTTCAGCTGTGTGCCGAAGAGCTCCATGTCCTGCTTGGCGAAGCGCGGGAACGCGACCTGCACCACGGCCAGGTAGCGCAGCAGCTCCTCGATGACCCGGTCGACCGCCTCGCGATTGCCTGACCGCACCAGATCGGCGTAGGCCGGGTCACGGTGCAGCACGACCGTGCTCAGCGCGATCATCCCCGCGGTCGTCTCGAATCCGCCGGTGAACACGCCATCGGCGAGACCCGCCAGATCGACATCGCTGATCTGGTCACCCTCGGCCTCGATGATCTGACCGATCAGGCCGGGTCCGGGCTCTCGCCGCTGTCGCGCCACGGCCTCGAAGAGGAACTCGCGCTGCGCCGACACGGCGCCGAATGCCGCGGCGGCGCCGTTGGTGGCGTCGAAACGCTGACTCCCCAGCTTCGCGAACTCCTCGCGATCGTCGTAGTCCAGACCCAGCAGCGCGCAGATCGTGTTGAACGGCACCGGGAAGGCCACGTGCTTGGCCAGATCGGCACCGGGTCCCGCCGCCTCCAATGCGTCGAGCGCCTCATCCGCGATCCGCTCGATCATCGGCTCCAGCCGCGCCAGCCGGCGCATCGTGAACTCCGGGGTCACGATCTTGCGCAGTCGCGTGTGCAGGGGCGGATCGGTGAAGCCGAGGCCGCCGATGTCATCAGAGGTCGCCGGCCCCGATCCGCTGAACAGATGCCGGATGTCGTTCGAGTACGAGTCGCGGGCCGTCAGCACCTCGCGGGCCTCGGCGTATCCGGTGATCAGATACGCGTCGAAGGCGAAGGGCAGGTCGAGTTTGCGCAGCGGCGACTCCGCTCGATAGCGGGCCATCTCGGGCACCGGATCGGTGCCCTCGCGCTGGAGGGGACGCTTGGTCTCCTCGGGGATGAACGAGATCCGGGAGAGATCGATTCCACGCTTGCGCACGTGCCGACGGGCCAGGGCACCGCCCAGGCGCGCGCCGTAGGTCTTCAACAACGACACCGCAACACC
Source organism: Actinomycetes bacterium (assembly GCA_023417775.1). Taxonomy (GTDB): domain Bacteria; phylum Actinomycetota; class Actinomycetes; order Propionibacteriales; family Nocardioidaceae; genus Aeromicrobium. The sequence continues at coordinate 20,069 of JAEZEJ010000025.1, read as the reverse complement.
GTACACGTACCGGTTGCCGCTTCCATCGAGGCGGAGCAGTGTTGGAGCACACATCAGCTCGCGAGAGACGAGGCACCGACGATGACCACCCAGACCTCCCAGCAGCCGGAACTCCGCCGGGTGATGGGGCCGAAGCTCCTCCTGCTGTTCATCATCGGCGACATCCTCGGTACCGGCGTCTACGCGCTCACCGGCCAGGTGGCGGCGGAGGTCGGGGGCGCGGCCTGGCTGCCCTTCCTCATCGCCTTCTCCGTGGCGCTGCTGACCGCCTTCTCCTATCTGGAGCTCGTGACGAAGTATCCGCAGGCGGCAGGCGCGGCGCTGTATGTCCACAAGGCCTTCGGCATCCACCTGCTGACCTTCATGATCGCCTTCACCGTCATGTGCTCGGGCATCACCTCGGCCTCGACCGCCGCCCGCGCCTTCGCCTCGAATCTCGCGGTCGGCGTGGGATGGGAGGCGGGCAACACCTCGATCATGGCGATGGCCCTCGGTTTCATGCTGGTCGTCGCGGCGATCAACCTGCGTGGCGTCAGCGAGGGTGTGAAGACCAATGTGGTGCTGACGATGATCGAGCTCTCGGGCCTGCTGCTGGTCATCCTCGTCGGCTTCTATGCGATCGCCGGCGGCGATGCCGACTGGGGCCGCGTCGTCGCCTTCGAGACACCCGATGACAAGAACGTGTTCCTGGCCGTCACGACCGCGACCTCGCTGGCCTTCTTCGCGATGGTCGGCTTCGAGGACTCGGTGAACATGGCCGAGGAGTGCCATGAGCCGAACCGGATCTTCCCGAAGATCATGTTGACCGGGCTCGGCATCGCCGGCGCGACCTATGTGCTCGTCTCCATCTGCGCGGTGGCGCTGGTGCCCGTCGGCGATCTCGCCGGCAACGACACTCCGCTGGTGACCGTCGTCGAACGCGGCGCACCGGACCTGCCGATCGCGGAGATCCTTCCGTTCATCTCGATGTTCGCCGTCGCCAACTCGGCCCTCATCAACATGCTGATGGCGAGCCGCCTGCTGTACGGCATGGCCCGCCAGGGCATCATCCCCGGCGTCCTCTCGCGCGTGGGCCAGCGGCGTCGTACGCCCTATGTGTCGATCATCTTCACCACGCTGATCGCCCTGGCGCTGATCGCCTATGTCTCCTATGCGAGCGAGAACGCCGTGTCCGTCCTGGGCGGCACCACATCGCTGCTTCTGCTGGCGGTCTTCGGCGTCGTCAACGGCGCCGTGCTCGTGCTGCGCCGCGATCGCGTCGACCACGGTCACTTCCGCACCTGGACACCGGTCGCCCTCCTGGGCGTGGTCTCGTGTCTGTATCTGGTGACCCCGTTGTCGGGACGTCCCTCCGCGGAGTACGAGGTCGCGGGAATCCTGCTGGTGCTCGGGCTCGTGCTGAGCATCCCGATGTACATCGCCAGCCGTCGTCGCGGAGAGCGGCTGACGGCCGTCGACGGCGAGTCCTCCTCCGAGGACGAGGCCCGCTAGCTAGCCCCCGGCTACTCCTGGGCTGAGGGAGTGGAGGACTCGGACTGATCGTGGCGCGCGGAGTACCAGAGGCTGACCACGGCGGTGACCGCGAGAGTCAGGACGATCACGGCGAGGCTCGCGAGGGTGGGGATCACCGGCACGGGAACCGGCTCCCCGCCGTTGATGAAGGGCAGCTCGTTCTCGTGGAGCGCCTCGAGGACCAGCTTGGCGCCGATGAAGAACAGCAGGAAGGCCAGGCCGTAGGACAGGAAGACCAGTCGTTGCAGGAGCCCGCCGATGAGGAAGTACAGCTGACGCAGGCCCATGAGCGCGAAGACATTCGCGGTGAAGACGAGATAGGGCTCGCGGGTCAGGCCGAAGATCGCCGGGATCGAGTCCAGGGCGAACATCACATCGGTGGTGCCGAGGGCCACGATGACCAGCGCCATCGGTGTGATGGCGCGCTTGCCGTTCTCGCGGACGATCAGGGTGAGACCGTGCCACTCGTCGCTCAGCCGGAAGCGGCGACGAGCGAAGCGGACCACGGCATTCTCGCCGCCTTCGTCGTCGTCCCCGCCGAAGGCGAGCTTGGCGGCCGTGTAGACGAGGAAGGCTCCGAAGACGTAGAAGACCCAGGACAGGTTCTCGATGGCGGCCGCGCCGACGGCGATGAACACTCCGCGGAAGATCAAGGCCAGGATGATGCCCACCAGCAGCGCCTCCTGCTGATACTTCCGCGGTACCCCGAAGCTCGCCATGATGATGATGAAGATGAACAGATTGTCGATCGACAGGCTGTACTCGGTGAGCCAGCCGGCGAAGAACTCGATCCCTCGGTCCTGGCCATGGCGCCACCAGACGAAGAACCCGAAGAGCACCGCCAGCCCGATGTAGAAGGACAGGGCGAGCGAGGTCTCCCGGGTGGACGGCTCATGGGGCCGTCGGGCGATGACCAGGATGTCGACGAGCAGGATGGCGATGGTGACGCCGAGGGTGATGCCCCATTCGAGCGCAGAGACGTTCACGCGTGATGTCCTCCGAGTGTGGGTGGGCCGCCGGAGGTCTCGCCCGTCGCGACCCGTCCCGTCGCTGAGGAGATCCCCCTGGGCGGTGGCGCTGCGGCGAAGGCGCGGTGTCCTCCGCCGACCATTGTGACACCGCAGCGACCGCGCTTCGCGTCGAGCACCGCGCGCAGCGGCCGGTCACCCGGTCGTCGTCTCGCGGACGGCGACGATCGTGAACTGGACCGAGCGTCGCCACAGGTCCACATCGTCGAGCACACCGTTGAGCGCATCGGGCGGAGCCGTCTGCGGTTCGAGGCAGATCGCATTCGCTCGCTCGGTGTAGACCACCCACCAGGGAGTGTCGGCGGTCAGCTCCAGACGCAACACGCCGGGCCAGCTGATGCTCGGTCCGGAGCGCAGCCGGAAGCAGTCGTCCCACGGCCCGGGTGGGACGCCCACGCGCCGCCCGGTGGGCAGATGATCCTCGCCCCGCTCGAGCATCTCCTCCGCCGGAAGCGCGATGGCGGCCGCACGGTCTCCCAGCTCTCGCCGGAACCAGGGATGGAATCCCAGAATCGAGGAGTCTCCCGCCGGCGCCTCCCAGCTGAGCCGCAGCCGGAGAGTCATCGGCGCGACCTCATAGTGCAGCCGGGCAGTGCCCGGGAGCGGACCCTCCTCGATGTCCAGGGTCAGGGCATCGCCGTCGACCCGCCACGCACGATCCCGTCCGAGGCCATGCGGTCGATGGCCCCGCCAGCGACCCGCCCACGGGACCATCGGGAAGATGCCCGAGGCGGTCGAGGGATCCTCCTCGGGATCGCCGCTGTCGCCGAGCACCTCGTACCCGTCGAACCGCAGGGAGGCGATCCGTCCTCCCGCGACCGGATCGATCGTGGCCTCGACACCCTCGGCGGCCAACCGCAGCGGCTCAGGCACCGGCCTCGATCATGCCCCGGAGCTCCTTCTTGAGATCGCCGATCTCGTCGCGGAGGCGCGCGGCGACCTCGAACTGGAGTTCCTCGGCGGCCTGATGCATCTGCGCATTGAGCTGGTCGATGAGTGAGGCGAGCTCCCCGGAGGGCATGTCTCCGGCGGCCTTCTCCCCCAGCGGCACGGCCACCCCCTTGCGCCGGTGATCGCCGGTGGCGGCGAGCAGGTTCTTGGTGTCGGCATCCTCCCGGGCGAGCATGTCGGTGATGTCACCGATCTTCTTGCGCAGCGGCTGGGGATCGATCCCCCGCTCCCGGTTGTAGGCGACCTGCTTCTCCCGGCGCCGATTGGTCTCCTCGATCGCGAACTCCATCGAATCGGTGATGGTGTCGGCGTACATGATGACCTGCCCGGAGACATTGCGAGCCGCGCGGCCGATGGTCTGGATGAGAGAGCGCTCCGAGCGCAGGAAACCCTCCTTGTCGGCATCGAGGATCGCCACCAGGCTCACCTCAGGCAGGTCGAGGCCCTCGCGGAGCAGGTTGATGCCGACGAGGACGTCGTACTCGCCCATCCGCAGCTCGCGCAGCAGTTCGACGCGCCGCAGCGTGTCGACCTCGCTGTGCAGATAGCGCGTGCGGATGCCGGCCTCGAGGAGATAGTCGGTGAGGTCCTCGGACATCTTCTTGGTGAGGGTGGTCACGAGCACCCGCTCACCCTTCTCGACCCGGCCGTTGATCTCGTCGACCAGATCGTCGATCTGCCCCTTGGTGGGCTTGACGATGACCTCGGGATCGACCAGACCGGTGGGGCGGATGATCTGCTCCACCACGTCGCCGCCCACCTTGTCGAGCTCGTAGGAGCCCGGGGTGGCCGACAGGTAGATGGTCTGGCCGATGCGCTCGAGGAACTCCGGCCATTTCAGCGGACGATTGTCCATGGCGCTCGGCAGCCGGAACCCGTGCTCGACCAGCGAGCGCTTGCGGCTCATGTCGCCCTCGTACATCGCCCCGATCTGCGGGATCGTGACATGCGACTCGTCGACGACCAGCATGAAATCGTCCGGGAAGTAGTCCAAGAGGCAGTTGGGGGCGGTGCCCGGGGCGCGGCCGTCCATGTGCAGCGAGTAGTTCTCGATGCCCGAGCAGGTCCCGACCTGCTCCATCATCTCCAGGTCGTAGGTGGTGCGCATGCGCAGCCGCTGGGCCTCGAGCAGCTTGCCCTCGCGCTCGAGCACCTGGAGCCGTTCCTCCAGCTCGCGCTGGATGCCCTCGATGGCCCGAGTCATGACGTCCTGGCCGGCGGCATAGTGGGTGGCGGCACCGACGAAGAGCTCCTTGTCGTCGCTGAGCACCTCGCCGGTGAGCGGATGCAGGGTCATCAGCCGTTCGATCTCGTCCCCGAAGAACTCGATGCGCACCGCCATCTCCTGGTAGACCGGGAAGATCTCGAGGGTGTCGCCCTTGACCCGGAAGGTGCCGCGCGTCGCGGCGACGTCGTTGCGGACGTACTGCGCCTGGACGAGGGTGCGGAGCAGCTCGTCGCGGTCGACCTCATCGCCGACCTTGAAGCCGATCATCCGGTTGAGATACTCCTGGGCCGAGCCCAGACCGTAGATACAGGAGACCGTGGCGACGACGACCACATCGCGGCGGGTCAGCAGCGACCAGGTGGCCGAGTGCCGCAACCGCTCGACCTCCTCGTTGATCGAGGAGTCCTTCTCGATATAGGTGTCGGACTGCGCGATGTACGCCTCGGGCTGGTAGTAGTCGTAATAGGAGACGAAGTACTCGACCGCGTTATTGGGCAGCAGTTCGCGCAGCTCATTGGCGAACTGCGCGGCGAGCGTCTTATTGGGCAGCAGCACGAGCATCGGCCGCTGGAGCTGCTCGGCGATCCATGCCGTGGTGGCGGTCTTGCCCGTACCGGTCGCGCCCATCAGGACGACATCGGGGACTCCAGCGCCGATCCGCTTGCTGATCTCGGTGATCGCGGCCGGCTGATCCCCGGCGGGCGCGTACTCCGAGACCACCTCGAAGGGCGCCACCTGACGGGTCAAATCGGTCGCTGATCTCATGTCGACCAGCGTACGCCGGGCCACTGACAAGAGCCGATCGCTACAGTGAGCCCATGTCACCAGAGGAGCGGCGGGCACGCCGGGCCCGGGAGATCGTCGAGGCCACCCGCACGCTGTTCGACCAGCGCGGGATGCGCGACGCCCAGATCGACGACATCGCCAAGAAGGTCGGGATCAACCGGGCGATCATCTACCGGCACTTCACCACCAAGGAAGAGCTCTTCGCGATGACGCTGGTGGACTACCTCGGCGAGCTCGGCGAGGAGATGGCGGCCGCCGACGCCACGGGAGGCACGGCGACCGAACGCCTCGACGCCCAGGCCGCGGCCTTCTTCGACTACGGCACCCGCTTCCCGGCCTTCGTCGACTGCGCACAGGCGCTGCTCCGCTACCGCGGTACGGATCTGGTCGACGAGGTCAGCCAGGAACGCCTCGTCGAGCTGGGCCAGGCGATGTTCCAGAGCCTCGATCACGTCGTCCGGGCGATCGAGGCCGGCAACGCGACCGGCGAGTTCGCGGTCGCCGATCCCCAGCTGCTGGCCAATGTGCTGTACGCACAGGGACTCGGCGTCCTGAACCTGCTGGGCTTCCAGAAGTCGATCCGCGAGCTGAACTCCGGCATGCCGGTGATGACGGACCTGCCGCTGGGCGATGTCGTCTCCTGGGCCAAGCGGGCGATGATCGCCATGGCCGTACCCGAGACCTCCCGCGCCTCCGGCGAGGGGTGAGGCGCACCCCTCGCCAAGGCGACTAGGCCTCGAGGATCGCGACGACGCCCTGGCCACCTGCGGCGCAGACCGAGATCAGCCCGCGACCGGAGCCCTTCTCGTGCAGCAGCTTGGCGAGATTGGCCACGATGCGGCCACCCGTTGCCGCGAAGGGATGGGCCGCCGCGAGCGACGAGCCCTTGACATTGAGCTTGCTGCGATCGATCGACCCGAGCGAGGCGTCCAGTCCCAGCTTCTGCTTGCAGTAGTCGGCGTCCTCCCAGGCGGCCAGCGTGGTCAGGACCTGCGAGGCGAAGGCCTCGTGGATCTCGTAGAAGTCGAAGTCCTGCAGCGTCAGACCGTTGCGCTCGAGCATCCGGGGCACCGCGTAGACAGGGGCCATGAGCAGGCCCTCGCCGCCGTTGACGTAGTCCACGGCGGCCGTCTCGTAGTCGGCCACATAGGCCAACGGCTCCCACCCGCGCGCGGCGGCCTCGTCCTCGGACGCCAGCAGCACGACCGAGGCGCCATCGGACAGCGGAGTCGAGTTGGCGGCCGTCATCGTGGCCCGCTCGCCGAGCTGCTTGCCGAAGGCCGGCTTGAGCTTCGCGAGCTTCTCCAGGCTCGAGTCCGCTCGTAGGTTGTTGTCCCGCTCGACGCCCTTGAAGGGCGTGACGAGGTCGTCCTGCCAGCCCTCCTCGTAGGAGGCGGCCAGGTGCTGGTGCGAGGCCACCGCGAGCTCGTCCTGGGCCTCTCGCGTGATGCCCCACTCGTCGCCGGTGAGTGCCTGGGAGTCGCCCATCGACAGGCCGGTGCGAGGCTCCTCGTTGCGCGGCTGGTCGGGGGCGAGGTACTGCGGGCGGATCTTGCTCAGCAGCTTCAACCGCGTCGGCGTGTCCTTGGCCGCATTGACCTGGATGAGGATCTTGCGCAGCTTGTCGCCCACGGCGAGCGGGGCGTCGCTCGTGGTGTCGGTGCCGCCGGCGATGCCGTAGTCGATCCTGCCCAGGGCGATCTTGTTGGCCACCTGGATCGTGGCCTGCAGTCCGGTGTCGCAGGCCTGCTGGATGTCGACCGCGGGGGTCGCCGCCGACAGCTTGGAGCCGAGGACGGTCTCGCGGGTGAGGTTGAAGTCGCGGCTGTGCTTGAGCACGGCACCCGCGACGACCTCACCGGGGCGCTCGCCCACCAGGCCGAAGCGCTCCACCAGCCCGTTGAGCGCCGCGGTCAGCATCTCCTGATTGGAGACGCCCGAGTAGACGGTGTTCGAGCGCGCGAATGGGATGCGGTTGCCGCCGATCACCGCGACGCGGCGCACGGTGGCGTCGTTGATCGAAGCCGACTTCTGGGCCATGACGGACCTTTCTTCGCAGGAGCTGGGGACGTCCGTGTGGACTCGCCTGTCACGGCAGGCTACAGTCACCGTAACGCGTTCAGATACCGAGGGTATCCGAGAGATAGGACACATGCCGCGATGACCGACCGTTACCAGTCGCTGATCCAGAACCCGATCGCCCAGTTCCTGGTCAAGAACATCGGCTTGCCCAATCCGCCGGCACTCGAACGCTGGGACGGCGGCCCCCTCGTCGAGGGCTCCGTGCTCCTCGGCGGTTCCGAGAAGGGGCTGGTCCTCGATTCGCTGCCCGCCCTGCTGAAGGGCGACGGCATCGAGACCACCACCGTCCGCGCGGAGGGCCGCCGCTACAAGGGACTCGTGTTCGACGCGACCTCGCTGTCCTCCACCCGCGACCTCGTCGCTCTACAGGAGTTCTTCACGCCCGTGCTGCGCCAGCTCGCCTCGTGCGGCCGTGTCGTCGTCCTCGGCACGCTGCCTGAGCGCACCTCCAGCGCCGGCGCCGCCATCGCCCAGCGCGCCCTCGAGGGCTTCGTACGGTCGCTCGGCAAGGAGATCGGCGGCAACGGCAGCACCGCCAATCTCGTCTACGTCTCCCCCGAGGCCGCCGAGGCCGCCCACTCGACCCTCCAGTTCCTCCTCTCGCCGAAGTCCGCCTTCGTCGACGGCCAGGTCATCCGGATCGGCACCACCGATCTCGCCACCGCCGCCGAGGCCGACACCCCGGCCGCGCCGCTGGCGGGCACGACCGCCCTCGTCACCGGCGCGTCACGTGGGCTCGGGGCGGCCATGGCCCGCATCCTGCACCGTGACGGGGCCACCATTATCGGCCTGGATGTCCCGCCGTTGCAGGGTGACCTGGAGGCGCTGATGGATGAACTCGGCGGATCCTCGATCATCGCCGATATCACCACCGATGACGCCCCGGCGACGATCGCCGAGCAGCTCGGCGATGGCGTGGACATCGTCGTCCACAATGCCGGCATCACCCGCGACAAGCGGCTCAAGAACATGAAGGCCGAGAACTGGGACAAGGTCGTCGACGTCAGCGTCGGAGCGCCGCAGCGCATCACCGACGAGCTGCTCGACCGCGGCCTCATCCGCCAGGGTGGACGCATCATCGGCATCTCCTCCATCGCCGGCATCGCCGGCAACAACGGGCAGACGAATTACGGCACCGCCAAGGCGGGCGTCATCGGCTTCGTCCAGGAGCTCGCCCCCCGGCTGACCGACCGCGCGATCACGGTCAACGCGATCGCTCCGGGCTTCATCGAGACCGACATGGTGCAGACGATGCCCATCGGGATCCGCGAGGCCGGCCGACGGCTCAGCTCGCTGTCGCAGGGCGGTCAGCCGGTCGACGTCGCCGAGGCCATCGCCTGGTACGCGCACCCGGGCTCCGGGGCGATCACCGGCAATGTCGTGCGGGTGTGCGGTCAGGGCTTCCTGGGTGCCTGACATGACGACGCGCACCTTCGACTCCGCCCCGGCCGGCCTGCCCCTGATGGTCAAGGCGGCGCTGCCGGCCCTGCCCGTCATCGGCTCGCTGCCGGGGATCAAGCACCGACGGGGCGAGCTCCCGGACACCACGCTGGTGCGCCGGGGCGTCACGACCGATCTCGCGCATCTCGAGCGATACCGGCAGGTGTGCGGCTTCGACACCTCGTCCGCGCTGCCGGCCACCTATCCCCACCTGGCCGCGCATACGCTCCACCTGACGCTGATGACCGACACGTCGTTTCCGTTCACCCCGATGGGGGCGGTGCATCTGCGCAATCGGATCACGCAGCATCGGCCGATCGGCATCGGGGAGTCCTACGACCTCTCCCTGCGCGCCACCCAGCTCACCCCGCACCCGAAGGGCCAGCTGGTGGAACTGCTGTCCGAGGCGCATGTGGGCGACGAGCTGGTGTGGGACGAGAGCATGATCGTGTTCTTCCGTGGCCGCAAGGGCAGCGGCAAGGAGCCCACCACTCCCCCGCTCGACGGCATCGACGCGCCCCGCGGCGTGGTCCACTGGACCCTGCCCGGCAGCCTCGGACGCACCTACGGGGCCGTTTCGGGCGATCGCAACCCGATCCATCTGTACCCGCTCACCGCCAAGGCCTTCGGATTCCCTCGCAATATCGCCCACGGGATGTGGACCAAGGCCAAGTGCCTGTCGGCCCTCGAGGCCGATCTGCCCGGGGCCTACACCGCGACGGTCGAGTTCAAGAGGCCGATCCTGCTGCCCAGCACGATCGTCTTCGGCACGGACGATCAACCCGGTCGCACGGTCTTCGGCGTCACGAGCAGCGACGGCGCGACGCAGCACCTCGTCGGCACCGTCGTCGAGCACTGACCCGCGGCGGGGCGGTGAGCAGTCAACCACCCGGCGGTCGGTCGCTGGTTGACAGCTCACCGTTCAGTCCCCCGGCACGATCCCGGTGAGCCATCACCCACCCGCACCGACCCGATGGTTGACCACACACCGCCCAACCGCCCGGCACGATCCCGGTGAGCCATCAACCAGGGCATCCGGCCGCCGTGGTTGATGACTCACCGCCCACGGCGGAGGTGCGGAAGAGGCTCAGCGACGTGGGCGGATGAGCCCCTCCTGGGCCACCGAGGCGACCAGGGTGCCGTCCTCTCGGTACACCTTGGCGGTGCTGAGCCCACGCGACGATCCCGCCCAGGGCGAACGCTGGTCGTACAGCAGCCACTCATCGGTGCGGAACGGACGATGGAACCACACGGTGTGGTCGAGGGATGCGGGCGACACCTGCGGGGAGTTGATGATCAGCCCGTGCGGGACCAGCGAGGCGCCCAGCAGGCTGAAGTCGCTGTAGTAGGTGAAGGCCGCATTGTGGATGCGAGGGTCGTCCGGCAGCTCGCCGGCGGCCTTGAACCACATCCGCTGGATCGCGGGCACCTGCTCCGTCGTCGGATCATCGGGCGCGCGTCCGTTGCTCACATAGCGCATGTCGTAGCCGCCCCATTCGGCGTGCCACTGCTCGGCCGATCCCTCGTCGATGAGCTGGATCAGGTCCGACATCGAGGTAGCGTCCTCCGGAGCACCGATATCGGGCATCGCGTCCTGATGCTCCCAGCCCTCCTCCTCGCGCTGGAAGGAGGCCGTCATGTAGAAGATGATCTCGCCATGCTGACGTGCCGCGACCCGGCGCGTGGTGAAGGACCGGCCGTCACGCACGTTCTCGACGTCGTAGACGATCGGGATCGACGGATCGCCACCGAGGATGAAGTAGGCGTGCAGGGAGTGGATCGGCCGGTCGTCGGGCACCGTCAGCTGGGCCGCCATCGTCGCCTGCGCCGCGACCTGCCCCCCGAAGACCCGCTTGAGCTGGGAGTTGATCGGTTGCCGGCCGCGGAACAGACCGACCTCCAGGGTCTCGAGATCGAGCAGGTCGACGACTTCGTTGATCGAGGCAGGCACGGCCCAGAGTCTAGTCGCTCGGGAAGGGACTCGGGCGCACTCCGGGGGCGTTCCCCCTCACGTGCTCACCCGTGATCGTCAGGCCGGTGCTGCGCGAGGAAACGCTCCAGCTGCGCCGCCAGCTCGTCGCCGCTCGGCAGTTGGACATCGTCCTCGAGGAGGGAACGAGCCGCGCCCCGGGCGAAGGCGTCGTACTGCTCCTCCAGCCCGGTGAGTACGTCCTCACCGTTCTGCTCGTGGATCTGCTCCTCGATCTGAGCGATCGCCGCCGGCTGCTGGGCACGCAGATCCTCCAGATCGAAGGTCAGGCCCGCGCGCAGACCCGCGGCCTCCAGCACGGCGATGGCGGCGGTCGGGTACTCGACCTGCGTCAGATAGTGCGGGACGTGGACGACATAGCCCACGGCATCGGCGCCGCGCTGCCCGAGGCGATACTCCAGCAGGGTCTGCGCCGAGGAGGGAACCGTGATCTCGGCCTCCCAGAGATTGCGGCGGTCGACCAGCTCGGGCTTGGTGGCATGGGCGGTGATCATCGGCGGGCGGGTGTGCGGCACGCCCATCGGGACCGCGCCGAGGCCCACCACCAGCGAGACATTCTCGCGATCGATCACCTCGATGACCTCGGCGACGAAATGCTCCCAGCCGAAGTCGGGCTCAGGTCCCGAGAGCAGCAGATACTCACGTCCGGTGACGTCGTACTCCCGCGTGATCGCGAGCCGCGGGGGCTCGTAGGAGCGGTAGTGGTCGGCGTCGAAGACGATCGGAGGGCGCCGAGCCCGGTAGTCGTAGATGGCGTCGAGGTCGAACTCGTGGACCGTCGTCCCATCGGGGCCGCGCAGCTGCTGGGAGACCAGCGAGGCGGACGATCCGGCGGTCAGGAATCCATCGAGCACGTGGAGCAGCACAGGGCCGTCACCGGTACTGCGCGAGGGGCGCGCCTCCGGCTTCGGCGATCTCAGGGCTTTGGGGAACCACTTCGGTGTCAACGATGTCACCCGCCCGCGCTATTCCCGCGCAATGCCGCGATGGTGTCCGAGGCGATAGCGGGGCCGGTGAGGCCCTGCCGTTCGAGGATGACGGCCCGCTTGGCGTGATCGAGGAACTCCTGGTCGACACCGTGAAGACGGATCGGCGTCGACACGCCCGCGTCGATGAGCGCACAGGCGATCGTCGAGCCGACTCCTCCTTGGCGTCCGTTGTCCTCGACGGAGACGACGAGGCGGTGTCCGGCAGCCAGCTCCACGAGGGCAGGATCGAGGGGTTTGATCCACCGCGGATCGACGATGGTGGACGCGATCCCGTCGGCCGCCAGCAGCTCGGCGGCCTCGAGGGCGACGGTCGCCATGGTGCCGGCCGCCACGAGGAGCACCTCGGGGTCTTGATCGCGGCGCAGCACATCGACGCCGCCGATCCGGTCGACGGCCTCGATGTCATCCCCCACGGGACCCTTGGCGAAACGCACGACGCTCGGCGCGTCGTCGATGTCGACCGCCTCGCGCAGCAGTTCGCGCAGACGTGTGCCGTCGCGCGGGGCGGCCAGGTGCAGGCCGGGCACGAGCTGCAGCAGCGAGAGATCCCACATGCCGTTGTGGCTAGCACCGTCGTCGCCGGTCACGCCCGCACGGTCCAGCACGAAGGTGACACCGCAGCGATGCAGCGCGACATCGAGCAGCACCTGGTCGAAGGCGCGATTCAGGAAGGTGGCGTAGACGGCGACCACCGGGTGCAGGCCGCCCATCGCCATCCCCGCGGCGCTGGTGACGGCATGCTGTTCGGCGATACCGACATCGAAGACGCGATCGGGGAACTTGTCGGCGAACGCGTCGAGCCCGACCGGATAGAGCATCGCGGCGGTGAGACCGACGACATCGGGACGCTCGTCGGCGATGCGCACGATCTCATCACGGAAGACCGAGGTCCATCCGGCGGGCGCCACCGACGTGGCCTCGCCGGTGGCGACATCGAACGGCGTCGACTGGTGCATCTGATCGTTCTCATTGGCGACGGCGATGTCGTAACCCTGGCCCTTGGTGGTGATCGCGTGGACGAGGACGGGTCCGCCGAAGCGCTTGGCGGCGGTGAGCGCCTGCTCCATCGCGAGGCGATCGTGCCCGTTCACCGGGCCGATGTACTTGATGCCGAGGTCCTCGAACATCCCCTGGGGCGCGAGCGCGTCCTTGACGCCCTTCTTGACCGCGTGGAGCGCCTCGTAGGCGACCTCGCCGAAGCGGTGCCCGGAGGTCAGCCGCTCACGGATGGCGGTGAGGGTGGGCTCATAGCGCGGATTGGTACGGATCTCGGTGAGCTTATTGGCCAGACCACCCACCGTCGGCGTGTAGGAGCGTCCGTTGTCGTTGACGACGACCACGAGCCGTCGCGACTGGTCGGCGGCGATGTTGTTGAGCGCCTCCCAGGCCATGCCCCCGGTGAGTGCTCCGTCGCCGATGACGGCGACGACGTGGTCGTCGCGGCCGGTCAGGCCGTTGGCGCGAGCGAGGCCGTCGGCATAGGACAGCGATGTGGAGGCATGGGAGTTCTCGACCCAGTCATGCTCGGACTCCGAACGAGACGGGTATCCCGAGAGCCCGCCCTCGTGCCGCAGCCGGTCGAAGTCCCCGGCGCGGCCGGTCAGCATCTTGTGGACATAGGCCTGATGCCCCGTGTCCCACACGATCCGGTCGCGCGGCGACTCGAAGACGCGGTGCAGCGCCATCGTCAGCTCGACCACACCGAGATTGGGACCCAGGTGCCCTCCGTTCGCGGCGACCGACTCCAGCAGGAGCTCGCGGATCTCGGCCGCGAGCCCGTCGAGTTCGTCGTCGCCGAGGTCCCGCAGATCCGCGGGTCCCGACAGCGAGCGCAGCAAACTGGCCATTGCCCCATGGTAACCAGCCGCGCCCACGGCGGCCGTGGGCCTCGACCGGTTGGCGGCCTCGCGTCAGACCGGCCGGTAACGCCCGCGCACGTGGCTCAGCGCGGTGGTGCCCTCGATGGCGATGTGCTCCACGCTCGCGACGATCTGATCGCTGTAGCCGAGGGTCGAGATCGACACCACGCGCGCCCCGATCGAGCTGCGTCCGTCGTGCACCGGGCCCCAGGGCGTCTCCGTCCAGGAACCGAGGGTGAACGGGCCGCCGGGTGCCGGTGCCGTACCGGCGAAGGCATCGGCGAGGAACTGGTCGCCGTCGTCGAGCAGACTGATCGCGACCGGGCTGTCGACCTCGATCGCATCGCGCAGGTCGGAGTCGGGATCGACGAGGAGCACGATGTGCGGCGGCTCGCCGTCCGCCACCAGCAGCGACGAGACGGTGAGGCCGGCACGCCGGCGTCCCTCCCCCGCCGCGACGACGGTCACCGGCGCCGCCAGGCGTCCGCGGAAGCGCCGCAGCGCGTCGCGCTCGGGCTCGGGCGGCACGAAGGGGTGCTCGGTGTGGATCGTCACGTCTCCAGGCTACGCAGCACGCCGCGTCCCGGTCGCCTACCCCGTTGAGTGTGGGGGCACCTCCCACGAGCGCAGCGAGTAAGGGGAACGTTTGGACGGCGAAAACCCCGATCATCGCCGTCCACATGTCACGCTCAACGGATTCTGGGGCCATGGGATGCGCAAGGCCCCGACGACATCGTCGCCGGGGCCCTACGGACGCTATCCGTCGCTCAGTCGAGCAGCGAGCGGAGCACGTACGGCATGATGCCGCCGTTGCGGTAGTAGTTCGCCTCACCGGGGGTGTCGATGCGCACGACCGCGTCGAACTCGACCGTGCCGTTCTCGCCCTCGGCCACGACCTTGACCGTGCGCGGGGTGGTCCCGTCGTTCAGCTCGGTGATGCCGGAGACGCCGAACGTCTCCTCACCGGTCAGGCCGAGGGACTCGGCATTCTCGCCCTCGGGGAACTGCAGCGGGAGGACGCCCATGCCGATGAGATTCGAGCGGTGGATGCGCTCATAGCTCTCGGCGATGACGACCTTGACGCCCAGGAGCGCGGTGCCCTTGGCCGCCCAGTCGCGGGACGAGCCGGAGCCGTACTCCTTGCCGGCCAGCACCACGAGAGGCGTGCCCTGCGCGGCGTAGTTCTGCGCCGCGTCGAACACCGTGGTGACCTCGCCGTCGGTGCTGAAGTCGCGCGTGAAGCCGCCCTCGGTACCGGGAGCGATCTGATTGCGCAGACGGATATTGGCGAACGTGCCGCGAATCATGACCTCGTGGTTGCCGCGACGCGAGCCGAGCGAGTTGAAGTCCCGCGGCTCGACACCGTGCTCCATGAGGTACTTGCCCGCCGGGCTGTCCTTCTTGATCGCGCCGGCCGGGCTGATGTGGTCGGTGGTGACCGAGTCGCCCAGCTTCAGGAGCACCCGCGCGCCGTCGACATCGGTGACCTCCGAGGGCTCGCGCTCCATACCGTCGAAATAGGGCGCCTTGCGGACATAGGTCGAGTCGCCGTCCCACTCGAAGGTGTCGCCCTCCGGCGTCGGCAGGTTCTGCCAGCGCTCGTCGCCGGCGAACACATCGGCGTACTCGGACTTGAAGGTGTCGGCGCTCATCGCACCGGCGATGACCTCCTCGACCTCCGACGGGCTCGGCCAGATGTCCTTGAGGAAGACCTCGTTGCCCTCGGTGTCGGTGCCGAGCGGCTCGGTAGTGATGTCGATGTCCATCGAGCCGGCCAGCGCATAGGCCACGACGAGCGGCGGCGATGCCAGGTAGTTCATCTTGACATCGGGATTGATGCGGCCCTCGAAGTTGCGGTTGCCCGACAGCACCGAGACGACCGCGAGATCGTTCTCGTTCACCGCATCGCTCACCTCGGGGATGAGCGGTCCGGAGTTGCCGATGCAGGTCGTGCAGCCGTAGCCGACGAGGTTGAAGCCGAGCTTGTCGAGATACGGCGTCAGTCCGGCGCGCTCGTAGTAGTCCGAGACCACCTTCGAGCCCGGAGCGAGGGTCGTCTTGACCCACGGCTTGCGCGCGAGGCCCTTCTCGACCGCGTTCTTGGCCAGCAGCGCCGCGCCGATCATGACCGAGGGGTTCGACGTATTGGTGCAGGACGTGATCGCCGCGATCGTCACGGCGCCGTGGTCGAGCGTGAAGGTCTGACCGTCGACCGTGACCTCGATCGGATTGCTGGGCCGCTTGCCGTCGGCCGGCACACAGGAGAGGTAGTCCCGACGCGGCGTGGTGCCGTGCGCCTCCGAGGCCGGCGGATCGGATGCCGGGAAGGACTCCTCGAGGGCCTCGTCGTAGTCGCCGGAGATGGTCTGCGCGTCATCGTCGATGTAGGCGGTCAGCGCGCCGCGGAAGCCCTCCTTGGCATCGGAGAGGCTCACCCGGTCCTGGGGGCGCTTGGGGCCGGCGATCGACGGCACGACATCGGCGAGGTCCAGCTCCAGGTACTCGGAGTAGCGGGGCTCGTGGTCGGCATCGTGCCACAGGCCCTGGGCCTTGGCGTAGGCCTCGACCAGCTCGATCTGCTCGGGTGTGCGGCCGGTGAGCTCGAGGTACTTGGTGGTCTCCTCGTCCATCGGGAAGATGGCGACCGTGGAGCCGTACTCGGGGCTCATATTGCCGATCGTGGCGCGGTTGGCGAGCGGCACGGCGCCGACTCCCGATCCGTAGAACTCGACGAACTTGCCGACCACGCCGTGCTCACGGAGCTTCTCGGTGATGGTGAGGACGAGGTCCGTGGCGGTGGCGCCCTCGGGCAGCTCGCCGGAGAGCTTGAAGCCGACGACCCGCGGGATGAGCATGCTGATCGGCTGACCGAGCATCGCGGCCTCGGCCTCGATGCCGCCGACTCCCCAGCCCACGACGCCCAGACCGTTGACCATGGTGGTGTGCGAGTCGGTGCCGACGCAGGAGTCGGGGTAGGCGACGACCGAGCCATCGGCCTCGCGCGTGAAGACGACGCGGGCCAGGTGCTCGATGTTGACCTGGTGGACGATGCCGGTGCCCGGGGGCACGACCTTGAAGTCGCTGAAGGCGCCCTGGCCCCACCGCAGGAACTTGTAGCGCTCGCCATTGCGCTCGTACTCGATCTCGACATTGCGCTCGAAGGCCTCCGGGGTGCCGAAGACATCGGCGATCACCGAGTGGTCGATGACCATCTCGGCCGGGGCGAGCGGGTTGATCTTGCTCGGGTCGCCGCCGAGATCGACCATCGCCTCGCGCATCGTGGCGAGGTCGACGACGCACGGGACGCCCGTGAAGTCCTGCATGATCACGCGCGCGGGCGTGAACTGGATCTCCTTGCTCGGCTCCGCCGAGGGATCCCAGCCGGCGAGCGCCTTGATGTCGTCGGCCGTGATGTTGGCTCCGTCCTCGGTGCGCAGCAGCGCCTCGAGGAGGATCTTGAGGCTGAACGGCAGGGAGGCGACATCGAGCCCCTCCCCCTGCACCGCGTCGAGCCGGTAGAAGTCGTAGGACGCATCACCGACTCGAAGGGTGTCCTTGGAGTGGAAACTGTCGACGCTCATGGTCTTTCTCCTTCGCGTGGTCTTCATCCATCCTGCCGACCTGCCGCGCGGGCGCATCACTGAGGCCGACCTAATATCTTGACATCAAGATACCTCGTGCGCACCGCGCTCTCAACGAAGGTGACCCTTACCGCAGCACTACCGCAGGGAGCCCAGAGCGCGTAGCAGGGCACGTCCCTGACGCACCCGAGACTCCCAGGTGATGCCGATCGCCAGGAGGACGAGTCCGAGGATGCCGAACAGGATCCAGCGCTGCACCGCCATGGCGACGGGCCAGAGGTTGACGAGGACCAGGATCGTCAGGACCACGGCCCCGACGACGAAGGGCGCGCGCCACGATCGCCACCAGCCGATGCCGATCGCCACCACGGCCGCGGCACCCAGCAGCCAGGCGCGCAGGCTCGTGGGATCGTCGACCGCCTGCGGCAACGAGGGCAGGAAGGCCGCCGCCAGGCCCACCCCGAGGGCGGGGACCGTCCCCAGGGCGCTGTCGCGCCACATGAACCATCCCCCGATGCCCAGGGCGAGGACCGCGAGCGGGACCGTGAAGGCCTCGACCGCCCGCACCTCCTGGCCCACGACGAGACTGATCCACGCCAGTACGGCGAGCACCATCGCTGGAATGAGGCACCAACGCCGGTCCTCCACGTCGAAACCGGCCCCGAACAGCGCCAGCGAGGTCAGCAGGAGGAGCAATGCCATCCACGTGGCGTCTCCGGTGTCGAGGCCGACGGCCAGCCCGTAGAAGGCCACGATCGCCGCGGAGATCTCCAATGTCAGCCGCACCGGCTGCTCATCGACCCCCCAGGACGCGATCGCGAAGCACACGATGGCGACGAGCACCAGGAAGAGTGCCCCGAGCGTGGGATCGATCCGCTGCCACTCCGCCAGACCGCTGCCGGAGACGACCACAGCGACCACCACGGCGAGACTGCTGGCCGCCACCGACGGCACCTCGCGCACCAGGGCCACCACGATGAGCGACACCACGGCGGCCATGCCGAAGGCCATGAAGACGAGTTCGGCCGACCCGGCGCCCGCGAACGGCATGCCCACCAGGACGACCAGCGTGCCGATCTGATCGATCGGCGGACGGCGGGCGGCGACCACGGCCACGATCGCCGCCACGGCGACGCCGCCGAGAACGAACCACCCGAAGGGCACCCCGATCGCCGCGAGAACGGTCCCGGTACCGCAGGCGAGGGCCGCGGAGAGCACCGTGTACCTGACCGGAGCGAGCAGATCGGGACGCCACCGAGCACTGACGATGACGGCGAGCGCGACACCGACCGCCGCCGCGGCATAGGCGAGCACGTCGAGCTCGAGGGGCGGCGCGAGCGAGCCGCGCCAGGGGTCGAAGACGCTGGTCGGCCAGGCCTCCAGCCAGCCGAGGACGATCAACCCGAGTCCGGCCGCCGCCAGCACGGCGGACGCCCACCGGCTGCCCAGTGTCCAGGTTCCCGCCCCAGCCCCGAGCAGCGCGGTCAGGACCAGGACGGCGGCTGCAGTCGCGACCCCGGCCTCGGGGACGAGCCCCCCGCCGACCCCCGTGGCGAGCACGAGCGTGACGCCGAGCAGGGCGCCTGCCGCGGGCACGCTGCGCGCCCGCGGAATGGTCACCGCGGCCACCGCCGCGAGGATCGAGAGCAGGAGCAGGGGGACGGCATGGCCCTCGAGCACCAGCTGTCTCGGCTCGGGATGAGCGACCGTGTCGGCGACCGCGGAGACCACCAGGAAGGGCAGCATGGCGGCCAGGGGCGGTACCACGCCCCAGCCGGCGAGCGACGCGCGGAGGCGCCACGCGAGGAGGGCCACGATCGCCGCCACGCTCGCACTCACGAGGCCGGCCCAGAAGGCACGCCATTCGAGGCCGATCCAGAGATAGAACAGGATCGTCGGCACGGCGATCCACGGGGTGACGGCCGCGACGACCTGCGGCACCACCAGGGAGCGACCGATCCGGCCGCGCGTCAGCGCCACCACGACGAGCGCGAAGGTCGACAACAACACCGACCAGAGTCCGACGTACAGCCCTGGATCGATGTGCTGGAGCCCGAGCATCCCCTCCGCCCGGGCGGCGAACCAGTCGAGGGTGATCAGGCCCAAGGTCACGGCCCACAGCGCCTCGGCCGAACCCCGCAACCGCCGCCTCGAGAGCTCGCTCGCGCCGGCCGCCGCGAGGACGGTGACGCCGAGCAGCACCATCGAGCGCCCGAAGAGGCCGAGCCTGTCCCAGGAGACCGTGATGAAGATCGTCGCCGCCACCAGCAGCAGCAGTGCGCCGAGCGCCAGGATCACCGCTCCGGCGTTCAGCCCGCCTCGCGTCGGAGGGGTGGTGGCGGTCTGCTGCCCCGGCGACCGCGGGAAGGCGACGTAGTCGGGGCCGGGAGGAGGACCCGATGACGACGGTCCAGACGGAGGCGGTCCAGACGGAGGCGGTCCAGACGGAGGCGGACCAGACGGAGGCGGACCCGACGGAGGCGGGCCCGAGGAGAAGGGCGGATACGTGGGGGTCGGCTGTCCGGACGGTGGCGGACCCGTCGGCGTCTGCGTCGGGCCCGCCTGAGGAGCAGAGGGTGCCCCCGCCCGGCCCCGGCGGGCCGCCCGGAGGGGGGGGGGGCGT